>NZ_JADEXE010000388.1 GCF_015207265.1 Nodosilinea sp. LEGE 07298 | reverse complement strand
GTGGCCAGGGGCGGCGGCTCATCCGATACGCTGCTAATGGGCACGCCGCTGGGGGGCAGCACAATTACCCCGCTGTTGTTGCGCAGGGCACGCCAGTCGGGGCTGGTGGGGCCAAGTTTGAGGGTAATGCGGGTAGAAGGAGGACTCGTCTGCTGCTGGGCGACATCCCAGGCGATGATGCTGTAGCGGTAGTTGGGCAGGTCGTCGGCCCCGAGGGTGCTGGCGACGGTAGTGTTGGGCAGGTCGATGATGGCAAAGCGATTGTCAGCATTGTCGTTAGTGAACTGCACCGTGGGCGTGGGGGCGGTGCCGCTCATTCTCATTAAAAAGCCATCGCCCGTCGTGACGACGCCTGTGAGGGTGGCCGCTGCTCCGGTGCCGGTATTGCCGTCAACTCGATTGGCCGTTGCTGTCGGGGCTGGAATCGCACCGTTAGGGGGAGCCGCTCCCTGACTGGGGGCAGGCAGCTGCACCGCCCACTGGTTTGGACGAATGCCCTGCACCCGCACATCTTGAGGGTTGAGGCTGTAGCCGGGGGCGACTTCAATTACTAAGCGGGCGGTTTGGCGATCGAACTGGCCAGCCCGCACTTCACGAATGGCACCGCCTACAGTCTGACTGGTGCTGGTGCTGCCCAGCTGTGTGTTGGGCAGGTCAATCACAATGCGGGTTGGGTTGACCAGCAGCTGCGCCTGGGGCTGCACCTCGCCGTCGGTCGTAAACACCAGTTGATTGGTTTGGGCATCAAACCACCAGTACTGCAAGGTGGCCGCCCGAACTGGGGCCGCTACCACCAGAGCACCCAACGCTGCTAACGCTCCCGAAGTGAATCCTGAGGTGAGCCATTTTGACTCCATAAGCACGACCAGAACACGATCAAGACATAAACCACACGACAGTATAACGATGGTGGCCAAAGTAGCATCCGTAGGCCGCCGATTCTAACGAAAAATTCTGCAAAGGAGGTGCTAGTATGGGCGTACCAAATCCCCCCTACCATGCTCGACCTGATGAAGCTGGCCCGGCAGATGCAGGGCATTAGCCAGCACCTGAGCCAGGAGGCTGCCGCCGCCCAAGAGCGAGTTACAGCGGCTCGACGGCTGCTGGCGATCGCCGCAACCCGCCAGGCCGATCTAGTCACTCAGGCCGAAACCTGGGGCGATCGCGCCCCCTTTACCGCCGCCCAGCCCACCGAATCCCTGAGCCTTCGCACCGCCATAGCTGCCGCCCCCGAGGCCCACACGGTGCTGGCTACCGATGGGTCGCAGATTTCCCCCAGCCACCACGAGATTGCCTACTGCTACTTAATTAATGTAGGCCGGGTGGTGCTGCACTATGGCCAGAGCCGATTCCCATTGCTCGACAGCCTGCCGGAGGTGGTGTACCGCGCCGAAGATCTTTACTTATCGCGCCAGTGGGGCATTAGCACCGAAGAGTGGATGGGCCACCGCCGCACGATCGCCGAGGCAATTGTGCTGGCGGAACTGGGGGAAGCCGTTCACGATAGCTTAATAGTTTCCGGTTCCGAACCAGAACCAGTGCCGGTGTTGGCCCTAGTCGACGGGTCGCTGATCTACTGGTTTTTGGAGGCGCTGCCTGCTGAGGCCCGCGATCGCATTCTGCCCCCCATTCTCGACGCGTGGGAGCGGCTGCGACGGCAAAACATTCCCCTGGTGGGCTATCTCAGCGCCAGCCGCAGCGGTGAGGCGATGAACTTTTTGCGGTTTGCCGCCTGCCCGTTTTTGCAACCTGATTGCCAAACCCACTGTAGTAATAGCGGCGGTAGCGATGACAGAGGTCAGGCCGACCGTGCCCCTTGCGGTCGATTCTTGCCGCTGCGAGACGCCACCTTTTGGGCCACTGAGCTAGAGCCTGGGCAGCGCAGCCCCTTCTGGCGCAGCACGGCCAGCATTTTGGAGTTGTACGCTGCTGAGCACCGGGTGTATTTTTGCTACTTGAATGTTGGCCCGGAGGTGGCGCGGGTAGAAGTGCCCCAGTGGGTGATGGCGAACGAGGCCCTGTGCGAAATGGCGCTCAGCATGGTGCTAACCCAGGTGCAAAAAGGCTACGGGTATCCGGTAGCTTTGGCTGAAGCCCACAATCAGGCGGTGGTGCGGGGGGGTGATCGCACCCGCTTTTTTGCCCTACTTGAGCAAGAAATGATCCGCGCTGGGCTTAAGAATGTCGGCACCTCCTACAAAGAAGCCCGCAAGCGCGGCAGCATCGCCTGAGCCTAGTACTCTGTGGCATAAGTTTAGATACTATTCTCCGGGGGCTAGGGAGCAGGGGGGCTAGGGAGCCAAGCAATTCGGAATGGTGGGCATATTTCAGCCGTCGAGTACTAGTCGTTAAAAGTCTTCCCGCAGCAGATCTCACTTGGATAAAGCTGCAAGATTGGCGACCATATCCTCAACGGTCTTGAAATATTTAGCAGCATGCTATGGATAGATTTGGAGGTTAGCCATAGCAATTTTCTATGGTTCCTGGGCGAGCTAGATAGTCGTTTGGATGGCTTAATTTTGGCTGCGCTTATCGACTTCTGCCAGCACAATGATTACTGTAATGTCATGTTGAACAAGTAAACGCTGTAGCCAGATATACAGTCAGCTCTAAACTCTATAGCCCTTTTTATTCAAGGCTTTACGGCCTCAGAGTTACCTTTAGACAGATTCAACGAAACAATGAAGAGTACCCTTGGTCAGGCACACTTTAGCTCCGTCGAAGTATATCTTTTGAAGTAGGGCTAGCACAATGACAGAGAGATTAGATTGTGAATCTAGTACGCTAATCCAGCATTTGAATCAGTACGTAGTCTAAATACCGAGCAGCATTTCGGAATAGGATGCTGACAGGGTGTAGTAGACGGTGGTTTTTGCAGGCTGGAGTTAGTTTGCGTCTAGGTTCACCGTCGCTAGCGATCGAATTAAAGCCCCTATGTCGATGCGTACCCTTGTCATGCCCCCTCAGCCCCCTGACTCGCTCTCCCAGGGCGACCCAAACGGTGATCCTGCCGCCTTTGAACTGGTGGATATGACTACCGCCCTCAACCGCTCTGCCGATGCAGCCTCAGCTCGTTCGGCCCCGTCCCGCACTCCTAAATGGGGCTGTAGCCAGGTGCTAACTGGCCACAGCAGCTGGGTGCGATCGATCGCGGTGAGTGCCGACGGCAACTTTATTATCAGCGGCAGCGGCGACAAAACCGTGCGGGTATGGAACCTAGCCACCGGCCACACCATGCAGGTGATCAACAACCACCTGGCCTGGGTCAGGGCGGTCGCCGTTAGCCCCGATCGCACCTGCTTTGCCAGCGTCAGCAATGACAACATTATTCAGCTATGGGATTTCACCACGGGGGAGGCCCTGGGCCAGCTAGAAGGCCATACCAACTGGGTGCGGGCTGTGGCCTTTAGCCCCAGCGGCAAGTACCTGTTCAGCGGCGGCCAGGACCACAAAATCTGCGTCTGGCGGCTCAGCGATCGCGCCCTTATCCATCAATTTAACGGCCATACTCATTGGATCCGTGCGATCGCTGTCAGTCCCGATGGCACCACCCTGATCAGCGGCAGCCAGGATAAAACCCTGCGCCTGTATCGGCTCAAGGGTAAAGGCAGCAACCATGTGCTGACAGGCCACACAGCCGAGATACTCGCGGTAGCTGCTAGCCCCAACAACTGGTTACTAGCCAGCGCCAGCGCCGACTGCACCGTGCGTTTTTGGAAGCTCAACAGCGGCCGCCAAACCACTTGCTTTAAAGCTCATCCAGCCCAGGTCAACAGCATTGCCTTTAGCCCCGACGGTCAGCTGCTAGCCACCGCCAGCAACGACAGTACCATTCGCCTGTGGGACATGCAGCAGGGTCGTCTGGTATCAATTTTGCAGGGCCATGAGGGCTGGGTGTGGGGCGTAGATTTTGCCCCCGATGGCAAGACTCTAGTCAGCGCCGGGTGGGACGGCACTGTTCGCATTTGGCAACAAGAGGAGTAGCGCTAAGTCGATTCAGCACCCATCGTTTTTTTAGAGCCTGCTGCCCTATGGCGACGACCTGACCCGGCTGGTGGTAGCGCTGGTGCTATGAGCCCGCGATCGCGCGCACGTACTCGCGACGCATGGTGGCGATCGCATCGATCGAGATTCCCTTGGGGCACACTGCCTGACATTCACCGTGGTTAGAGCAGTCGCCAAAGCCCTCAGTCGCCATTTGGTCACCCATCGCCAGCACCCGCCCCTGCCGCTCTGGGTGGCCCTGGGGCAGCTGGGCCAGGTGAGCCACTTTGGCTGCGGTGAACAGGGAGGCTGAGGCATTGGGGCAAGCGGCAACACAGGCTCCGCAGCCGATGCAAGTGGCATAGTCAAAGGCCATATCGGCGCTGGCTTTAGCCACCGGGATAGTGTTGGCCTCGGGGGCCGACCCAGTCTTCACCGAAATGTAGCCGCCCGCCATGATGATGCGATCGAGCGCCGCCCGGTCGACCACCAGGTCTTTGATCACCGGAAACCCCTTGGCTCGCCAGGGTTCAATCGTGATTTCGTCGCCATCCTCAAAGTGCCGCAGGTACAACTGGCACGTCGCCGTTTGAGGCAGTCCACCGTGGGCTTTACCGTTGATCATGACGCCGCACGAGCCGCAGATGCCTTCGCGGCAGTCGTGGTCAAACTCCACCGGGTTAGCTCCGGCATGAATGAGTTGCTCGTTAAGTACGTCAAGCAGCTCTAAGAACGACATATCGGGGTGGGCATTGTCTACGGTATGAGTCTGAAACTGGCCGGGGGTATCGGCATCGGCCTGACGCCAGACCTTGAGGTGAAGTTGCATAGGGGTGGGGTAAACGGCCTACCTATAGTGTAGCGATTGCAGGGGAAGGGTTTAAGGTTTGAGGTTCAGGGTTTCAGGTGCAGGCCGACCTTACGCCTACAGCCCTAAACCTTACATTCCATCTCCCCCTAAATGGTATAAATCAGGCAGTCTATTGAACGGTTATGGCTAAGGGTAAGTCTAAATCAGGGGCAGGTTCTGGACCCGGTTCGGGGGCAACCGACCGCCACGTCTACCGCGAGTTTGGCCCCGCCGACCCAATGGCGCGGGGGGTGCCCGATCGCCCTCCCCATCAGCAAACGGTGCGGGTGCAGGTCAGCCGCAAGGGGCGCGGCGGCAAAACCGTGACGGTAATCACAGGCTTTCAGCACACGCCCGACTCGCTGGCGGCTTTGGCCAAGCAGCTCAAGGCTCAGTGCGGTAC
>NZ_JADEXE010000387.1 GCF_015207265.1 Nodosilinea sp. LEGE 07298 | reverse complement strand
GTGAAACGATGACACTTCCCATGGGGTCGGGCCGCTCCGGGTGGGGGAATGTGGAATGGTTTTCGGTAGAGTTCGAGATCGCAGCCGATCTTGCTCTGCACCCGCTTAATGTTGAGACACACTATCCTAAGCCGGGGCGCTAGGCGGTACAAGATCTGTGTAGAGGATGTATTAATTGAGATTTTTCTATCATGACCCCGCTGCCCCCCAGTCAGGACATTGAGCGGTTGAAGGTATTGGCGATGCTGCACTACGTGGTGGCGGGGCTGGTGCTGGCCTTTGCGATGCTGCCGCTGGTGTTTGTGGCGATCGGCGGGGTAGTGCTGCTGGCCCCAGAGAGTATGACCAGCGGCGATAGTGAGCTGCCACCGTTTGCCGCTGGGCTGATTTTTTTGGCGATCGGCCTGGCGCTGTTTGTCTATGGTCTGGTGCTGGCGATCGCGCTGATTGTTTCGGGCGGCTGTTTGCGGCGGCACAAACACTACTGGTTTAGCGTCGTAGTAGCTTGTGGGGCACTGCTGTTTACGCCGCTGGGTACTGTGCTGGGGATCGCAACCCTGGCGGTGCTGGTGCAAGAGTCGGTGCGGGAGCTATACGGTGTTGCCCCCGACAGCCCGGCCTAAACTGTTTGCCCTAACTGTTCGCAATTTAACTTGACACTTTGGGTTTAAGGGTTAACTTGTGTTTGAACGCTTGCGGAAAAGCCCGTCCTATGCTCAAACTTCCCCCCTGGCTCCGAACCCGACTGCTGCGCCAGGTTGTTGTGGCGGGTCTTACCCTGCTTCTGGTGGTCCTATCCAGTTTGGTACTGCCCTCAACTAGCGCTTTGGCCCAGCTGCTGCCCATTCCCCCCTCTAGTGGCAGCAGCGAGCCCCTGCCCATCAACGTCGAGCGGAGCGGTAATCTAGAGTCGGCGGCGGTTCAGCTCGATGGCCAAGTCCTGTTTAGGGTGGCCTCACCCGTAGTCTTTAATCGGACCGAGATTGTCAACCAGCTGCCAGTGGAGGTGCGGGCGCGGCAGATCGAAGCTAATTTACAGCGTCTGTTTCCGGCGGCCCAGGCGTCGGCCACCCCGCTCAACCCCGAGACCCTGGAGGTGGTGATCAAAGATATCGACAACTACCCGGTTTTGTTTGCCCAAGATGCGGGCCTGGCTGAGCCAAGGGTATTGCTGACTGTGACCGATACCGATGTGCAATACCACGTGGCCTCCAGTAAGCAAGTCTTGGCCGAGCAGTGGGAGGAAATTTTGAGTCAGGAGCTGCGCCAGGCGGTGGCCCAACGCCAGCCAGAAGCACTGCGGCAGCAAGTTACCACAGCCGTCCAGGTGATGGTGACTACGCTGGTTTTGAGCCTGATCTTGTTTGCCCTTCGGGTCTGGCTGGGGCGCTACGAGCACCGGCTGCACCAGCGCCGAACAGCGGAGTCGGCGCTAATTGAGGCCCAGCTGCACGAAGCCGGAGGGGCCGATCACCCGCCCCACGGCCATCAAGATCCACAGCTGCGCCATGGGCTGTACCAGCACCTGAAGCTAGAGCACCAGCTTCAGGGGGTGCGGCTGGTGCGATGGCTTTTGTTTTGGGGCGTGGCGTCAATGTGGGCGCTCAGCATGGCCTACAGCTTTAATCTGTTCCCCCAGACCCGCCAGTTTGCCCAAAAAATGGTGCTGGCTCCGGTGGTGATTTTGCTCACCTGGTTTGTGGTGGGGCTGATCGATCGCCTGATTAACCTGGCGGTCGATCGGTTCATTCAAAAGTTTGCTAAGGGGCAGCCAATGACCTCGACCAACCTGCAGCGCATCCACACGATCGCTCAGGTGATTAAGGGCGTTAAAACAGTAGTGGTCTACATCATTGGCTTAATCTGGGTGCTCCAGTGGCTCAGCCTGGTGCCGGGGTCGGTGCTGGCCCTGGGGACGCTGGTGGCCTTGGTGCTGTCGTTTGCGTCCCAAAACCTGGTCAAAGATCTGGTCAATGGCTTTTTGATTTTGCTGGAAGATCAGTTTCGGATTGGTGATGTAATTATGGTGGGTGACATCGACGGCTTTGTCGAAAACCTCAACCTGCGCGTGACCCAGCTGCGCAACCCGGCTGGCGAGCTGATTACTCTACCCAATAGCTCGATTACCCACGTGCGCAACATGACCCGCCACTGGTCGCGCACCACCATCGATGTGGAGGTGGCCTACAATACCGACGTTAACCAGGCGCTGGCAGTGGTGCGCGAAACCGCTGATGAGCTAGCCGCCGACCCGGAATGGGGGCCGCAGATTTTAGACACCCACGAATTTTTTGGGGTGCAGGAGATTTCTCACAGCGGCATTCTGATTCGGATTTGGATCAAGACGATTCCGCTGAAGCAGTGGCTGGTATCAATGGAGTTTCGACGGCGGTTGAAGATGGCCCTTGACCGTCACCACATCGCCATTGGCTCGCCCCGCCAGGTGTGGCTGCGGGAGGATGTTGAGGCGCAGGAGTCGTCGCGTCCGCTCTACAGCCTTGATTAGTGGTCTATCAAACCCACAATTTGTCGGTCGGTTTGGCGAAGGAAGCCCAACAAATCTAAGGGGGGAATGCCCCCACGGTGCTTTAAAGAAGTAGCGGTGGTGTTGGGTTTTGCCAACTAAGCTAAACCTCTAAGAGATCTGCGATCGCAAAGAGCAATATGTAGAAGCCATATAACGTTCCGCCTCACCCGCCGCTAATAATTTTGCGGTCTAAACCGACAAATCTCATACGGTCGGCGTGCAGGCGGATTGTTAGAACTCACCAATCGCATCGGAAAGCATCTTGGATAGCAATTAACCAGAAATTGATCGTTCACACCAGTCAGTTCATTGAGTTAAGACCAAACATATTGCCCTCAGTGTCTACGCACAGAGTCAGCCACCCAAACTCCCCAATCGAGAACTTTGATCTGACGATCTTACCATTTGCCGCAATGATTCGGGACTCTTGTACAGAACAATCTTCAACACTGAAGTAAACCATCGTGCCACCAACTCCGGGGCGAGAATGTTTCGATTTTACTAAAGCACCAGATGCACCATACGCTTCCATATTTGCCGAAAAGCTCATCATTTGTGTTTCGCCTGTCGGATCAACAATCTGCTCCAGTTTCTGACCGAGTACGTGCTCATAGAACCTCACAGCTCGATCCATATCTTCTACGTAAATATCAAACCAGCCGATTGCATTAGGCTTCTCCATCTCATTCTCCAAGTCGATCGTGGAGCCTATAGTGTATCTAGCGCGTTGCGGCTTGTATTGTAGAAATCAGACATCAAACTTGGCGGTGTACTTCGCGGGTGTATAACCAGTGACCTTGCGAAATGAATGAATATAGTGAGACTGGTCTGCGTACAATTCAAGGTAGTGCCTTCTGAACGATTGCTGTACGCGCAGTACTTTAAGAAAATCGTGTGGCGAGAAGCCAGTTATTCGTTTCAGTTCTCGCTGAAGCTGACGTGGTGATAATTTCGCAATTCTTGCCATGTCTGCCACTGTATGAATTCGATCGAGTTGCTCCAGAATTCCCGCTGTCAGAGCATTATATTTTATCAATTCTTCTTTAAGAAACCACTCAACTAAATCTGAAAGTGCCGACAGTTTACTATTAAAATTCAGATCTTTAATATTTTTACTTACTTGTATCAGTGGCAAACTGCCTAAATAGGGCGTTCCTACATAGCTATCGAATATCTTCTCCTGTTTACCCTGCCACACCCCTGGATAAAACTGAATACCAACATAGTGAAATGATTTTCCAAGGTTTAATACTTCAGCCTTGGTGCGAAGTGCCGTTACTCCCGCTATGTCGGTGTCGACTTGGTTGAACAGAATGTTCACGCAAGCATCAGGTAATGCGTGATAGTGAAAATCGTCTAGCAGTTCAGTGATTGTTTTGAGTTCCCAAAAGCAATGCACCAACCCAGCAAGGCTTCTGGGAGGCTGTACTTCTGAATACTGTGACGATCGAACTGATTTATCTATACCATCCTGTATGGGGCTGTACATCGCAACTAGCCTCATGAGTTCTAAAAGTTGTTGGACTGATCTCGTCTGCCTATATCCCCACTATGGGGTAGACATGCGGACTATCTGCCCCATAATCACCCTCAGAAGGTAGATAGGCGGCAAGCAGTCTGCATATTAGCCCTCTCAGGGGTAGATAGGTAGACAAGATCTGTCTATCTTCCATTTTTCCTCCCTTGGCTTATAGAGATATTGCATAGCAATGCCTCTAGGAGATCCATGTTTTGAAGCGGGGTTTCTCAAGGCGAACTCGATGTAAAACACCCTCTCTATCCCCCAACGGCACATCCCTTGCTATAAGTCTCATTACTCAGCTAATGCCTTTAGTACCGCGTCGTGGATGCTGCCGTTGCTGGCGACGACCCCAGGGTTGTTGGGAAAGCGGGCGGCGCTGGCGAAATCTAGCGGCTTACCGTGCATGTCGGTGACGCGGCCCCCGGCTTCTTCGACCACCAGCACTCCGGCGGCGTGGTCCCAAATTTTTTCGCGGTAGTCGGGGGTTTTGGGAGAGGGCAGGCGCAGGTAGAGGGCGGCCTGCCCGGCGGCGACGGCGGCGTACTTGGCCTGGCTATCCATCCGCAGAGAGGGGGTGGTAATTCCGACGGCCTGGGCAACCTGCCCCTGCTGGCCAAGGTCGCCGTGGCCCGATTCGACACTCTCAACCACGCGAAAATGGTCGCGATCGCTAGCCTCAGTCACCTTCAGCGGCTGGGGATTGCCCCCGGCCAGGGGTACCATCGTCGCTCCTTCGCCACGCACCGCGACAAACAGCAGCCCGGTTTCGCCGCCAAAGCTCAAAAAGGGGCAGCCCAGCACTCCTACCTTGATATCGCCATCCACGACTAGGGCCAGGGCGATCGCGTACTGGTCGCCGCGCAAAAAGCCCTTGGTGCCGTCGATGGGGTCGAGGGTCCAGTAGCGAGGGGCGACGCTGCCGTTGCCGTGGTCAATCCAGCTGAGAATGTTGGCATCGGTGGCGCTGGGCACCAGCTGCTGTACCTGCTCGGTAACAGCGGCGAGAACGGGGACGGCGTCGGGCTGGCGCAGGTCAGTGGTATCCTCCTCACCCACCACCGGATCGCCAGGAAACGCGGCAGACAGAGCCTTGCAGATGATCGCCTGGGCACCATAATCGGCAATGGTAACGGGGCTTTTGTCGTTTTTCTCGATCGCCTGGGGTACAAGGCCCTGGCGCACTCGTTCGCAGAGCTGGGCGG
>NZ_JADEXE010000386.1 GCF_015207265.1 Nodosilinea sp. LEGE 07298 | reverse complement strand
TTTGAGACGGGCTTCTTTGGAGGCATCCATGGCAGTGAAGTTCCTAGGTTGAACTGCTCAAAGCTTAACGTTCATGGGCCTGGCTAAGGCTAAGTATTATTGCTCATTACATAACTGGGATGCACCCAAGGGACAGTGACTCATCAAACGATAGCTGGCCATTGACAAACACGAGACTGGCACGAGATTTGAAGAGGTTTGATCGCCTGATGAATGCCGTTGGGTTGTGTTGAAGCGCTACCGGAAGCCCCAGCCCATCAATGTAAACCAGCCCATAGTCCGCCTTAGAGGTCTGGAGCTGGCCTAAAAACTCACGAAACTCTGCGTGGCACTGAAAACTATAGGCTGTCTGCCACGCTTGGACTGATGCAGAGGCGTAGGCCAAGACCCCACCCTGACAAAAGGGCTCGACAGTATCGACATCAGGGATGTCAGGACAGGAGCGAATGGTTTGTAACGCAATGCCCAAAGGCCTCTCATCTACTTCTAGCAACTCCCAGGGGATGCCCAAGTTTGTGCGATCGTCAATCGTCAAGCAGGCAGGCTGTGGGGTATCAGAGGTCTGATGGGGTAGCCACCGTAGAAATCGACCAATTGGACAAGTTTCGGTACTTTTCAAAGCCTCGTTGCAGGTGTCTATAGCACCCACTACGTTTTCATAACTGCCCTCAACCTCAATGAGCATAGGCAACTGCATCAATGGAGGAGCAAATTCTCCTGTTTCGATAAAGTCTTGCCTGCCATGGTGTGCCCGTAGATAGTATTCACCCCCATTGATCGCCTCAATAGATAGGCTGGTCAGATGATGGGGCAATGTTTGGTCGGGGTCGAAGGTTACAGAGTCAGTATGTTTAGCAACTTCCGTCAGTGGTGCGGCCCCCTCTAGTTTGGCCAATAGCTCAAAGGCAAAGGCACTTGCATTGCCTGCGGCCAAAGTTTGAGAACCCTGCTGATCAGCAGCCTCTTTGCCATCTATCAAATCTGAAATACCGCGAATAACCAGGGCCGAAACGCCTTGAACTCTTTTCGCTACCCTCATAAATCCATAGCCTTCCATTTCCACAGCCAGGGCATCCCCATAGTTTTGGGTCAAACGCTGAGCTGTTCTGGACTCGGTTGATGCCACTACGCTCTCACCCGCTGCGATCGCCCCCACAAACGCGTTAGGTAAATCCTCATTACCCGGTTCCCGCTTGTGTCGTATCCAACTGCGTACAACAGCCCGTGCCCGTTGCTCTAGCTTGTAACTGGGGCGTTCTACCTCAGGCCGGGGCCTAAACTCAATCTCATCTCGGCCCGATTCGTAGTTGTAGATTTTCTCTGAGGCCACGACATCGCCAATCGAGACACCCTTTCGTCCACCTGCGATACCGACAAACAAAACCACATCCGGTTTAAAAAAGGCGATCGCCCGTTGGGTTTCATCTGCCGCGTTAATGTTGCCCTTGCCTGTTTCGACAATCAAAACATCCCATACCGCCCCCCCTGACGTGAAGCGACCATACTCATAAACTGCTTTGTCATCTGGGTGGATAAGTTCTTTGTGTTCTGGCACGTATTTTTCAACCGCCAGAAACTCTTCGGCCAGAGCCGTCAAAATCACCACACGGGGAGGTACCAGCCCCGGTTCCATCTCCCGAACAAGAGAGGTTCGATGCAGTACCGGTTCCTCGGCTTGGAGAGTGGGCGATCGCCCAGTGTGCCGCAGACTCTTGGTTCCGGTAATGTCTTGAGCAAGTTGGCTCACAGTGCTGCCACCTCCCAAAGCTGGAGATTGGGAATCTTGGCAATCTTTGCCCCCAGAGCCTGGGCCAATTCCACAGGTAGATCCCCATAGTGCTTCGGCTGCGGGTTCAACACCACAGCCTCCACTCCCTTCAACGCCGCAATCTGCTGCGCCACCGCCATGGCATCCTCAATGCCCTGCCGCCCCACCGGAGCCGTCACCTTTCCGGCCCGACTGGCCTCCAGCGGCACATTACCCCGCCCGTCCGTAATTACCACCAACACCGCTTTTTGCACAGTGCTACGCCCATGCTGCAACCGATGGCGCAGCGTCTGTAACGCCAAATCTAACCCATGGGCCAGAGGTGTCGCCCGTCCCCAATTCACCTCCAACCGGTTGCGAATGCGGGGCACCAGAATGTTGTCTGCCTCGCGCTTCTCCGCCCGCAACTCATCCTGCGCATCCGCCGCCCCCACTTGGATCAGGCAAACACTGGCTCGCTCCACATAGGCCCATTGAAGGTAAGGCAGCAACGCCCCCTGCCACTGGCACTCCTTCAGCGAGGTATAGTCCAAAACTAAAGTCAGCATTTGCTCTGGCACGGCAGCTCGGCGATAGCGCCGCAGATCTCCCGCTTGCAGAATTAATGGAACATGGCCGTTTGCTTGCCGCTTATCTAGCAGTTTTCTTGCCCACTGAGGCGAGTTTGGCTTCTCCTTAAACGCCTGCCACCGCAGGGCTTGGTATTTCGCGGCTTCCAATAACGTGCTAATCAAAGCCAAGTCTCGGGGAATCGGGGCCGGTTCAACCCCAATAATCGCCCCACGCCCCAGAGATGCCGCCTTAAATCGCCGGGGAGGCAGACGCAAAGAGGCGGCCTCCCGTTCAGGGGCGACCGTGTCTTCCAGATAGGGATCTATGGCTGGCCCACCCAGGGGTAGCGCCGTGGGAGGAAACGTTTCCTGGGTATCTGACTCGAAAACGGGTGCTTCCGTCACCGACTGAGCCGCATCGCGGGCGGGCTGAGTATTCTCCTGTTCAGACCCTTGGCTCAGAGACTGTGGGTCATCCAGGTCAGTCGCCGTCGAATCGGACGGAGGCATTTCCGGCTGGCTAAGCTGAAGGGTGAGCCCAATTAGGGCCGCCGCCGCATCCACCGCCTGCTCACCCACCTTCGCTGTACCCGCCAATTGAGCCTGTGCCCTGGCTAGCCGCAACAAAGCCAAATCTCGGCGTGGGCTATACCCCCCAGATACCCCAACATAGTTCAGCACCCGCTCTCGCGCTTCTGGCAAAACCTCGGGCTGAATCTGCTGGGCCTGTTTTAACCCTTCCACCACCTCAGCCGATAGCGGAGCTGCCTCCCATTCCCCATCCCCAGGAAATTGCTTTTGGTCGAACTGCTCAAACCACGATCGCAGTTGCATGACCCGCTGTTGAGAATTTGGCGACTCCCCACCGCTTAACCGCAGGGCAAAGCGGTCGAGCAAATGGGGAGAGAGGGTGCCAATGCGGGTGCGATCGCACCCCGCCAACCAAAATAACTGGGGCTGCCAGCGATCGTGCTGTCCGTGCCGCTCCAGGTGGGCCACCTCAGCCCCCATTAGCATCACACAGGCTCGACTCGCCGCCAAACTCAGCCGCGACAAATCGGGGATGACGACAATTCGAGTTTCCAGCTCCTTCCCGGCTGCCAGCAAACCAGCTTTCCAGATTACCGATTGGGACGTGCCATTTCGCCCTAGGGCCAGACTGCCCCACAGGTCTTCTTCCGTTTTCACTGCGCCGAGCTGAACTGGCACAATCTGCCTGGCAGCCTTGGTATCAGTGGCTTGGGGGAAAATCACCTCTCCCTTAGCAACAACCGCTACCATCTGAGTTAGCAGCCTGGCCATGGTCTGTAGCGTAGCCGGGGAAGCATCAAACACGAGAATGCTTCGCAATCCAGAGTCCAGGGCAGCACAGGCCAACCCCTTCATCAACGGATTTTGAAACTCAGCCTTCACTCAATATGCCCCTGGTTTACTTGTCTGAATCTGAACCTAGAACCCGTTGTAGCTCAAGCTCATCCTTTTCAGTCCACATCGCCTCTTGGTTCTGATCCACCCCCATCCGCCGATGTTGAAACGCCAACGGCGCAATTATTCTGAGGTCATCAGTCGTGACTTCAAATCGTTTTGCCAGAGCAGCGTGGGCTCGCGCTGCCATGGCCAACACCCGTTCTCCCCGATTACCTTCAACCTCAAAGGCCTCAGCCAGGGCAACACAGGTCTCCAGTGCTGGTTTCACCTCTACTTCGTAGAAGCGCTTCCTAGCCTGCGTCAGAGCATTCCGCCTCTGCTCATCTGCCTGCTGAGCCTGAGCCAAAAACGCTGACGACTGACCCAGTCGCTGCTTGGCCCATTCATCTTCAAAGGTCAACACATTCTGAAGGATCTTCAAACGCTCTTCCTTAGTAGTGGCGGTGTTGACATTCACCATTAATCCAAAGCGATCCAACAGCTGAGGCCGCAGCCCGCCCTCTTCCGGGTTCATGGTGCCGACCAGCGTAAACGACACATCATTCCGAACACTCTGCCCATCCCGCTGGACTTCTAGCTTCCCGGTCGAGGTTACATCCAAGATGATGTTGACTATGTGGTCATCCAGCAGGTTGATCTCATCCACGTAGAGCAGCTTGTCTTTAGCCTCAACCAGCAGGCCATCCTTCCATTGGGCATCGCTCTGCATTAGCTTGTCCACATCCAAGCCACCGACTACCCGATCTTCGGTGGCATTAATCGGCAGCGTAACCGGCAAATCGCCGTAGACCATTCTGGCAAAAGCACGTACAGCGGTAGACTTACCCGTACCTCGCTGGCCACTCAGCAGCACACCCCCCAGCCGAGGGGCAATGTAGGCCAACTCCAACGCCAGCTTGAGCGTTTCCTGCCCCACGATTAGGCTGTAAGGCAAAATCGGGATGGACTGGTCTTGGTCTGGAGAGTTGTTTACAGGAGGAGAGGTGCCTACGCCCATGTCATCATCTGCCGGAGTAAGACTCGTTAGTCGTTGGTTTGCTTAGTGCTAGAAGGTAATCGCTAATTTTCCTAAGACTAACACTGGTTTACCGGGCCGTTATGGCGTAGCCAAGTTGTTTGGCGATGTCGAGGAAGGGGCCAATGTTGCCGATACCCCACTGGTTACAGACCGCAACGGTCTGATTATCCCCTGTCTGTAAAATCTGGCTCTCATCCAGGAAGTAGCGCTTTTGGCCCTTCTCTAGGGCTTTCTCAATCGGAGCCACCACCCCAAAGGAACTGTGGAGGAAATCGGGAAACACTTGCTTCAGCTCATTCAAAGTCGCCTGGGGATGAGCTTGGATGTACTGGGTGACTACAGCCAGTACCAAGTTGCGCTTGTTTATTAGACGACACTGAACGTGGCGGGTGACGACAGCTAGATAGGCGGGAGAGGTGTTCTCCCTGCCCCTTGAGTCATCACTGAGACCGGATCCAATTTAAGCTAATAAGAAAAGACACTGAAGGTAT
>NZ_JADEXE010000385.1 GCF_015207265.1 Nodosilinea sp. LEGE 07298 | reverse complement strand
AGCCGCACTTCGGACACCGGATAACGCCGTCGGGCCAGCGCAACGTCCGAACGCTGTCGTAGCACTTGGCCTCTTCCAAAAGGTGTGTCAGGGTTAGCATGAGATCGCAGAGCAGGTGCACTTTAGTGTTCAGCCTAGCGAATACATCATCTGCTTGCAGGTCACCTCCCTGAAACACCTATTGAGCCTGAGAATATTACTGAGTTTGGTATGGAGTGGCATGCTCTGACAGTTGCAAAAACGAGGCCCAGAACCGACTTAGTAGGGAACACAAACCTGACTATCAGCATAGTGAGCCATAGCTGCCTGTTTTCCCACCGCCATAATGGCCTGCTGGGGACAGTCTATGACATTCATGCTGTTAGGCAACTCAGCTGACTTGCGTTAGCTTACCGTTGCTGGGGGGAATGACCCTGAAAGTAAACCAATGGTTGCCCTCTAGTTTACCCCTTACTGCCATTGCCTGAATGGTAGCAGAATCCTTTCGGGGTGGCGGGTGGGTTTGCAAGCCTTTATCTCTAGTCAGTGGAGTCTACGTCTAAATCTTCCCAAGGGTTAGAGTTAACATCTCGCAGGCGCTTGAGCATCCAGTCAAAGCGAATGCCGCCCATGGAGAGCATGTCGTTGATTTCGTCTAGCCCAGCATCGTTGAGGCTAGCGACCGGTCGCCAGTGCTCCCCTTGCAGGTGCTTGACGGTGCTGCGCAAACGGCTAGAGAGCAGAATGGCCAGGGCGCGGTAAAAGCGAGAGGCAAACCAAATGTCTTGCTGGAGTTTGTGGCGCAGCTGGGTGCAGGAAATAGCCAACACAATGCTGGTCTCTAGGGCCGATACCGTCGCCGAGGGCGGTTGACTATCGACAAACGACATCTCACCCACCACCTCGCCAGTAGCCAGGTGAGCAATAGGTTGAGCGCTTAGGGCCGCCACGGTAACCTCTAGGCCACCGTCTAAAATAAGGTAGATGTGTTCGCAGGGTTCGCCCTCGCGAATTAGCACTTGCCCCGGTTGAAGCTCTTGCCGCTGCCCAGCTTCAATTAGCCAGTCAACGTCATCGTCTTCTAAAACCCCGAGAATGAATACCACACGCTTCATGGCTGCGGCCTTACTCCACAATAGCCCGCCTGCCATGGGCAAGGCTGGGGGAAAAACCTGGCACTGGGCCACAATGGCAGAGGGGTCAACCTGGAACACTGCCGCATAGCTACCCTCTATAAGTCATGCCAGTTTTCTAACATACCCTAGGATGGGATGCATGGGACATTGCCGCCGCGCAGGTGTTCTGAAATAGTTCTAAACACGGTTTGACCTATCGAAATCTAGCGGCTGAGATTGCTGTAAAAGGTCGGTTTTCTTTATCTTTATTTTTGCCTTTCCTCGAACGCAAGCTCGACCAGTAGCGGCAGCAGACGGGCCTACGCCTAGAGTGGTATGTGGTGCTGCTGATTGCGATCGAAGTGCTGCTGTTGCTGTACAACCTGTTTATTCGCCCCCGCTGAGGTACCGATGGGACAATCTATTGTTGTGAATCAAGCCGAGTTTGAGCAGGCCGTGCTGCAACCCTCGTTTGAGCAGCCGGTGCTGGTCGATTTTTTTGCCACCTGGTGCGGCCCCTGCCAGCTGCTCAAGCCCCTGCTCGAAAAGCTGGCCCAGGAGTATGACTTTACTCTGGCCAAGGTGGATATCGACGCTAACCCTGAACTGGCCAAGGCCTTTGGGGTGGAAGGGGTGCCCGATGTACGAATCGTCAGCCAAGGGCAGGTCCAGGAGGGGTTTGTGGGGGTACTGCCCGAGCCGCAGCTGCGCGAGCTGCTGGCCAAGCTGGGCCTGCGATCGAGCCTGGAGCAAGACCTGGCAGCTTTTGATGCGGCCCTGGCCACTGCTGACCCTGCCGAGATTGTTCCGGCCCTGACCAATTTGCTGACCCGCTACCCTAACAACAGCCAAATTTTGCTCAAAGCGGCCCAGCTCTACCTCCTTCAAGGGGATGATGCCTTGGCTAGCCAGTATTTGGAGTTGATCGACCCCAGCGATCGCGACGCCACTGATATGGCCGATGGTCTACGGGGACTAATCACCCTGCGCCAGTCGCTAGCTGATTTGGGCGATTCTGACTTAGATACAGCTTTTGCTGCCGCAGGTCAGGCTGCGCTAAAGGGAGACTTTGCTACTGCCCTAGAAGGATTTTTGGTGGTGGTGGAGCGCGATCGCGCCTACCGCAACGACAGCGCTCGCAAGGCCATGCTGACGGTCTTTAAGCTGCTGGGCAGCGGCGACCCGCTCACTATCACCTATCGCAAACGGCTGATGCAGGCCCTTTATTGAACAACTCTTTACTTAGGAAAGTTTGAAGAATGCTGAGTCGGGCGATTTTGGTCAAGGCTACAACAGTTATTCTAGGAGTAGTTCCCTAAGCTGATTCTCTAGCCCTTTGCCAACCCTGCCTGAATGGTAAACCTATGGCATTTTTGACCCGCTGGCTTCAGTTTTTGAGGTTCCTCGAAGAACTACTAGAGGTTTTGGATGTGGTCACTACCCCCCTGGGTATGGTGGCTACCGTAGGCGTGATGCTCTACAGTTTGCTGGTGTTTTTAGGCACCGATGCTTCAGCTGCAGCTACGCTGGCCGGGTCTGTTACCCTGGGCCTCAGCTGTCTGATCACCCGTCCTGATTTTTAGCCCCTCACCGTCCCTCATCCTTTCCCCTGCCCATGCTCCCCGCCGCCGAGGCAGAAGCCAAAATTCTTGATTTAGTCTCATTGCCGGTCAACGCTGAGCAGGTGCCGCTAGACAAGGCTTTAGGGCGCATCTTGGCTCAATCTATTCCCAGCCCGCTCGATTTCCCCCACTGGGACAATTCAGCCATGGATGGCTACGCGGTGCGCCACGCCGATGTGCAGGGGGCCAGTGCCGAGAATCCGGTAGCGCTGACGCTGACGGAGACTATTCCGGCGGGGCGATCGCCCACTCAACCCGTTGACCCCGGCCAAGCCGCGCGCATTTTGACTGGGTCAATGCTGCCGACTGGAGCCGATACCATCGTCATTCAAGAAGTGACCCGGCGCGAGGGCGAGCAAGTACTGGTGCTAGAAACGCCCGAACCCAAACAATTTGTGCGCCACCAAGGCAGCTTTTGCCGGGCGGGCGATCCCCTGATGGGGGCAGGCCTTTTAATCGGCGGGCCAGAGCTAGCGGTGCTGGCCTCGGCCCAGTGCTTGCAGGTGCCGGTGTTTCCTCAGCCTCGGGTGGCGATTCTCTCCACGGGCGATGAGCTAGTGAGGCCCGACACCCCGCTGCAGCCGGGGCAAATCGTGGATTCTAACCAGTACGCTCTGGCCGCGCTAGTGCGTCAGGCCGGAGCAATCCCCGTTCCCCTGGGCATTGTGGCCGATCAGCCCCAGGCGCTGCGGACGGCCATTCAGACTGCCCTGGCCCAGGCGGATGTAATTGTGTCGGGGGGGGGCGTATCGGTAGGCGACTACGACTATGTCGACGAAATTTTGGCCGAGCTGGGGGCAACCCTGCACATTCGCTCGGTGGCGGTAAAGCCCGGTAAGCCCCTCACGGTGGCCACCTTCCCGGCTGTACAAGGCTCTGCGCCACTGTACTTTGGCCTGCCAGGGAACCCCGTGTCGGCGCTGGTAACCTTTTGGCGGTTTGTGGTGCCTGCTCTACGCAAGCGATCGGGGCTGGCGACGGTCTGGGGGCCAGGGTTTGTGCCCGCCGTTACCCGCCATGTTCTCAAAGCTGGAGGGCAGAGAGAAACTTACCTGTGGGGCAGGCTGACCCCAACTTCAGCCGGCTACGAGTTTGAACTGGCCAGCGGTGGCCACAACTCAGGTAATTTGATCAACCTGGCGGGCACCAATGCGCTGGCGATCGTACCGGTGGGCACAACGCGGGTTGCTGAAGGCGAGACAGTACAAGTCATGGCCATCAGCTAAGGCTCTTCTGGCAACGAAAATATTTGAGAATTTGCTTTCTCTCAAGGGCACAGGCCCTGCGCCCCTACCTTGGGATATCTTTTCCCTTTCATTATTGCGATCGCCCAGACTCTACCATGGCGCACACGTACTCCATCGCCGCTGAATTGAGTGGGTCGGGGTCTACGGGCAGCCAGCGATCGCTGCCAACGGGGCCGTTGAACTCGACGTCGCGAAAGCGGCGGCGATCGCAGTCGTACTCAGTTAAATAATCAGTGCGCTGGGGCTCACCGGAGCGGCTGTCGACGTAGTAGCTGCCCACCCGCACGTGGCCTAGACCCAAAGATTCTACCGAGTCAAGATCGACAAACTGCTGCTGCTGGCCCTGGCTGGCTTCGGCGACTGAATACCAAGTGGTGGCCATGGCGCTGGTGGGGGAGATAGGCAACATCAGCACTAGCCCCAGTAGGAGAGTTACCAGGTAGTTGAGGTGCATAGGGATCAGGTTTCTACCTCAATGACTTGACCAAACCATTTCAGTACTTGCAAAACCCTGTAGAGTTCGTGGATCGAGGTTAGCGCTGAAAAAACTCTCGATACACTGTAGACCCCATTCGTGCCTTTTTGCAGCTTTACAAAAACAGAGTCGTCGCCATTGGTCATTAGTGCATAAGCTGGCTGCTTAGGCTGGGGAGCTGCGCTTAAGTAGGCCAGGGTTTGTGGTAAAGCTGACCAGACCGAAAGCGCTGTCTTTTTTGACTCTAGCACCACCACCCAAAGCTGATCTTTCAGCACTAAGACATCGAGCCTACCCTGCAAAACCTCTTCAGAATCTGGCAGGATTAGCTGAACAGAGTCTTCTGCCTTAACTCTAAACGGTGGGTCGTAAAACCCAGCTAGAGTGAGTAACGGCGAAGCGAACAGAAGCAGCACGGTACTTTCTAGCAGCTGACCCTGCGATCGCTGATACAAGTAGCGACGGCACAAATCCATCAAGCCTGTTTTTTCGCTCTCGCTAAGGCTTGGTAAGTCAGTATTCCATTCTAGAAAAAACGCCTCTGCTTCCGTTCGAGTCAGGTGGAAGCGTTGCTCTGCCTCTGCCAGCGTTGTAATCGCCTCTGTAATAGCAACTGACATCGTTTCTACCGGCTACGATTCACCCATTCTAAGAAACGGGTCTAGCATTCTCTGGAGAAATTACAGAGTGGGAAAAAACAGCGCCCGGTAAGCCCCAATGATCGCCTCGCCCCAGAACACCGTGATCAACGCGCCGATCGCGAGAAATGGGCCAAAGGGCATCGGCTGGCGGCGGCTGATTAGCTTGAGGGCGATCGCGCCACCCCCCACT
>NZ_JADEXE010000384.1 GCF_015207265.1 Nodosilinea sp. LEGE 07298 | reverse complement strand
CCCAGGGGTGCGATCGCTAGCCCCAGACGAACATAGACAAAATTCTCCAGGTCAATTTGCGACAGCATTAGCCCCACGGCCAGCCCCAGCAGCAGGTTGCCACCCATCAGCCCGATCGCCAGAGCGATCGCCAAACCCACCAGCAGCCGGTACAACAGCTGGCGAGGTTCAGGCAGCCAGGTGCGCTGTAGGTCGTCGAGGTAAAACAGTCGGGGGCGCGACTCAAGCTGCTCGGCTAGCCAACCCAGGGTGGCCCGGTGCTGAGCTGGGTTACCCTGGGCCTGGGCTAGGCGATCGTCTAGGTAGCGCTGCACTAGATCAGCCCGATTTTGAATGGGTGGCTCTGCCGGATTTGTCATTGCCACCAGCATGGTCAGGTGCAGGGGCAGTCGCGCCAGCTGTTGCAACACCTTACTGCCCTTGATGACGGGCCACAGGTCGGGGCATTTTTGAGTCAGTACGTAGTCCTTAACCTGCTGCGCCGCCAGCGGAATGATGTTGATACCACCGTTGAACTGATCAAAAATCAGCCCCGACGATTCCATCACCTGGCGACGACAGCAGAGCAGGGCGGTCTGGTTGGGGTTGGTGCGCAGTAAAGCCTCCAGGGCGGCGGCAAACTTGCGCTGCTGAGGGGTAGGCAGGTTGTCAAAGCCGTCGACCAGCAGCATGAGCTGAGCCTGGTCGATCCAGTTGGCGGCGGTGGTCTTGGCCACGCGGTACTCGCGCCACAGGGTGGCGATTAGCCACTCGCGCATGGTTTCCCCGGCCCAGGCCGACACATCGAGCAGCACCGGCACCGGCCCACCCCGCTTGAGCAGCAGATCGCCGACGGCTAGCAAAGTATGGGTTTTGCCCACCCCCGCTTCGCCCAAAATCAGCAGGCGACCGTCAATGCCGTCGCGCTGGCACAGGTCTGCGATCGCCCCCACCGATGTCAGCACCTGGTTCTCCTGGCGGCCAAACTGTAGCCCCCAGACCCGGTAGTTCATCGGAATTTCGCGGCGCGAGGCTACCAGCGGTAACCCCTTGCGATGGGCCACCAGCTGCTGCCCCGCCGCCGCTGCCAACACCCGCAGGTTAGCCGCCACGGGAGGCTGGCCAGGAATCAGCGATCGCAGGGTAGTGGTAACCATAGGGGCAACCCTCACAAAGGCCTAGTAACGGGGTACCGATCGATCGACTGTCAGGGCGTAGGCATCAATGCCGCCGGTCACGTTCTTGAGTTGGGTAAAGCCCTGCTGGGCCAGCCAGCCGCACATCTGGGCCGACCGCATGCCGTGGTGGCAGAGCACAATGGTTTCGCGATCGGCCTCAAACCGGCTGTGAATTGTATCTGACCAATCGGCAAACTCGCTCAGGGGCAAATTCACAAACCCCGGTAGATTGGCAGTCTCCACTTCCTGGGGTTCGCGCACGTCGATCAGCTGCACAGCCTCGTCAGCCTCGGCCAGGCGCTGAGCCAAAGCCTCAACACTCAGGGGCTTGTAGGGGGTGGTATCGGAGGAAAACGTCATAGGGTCAAGGTTAGGAATGGGGGCAATCCACTAACGCTACCAGGCAAACCCAGCTAGGCATGCCTAAACTTACGCAACCATACCCCATTCACCCGGAAAGGTGGTATACCCAGGGCACGACCTAAAGGGCTAGAAGGAGGCATCCGTTGAAAACCATTGGTCTGATTGGCGGCATGAGCTGGGAATCTTCGCTGGAGTACTACCGCATTCTCAACCAGGCCACCCGAGCCGAGCTGGGGGGCTTACACTCCGCCAAAGTGATCATGTTTTCGGTCGACTTTGCCGATATGGCGGCCATGCAGCACGTCGGCAACTGGGCCGATATTTCAGACATTTTGGTCGAAGCGGCCCAAAAGCTGCAAATGGCCGGGGCCAGTATGGTGCTGCTGTGCGCCAACACCATGCACTTGCTAGCCGACGATATCGAGGCCCGCATTTCTGTTCCCCTGGTGCACATTGCCGATGCGGTTGCCGAACAAATCAAATCTCAGGGACTAGGGCGAGTGGGGCTGCTGGGCACCAAATTCACCATGGAGCAAGACTTCTACCGCCAGCGATTAATCGAGCAGCACGGTCTAGAAGTCGTTATCCCCGGTGATAATGGCCGAGCGGCGGTGCACAACATTATCTACGACGAGCTGTGCCAGGGCCAGTTTAAGCCTGACTCCCGCCAAAGGGTACTGGCCATCTGCCAGGAGCTGGTTGAGGCCGGAGCCGAAGGGGTAATTTTGGGCTGCACCGAGCTAGAGCTGCTGGTGAAGGATGCGACGGCAGCGGTGCCGCTGTTTCCTACCACCCGCATCCACGCCGAGGCCGCCGTTGCTCTGGCTTTGGGTTGATAAGGCCTACGAGAGCTAAGGTTCTCGCAGGCCGTCTTTGCTAGGGATGTTGAGCTATCTAGCTAAAGTTTGCAGCCATCGCCGGAGGGTTATTTCTGCATCAACTTCGTCTAGCTTGGCTTGGGCCAAAAACTCGTACAGTTTAGCTTTAGCCACCATCGGAAAGGTTGGGCTGGTCTCAACTTCCTGGTACACCGCGTTTTCAAGTTGATAAATGCGCCAGATTTTGCCGTTGTAGCGCCAAAATTCCGGTATTCCCAGGTTGGCACAGAGGTTGAGCTTGTCAATGTCGCTATGGGTAATGTCAACTTCCACCACCAAATCGGGGGGTGGGTCGGTTTGCAGGTCAATGGTTTTGCCCATCACTAGGGGCTGATTTTGAATGTAGTAGGCGTTGTCAGGCTCAGCACCGCGATCTAAATCTTCGCGATCGAGGATGGTGGAGCCCAGGGTTTTGATTTTTAGCCCTCGTTCTACCACCAAAATGCGAATAAACAGCTCAATCAGGCGGACGGCAAATTCGTGGTCTTCGAGGGGCATGGTGATTTCGAGCGCACCGCGATCGTAGGTCAAGCGGGCCGCGCGGGTCTGGGGCAAGGCCTGGTAAATTTGCTGGTAAGCCTGCCAGTCAAGGCCCCGCAGCGTCACCCGCTTTTCGCCAAGGGCAACATTGGCCTGGATATGGGGAGTGCTAGTGACCATGGGCCTTCGCAATGGTGTACCCCTATGGTGCCATACAGCAGATGAGGATGAATCTGCCGCATCTCTTTTCGCCGTAGGGTGCCGTTAGGCGTGCCGGGGTCTTTGGATGATTCCCCAATTCACCGCCACGCCGTAACGCACCGCTTACCCATCGTGAGCATCTTGGTATGAAGGTCTAGAAACCGGGTTTCTAGGGCCAACACTCCGGACAGTTTTTGGGAGCCAACGGCAGAATGGGAGTTTCAGCCCTCTTCCACAGTGGTCTAGTCAACGAGAGATCAGGGGTTTCAGCGCTCGCCCAGACAAATGTCCGGACTATTGTAGGGCTGTAGCAATGACCCTAAGCTATGCAAAGAAGAAACCCGGTTTCTGGCGGTGGCGAACGTTTTACGGGATGAGTTTTGGTGCGTTGGCTGGGCGGGGGGTGTTGCAGATTTGCTGAGGATATTGGCCAGCCGAACACACCCTACGGGCGATCTATGTTCAGATGTTGCTTCAGGGAGTCAGAAACGCCAATCGCTTTGTCGAGGCCAATAACATTATCCCAGTTGGTATATTCATTCCAATAGATGCCTTCTAGTCTTGCTCCGGTTAAGTTTGCATTCTTCAAATTGGCATTCGTGAGGTTAGCGGCAAATAGATATGAGTTCTGAATGTTGGCATTTTCTAAATTCAAAAAACTCAAGTTTGCGCTCTCAAGAAATTGTCTACTGATATTGACTCCCTGCAAGTGCGGACCAACCACTCTAAGAAATATAGTTGGTGAAACACACGAGCTATAATTTATGAGTCTAGAAAGTGTAAGGTAAGTCCAGTCCTCATTCATAAGTTTACTGGGATTACCAAAAGGATAGAAATCGTCTTTTTCTATTGATGACAATTTTTTGATGTTCAAAATCAGGCAGAGAGTGTTAAGTCCAGTAAAGACATCTATCTGCCTTATTCCAAGTTTTTGATTGGAACTACTTCTGAAGTCTTGAATTTGTCGCTGTTTCCTTTGTGGTAAGTTCTCAGTTAACGAATCGATGAAGTCGCCATCTTGCCAGCTTAGATAGAAGCTGTAAAGACGATCAAAAAGCCTTTCAAGTTTGTTGCTAGCGAAGTCTAGAAGTAGCTGTATAACTAACTCTAGGATTTCCGAGGTCAATACGTGGCAGCCCAGCAGGTCATACATGCCCCAGCAAAACTCTGCGTCTTGGATGTCGTACTCGCGGTTGCGACCTGGTTGGCACCAGTCGATCAGGCTTTTGACGATGCGTTCGGCGCAGAGAAATTCGCCGAAGCTTTTGTGAACAAACTCGATGGAGCCTTCGCCCTGGCGGCCCGACTGCATGTAGAAAGCGGCAAGGGCATTGCGGAGGGGGGCTTCGCTATCTTGCAGGCGCTGCTGGGCCGCTTCGAGGAATTGTTTGGCGGCGCTGTCTTGCTGTAGACGCTGGGCGATCGCCCCTATCCGCGCAAACTCCATACCCGACTGCACCACACACAGCCCCGCCTCCATCAGAATGCGACGCAGGCTATCGGTATCAAGTTCGGCAATATCGCGGTTGAGCCAGTCGGGGCGCTGTTGAGTCAGCACCCAGTCCAAAGCGGTTTCGTAGATCAGCACCTTGGCCTTAGCGCCTTCAGCTCCATCAAACATTTCCAGGCGCAGGGCACCGTCGCGGTGCATGGCCCCCAGCAGGTACAGCAGCAGCGGTTCTCGCGCCAGCTCTTGCAGGCGATCGGGCAGGCGTGGGTCTTTAAGAATGCCTTTGAGATAGTTGGGGTCTTGTCCCATCAGCCTGCCCCATTTGACGAACCACTGGGTTTGCAGGTCGTCATCCATCGGCAAAATTTCGACCCGCTCCAGGTTAGGTGGTAGGCTGCGCTCGATGGACTGTAGCGACAGGGTGCGGCCTGTAATTAGTACCCGGTGGTTCTTTTCGGAATTGCGATCGCACTGTTCTTGAAACCGGCCCACCTGGTCAAGAAAGCGATCGAGCCCGCCGCTGGTGCGGCCCTCCATTAGCAGTTCGTCAAAGCCGTCGAGGATGAAGAGAAAGTTGACGTTGCGATCGGTCAGCCAGCCCGAGTCGGTTTTGGCAAAGTCGCGATCGATCGCCTTAGCCAGCGTTTCCTCAAAATCGTTCGACAGCACCGCCACATCCCGCAGGCGAATCAGAATCGGCGTCCAGCGGGGGTGCTCGTGGCGGTGCACCCAGTCGGCAAACATGCGGCAAAATAC
>NZ_JADEXE010000383.1 GCF_015207265.1 Nodosilinea sp. LEGE 07298 | reverse complement strand
GGTGGGCGGCGCGGCGGGTTTGCTCCATCTCCAGGGCGGCGAGGGTGTCGGCGGTTTCGCCTGACTGGGTGACGCCGATGGTGAGGGTATTGGGAATCAGCGGCGTGGGCGAGTAGCGAAATTCGGAGGCGTACTGCACCATGACGGGCAGGTTGGCCAGGTCTTCGATTAGGTATTTGCCGACTAGGGCGGCGTGCCAGCTGGTGCCGCAGGCAACTATTTGCAGGTGGTCAAGGCCGGTGAGCAGGTCGTCGGGCAGGCCCAGGCTCAGCGGAGATGTGCTGGTCGAGGCTGCCGTCCAGGTGTTGTCGACGTAGGTTTCGAGGGCGGTGCGCACCACGCCGGGCTGCTCGTAGATCTCCTTGAGCATGAAGTGCTTAAAGCCCTGCTTCTCCACCATGATGGGGTTCCAGTTCAGGGTGATGGGGTGCTTGCGCTGGCGATCGCCCGCAAAGTTGTACACCTCCACACCTAGGGGGGTGAGACTGGCCAGCTCCCCATTCTCCATTGGCAGCACGGCGCGGGTGTGGGGCACGATCGCCGGGGTGTCGCTGGCGCAGAAAAATTCGCCCTGGCCAAAGCCAATCACCAGGGGAGCCTGCTGGCGCACCACCACCAGCTCGTCGGGGTAGTCGGCAGAAATAATGGCGAGGGCAAAGGCCCCTTGCAGCTGCTGGCAGGCGCGGCGGGTGGCCTCCAGCAGGAGGGACTTGCCCTGGGTGTCGGCGGGGCTGAGCTGGCTCAGGTGCTGGGCAATCAGGTGGGGCACCACTTCGGTATCGGTGTCAGAGGTGAACTGGTGGCCCTTAGCCTTGAGGGTTTCGCGCAGCTCGCGGTAGTTTTCAACGATGCCGTTTTGCACCACCGCCAGGCGGCCCGAGGCGTCGCGGTGGGGGTGGGCGTTGTGCTCTTCGGGTTTGCCGTGGGTGGCCCAGCGGGTGTGGCCAATGCCCAGTCGAGCCGGGTTTTCCTGGCCGTCGATCTTGTCTTGTAGGTTTTGCAGCTTGCCCTTGGCACGCACGCAGTGCAGCTCACCTTCGAGCACGGTGGCGAGGCCAGCAGAGTCGTAGCCGCGATATTCGAGCTTACGCAGGCCATCCATTAAGATGTCGGCGGCGGGACGGGTGCCGATGTATCCCACAATTCCACACATAGCGCTGTCTCCTTGGGGTTGGGCAAGTGCTGTGATAAAGCTGACTTTATAGGATACACGGTGGCCCGGTCGGTGCGATCGCCCAGGGTGCCGAATGGGCGGCTGGCTACGGGGCCGAGACTAAAGCGATCGCATGGACAACTTTCAGCCTATTGGCGTTTTCACCAGCGGCGGCGATCGCCCTGACTACGACGCCGTTATTCCCGCTGTGGTTTACGTACGCCAAAGATTTTGATTGATGAATCAAGCCATAGCAAAAACATAGATTTTGCCTGTATGGTGCGAATGAATCAATTTTTTTGTTGCCTTGGATACATTAATCAGCCTTTATCGCGAAAAAATTATGCTCAAAACGTACCTGCTTGCGGCCTTAACCACAGGCGCACTGATGACAACACTGGTTGCCTGTCAACCCTCTACCACCCCAGAGACCGTTCCACCCACCACAGAAGACCCGGCTCAAACACCGGGCGCTGACGCAGGGGGCGATATGGAGGGCGATATGGGCGGCGATATGGGCGGCGATCGCACCGCCTACAGCGAAGTCCCCGTTCCTGAAGGTGCAGTAGGCGCAGAGCCCACCGACATTGCCCTCGCCACCTTTGGCAGCACCGAGCCGGTCGAAGGCAACTTTGAAGAAGAGGCCGAGCTGGTAGAGCAAACCGACGACCAGGCGCTAGTTATTCTCACCCAAACGGGCCTAGCCGACGACTCTGTCAACGGTATGCGCTATCGCCTCGAATTTGTGCCCGAGGGCGACCAGTGGCGGCTCGACTGGGTCGGTCAACAAGTGCGCTGCCAGCAGGGTCGCGGCTCCCAAGACTGGACTACCGAGTTGTGTAGTTAAGCAAACTCGGACCGAAGATTATTCTCCGTTAAGACTGTTAAAGACTGTTGAAGCGTGGGGGTGCCGTAGGCTCAAACGGCTTGAGGATAGGGGTGTTAGCCTTTCGGATACCGTTCTATGACCCCCACTCAACGCATTGGCATTCTCACCAGCGGCGGCGACTGCCCCGGCCTCAACGCCGTTATTCGTGCGGTGGTTAAGTGCGCCAATCGGCGCGGGTGGGATGTGATTGGCATTCCCTACAGCACCGACGGATTTATGCAGGTGGTCGATGGTAAGTACGACCCCGCCCACCTGCGCCTCACCGACCACGGCTACGACATCCCCGGCATTTTGCAGGGGCTAGACGTGCTGCAGTTTCTCAGCGGCACCATTCTCGGCTCGCTTAATAAGGGCTACCCCGAGGGCATCGACAACGTAGCCAAAATTTTGGCGGGCTACGACCAGCTCAACCTGGATGCGCTGATTGCGATCGGCGGTGACGGCAGCCTCGACATTATTTACGACTTGGCCCAGCGCGGCGGTTGGAACCTGATTGGCATTCCCAAAACCATCGACAACGACGTGCCCTTCACCGAGAAATCGATCGGCTTTAACACCGCCGTGCAAACCGTCAACAGCGCCCTCTACGACCTCACCTTTACCGCTGCCAGCCACGATCGCGTCATGGTGGTCGAAGTCATGGGCCGCGATGCGGGTCACCTCGCTCTCCACGGCGGCATTGCGGGCGGGGCCGATGTGATTTTGATTCCCGAACTGGTGCCCGAGCTAAACCCGCTGGTGGTCACGCAGATCTGTCAGCACATTGCCGAGCTGCGCCAGCGGGGCCGCAAGTTTGCCCTGGTAGTGGTGGGTGAAGGCGTCCACGGCGAAGACGGCAAACCCATGCACCTGATAGGCGAATATCTGGCCACCGCGATCGCCGATCGCAGCCGTACCCTCTGCCAAACCGGCGACACCGCCTACTGCGACATGGACCAGGTCGAAACCCGCGCCATGGTGCTGGGCCACATTCAGCGCAGCGGCATTCCTACCGCCAGCGATCGCCTGCTGGCCTCGGCCTTTGGCCGCAAAGCGGTAGATCTGATTGCCGAAGGCCGCTACAACCGCATGGTGGTCTGGGAAGCGGGTCGGGTGCGATCCAAAGACCTCGACGACGTGATCGCCACTGTGCGCAGCTGCCACCAGCGCGGCGTTTGCCCCAGCCCGGTCGAGACCGACAGCACCATGGTCAAAGTAGCCAGGTCGCTCGGCATCTACGTGGGCGACCCCGACACCCTACCCAACCCCAAGACGGTCATGTCAGAAATTCCGGAGGTCTCGGCGCTGGCCTAACCCACCCGTAGGGGCAACTGGCATTTGCCCAGCCCTCACTCAATGTGGCTGGGCAAATCAGGCAGCGGGAGAAGGCCCAAAATACTGAATATCTACCTCGCGGTTCAGAGCTTTTGCCAACACCTGGCGATCGCGCTGGGCCGCCCAAATTTCTAGATCAAGGTTGCCAGTGCCAAGCACTCCAATCTCTAAAATATGCTCTGAAATTTGACAGGATACTGACTGAACGCGCTGGTTTTTCGTTTTGTCTAAGCTGACCGCTACTCGAAGGAGGCCTGAGAGCGTTTGAATGATCTGGCGATGGGGTTTGGATAGCTTTTTAAAGCGCTTATGCTTTTTAGTCGGAGCTGCCTTGCAGTGGTAACGGGTTAGGGTTGAAATCAATAGAATTTCTTCGTCGGTGAAACCGCGAGGGTTAGCGCGATTGATGATGTAGCGTGAATTTTTGTGGTGCTTTTGGTAGGAAATAAACTGCCCAACATCGTGGAGCAGTGCAGAAAATTTGAGCAAATCACGCTCGAATTCACTGTAGTTGTGCAGTACCTGAGTCTGATCAAAAAGCTGAAGGGCGATCTCAGCAATATGCTCATTTTTGAGCCAGTCAGACTCATATTTCTTGGCTAGCTGAGCGGCTTTGCGATAGCGTAAATTGATTTGATCTGGAAATGAAGGCACCGCTTGAGAATGGCGTTCCAGATAGTCTAAAATCATGCCCTCGCGCAGGGACGCATCGCAGAGCGTGATCTCGTTGACCCCGACCATATCTAAAAGCTTGACGAGCAAAATGCCGCCCAGATGGATGGCGTCTGCCCGCTTGTCGCTAATGCCTTCAAACTTGGCCCGATTGACCAGCTTAGTATCGAGCAAATCGTCGGTAAGACGCTTAATGTCTTTCAGCCGCACCGTTTCGGCATTCACCGATTGCAGAGATTTCCCTCCCGCTTCCAGGTAGGCTGCCTCTCCCAGGGTGCGAATGGTACCAGAGGTGCCGATCACGCGATCGAAGCCAATTGATCGAATTTGGTCGATGGTCTGCTGGGCCACAAACTCGATGTGGGCCTCTAGCACGTGGCGGCCTTCGCGACCCACGGAGCCTTTGCCCTCAAACATATCGAGCAGGCGCAGCACCCCCAGCTGCAGGCTATCGCTAAACAGCACGTCTCGCCGATCGCCGATTACAGCTTCTGTACTGCCGCCGCCAATGTCAAAGACCACAGCGGTTTCATCCTCAAAGGCAATAGAATTGCGCACGGCCAAAAAGATCAGCCGGGCTTCTTCTCGGCCAGAGATAATCTTGGGGGCTAGGCCGGTGCGTCGGACCACCTGGCTCAAAAAGGCTTCCCCATTCTGCGCTTCTCGAATGGCGCTGGTCGCCGCCGTTATCACTTCATCAACCCCCACCTGTTCAGCTAGCTGAACATAGCGCTGGATGACTTCTAGCCCGGTTTCAAAAGCGCGATCGCTGAGGCGATGGGTGGCAAATACCCCCGACCCCAGCTTGACCATCTCCTTTTCGCGCTCAATCACGTCGAAATTTCGCTGTGCGATCGCCTCCACAATGATCATGTGAATGGAGTTGGTGCCAATATCGATCGCAGCAAGTTTCATAAATCAGCTCAGGCGTCCGTTTTGACCATCATGACGCCATTTGCGATAGTTCGCTCGCGGGCTGCAAAGCTCACCGCAGCGAATATAGCCAGAGTCACCTGGGCTTAGTGGTGCAGAAAACTTAGGGCAGTCTCACCATGAGAATGTGAGGACCTTAGCGAACTCAATGCGACAGTCTAGGGCGTCTCGCTTGCATTGAGAGGCGCAAGCGGGCGGTGGATTGCCCTTAGGCAAGGCTTGGAGGATGGGCAAGGGCAAACGCTCGTAGCAAAGCCGAGCCAGTTCCCGCAAACCGAGTTGCAGAAAACTCAAGCCCCGGTCGCCATGCCAATCCAGACGACTCC
>NZ_JADEXE010000382.1 GCF_015207265.1 Nodosilinea sp. LEGE 07298 | reverse complement strand
GTTAGGATTAGCTCAGGATTTGCCCTACCCCACCATGCCCCACCCCAGGCTGACGCTGTTTCAAACGCTCAGCGCTTTACCGGCTCCCCAGTTTGAGCAGCTGCGGTTTACCCTCAACTCACCACCGGGAATTGTGCCCGAGGGTGTAGCGGCTCAGGGCAACCGGGTAGCAGCGCTGCTGAGTTGGGCGGAAGGGGCAACGGGTTGCGGGCTGGAGCATCTGTATGAGGTGCTGGAGCAGCTTTGTCCCGGATGTTTGGGGGATAAAGAAGGTAAGAACAATGGCGAAGAGCCGCCGTGGATGGTGCCCTATGGCCGCAATCCTTATTTCACCGGACGGGATGAGGTGCTGACGACGCTTTACCAACAGCTGAATGAGGGGCAAACAGCAGCGATTTCGCAGACTCAAGCGATCAGCGGGTTGGGCGGCATTGGTAAAACCCAAACGGCGGTGGAATATGCCTACCGCTATCGCGACGACTATCGCTACGTGTTTTGGGTGGGGGCCGATACGGAGCTGGAGTTGACCAGTGGCTATGTGGCGATCGCCCAAACCCTCAACCTGCCGCTAAAGGATGCCGAAAACCAGGATGAAACCGTGCAGTCGGTGCGGGTGTGGCTGGGGCGAGAAACCGGCTGGCTGCTGATTTTTGACAACGCTGACCATCCCGAGCTGGTGCAACCGTTTTTGCCCCGCGAGATTAAGGGTCACATTCTGGTCACCTCCCGCGCCCAAGACTTTCAAGACCTGGGCATTGTGCAACCAGTAACAATGGAGACACTGAACCCAGAAGAGGCTATAGCGTTTCTGCTAAACCGTACCGGATGCCCAAACCCCGTAGGGGCGCACCCACGTGTGCGCCCAGCGCAAGGAAGCGAACCCATCACAGATACCCCCAACGCGCCAAACCCAACCGTTGCAGATTCAGGGCAATCACGTGGGATTGCCCCTACGGAATACGCCGCCGCCACCGATCTCGCTGCCGAACTCGGCTACCTGCCCCTCGCCCTCGAACAGGCCGCCGCCTACATCGTCACCAACCGGGTGCCCTTTGCCAACTACCTAAACAGCTACCGCAAACAGCGGCTCAAGCGGCTAGAGAAAGCCAAACCCAAACTGGGCCACTACCCCGACTCGGTAGCCACCACCTGGGCCTTGAACCTAAAGGAGGTGCAAAAACAAGCCCCCGCCGCTGCGGCTCTGCTGAACTACTGCGCCTTTCTGCATGCCGATGCCATTCCCTTTAACCTGTTTACCCAGGGGGCGGCAGAGCTGGGCGAGCCCTTGGCCATGGCCCTAGCCGACGCAGCCGACGACCCGCTAGACCTCTACGACCTGCTGAACCCACTGGGTGGCTATTCGCTAGTGCGGGTGGAGCCAGAGAGCCAGAGCTTTAGCCTCCATCGCCTGATGCAGGAAGTGATACGGGCAGAGCTGGGGGATGAGGGTTGCCAGAACTGGGTAGAACCGCTGTTTAGGGCGATCGCGCAGCTAACCCCAGAGAAAGGCAAAGATTTTGACTACCAGGCCTGGCTCGCCCTGGCCCCCCTGGTGAACCACGTGCAGGAATTGGCTAGCCATTGCCAGCAGCACGCTATCGCCTTTACCGAAGCGGCGGATGTGTTTCATGTCATGGGCGGTTATTTGCTGGAGAGGGGGCAGTATGCTCTGGCTGAACCGCTCTTGCAGAAGGCGCTAGACTTACGTCGCAATCTTCTGGGAAATGAGCATGAGGATATTGCTGCCAGCTTAGGTAGTCTTGGGCAGTTAGAGAACGATCAGGGTCGGTACGAGGAAGCAGAACCTCTCTACCAAATGGCCTTGATAATGCGGAAACGGCTGTTGGGTGACGAGCATCTCGATGTGGCCAGTAGCCTCAATAGTCTGGCAAGCCTTTACCACAGTCAAGGCCGCTACAGCGAGGCCGAACCCCTCTACCAAGCAGCCTTGACGATGTGCAAACGGCTGTTGGGTAACGAGCATCCCTATGTAGCTATTAGCCTTAACGCTCTGGCGAGGTTCTACAGCGATCAAGGCCGTTACAGCGAGGCCAAACCCCTCTTTCAGAACTCCCTGGTTATGATCAAACGACTGTTGGGCGACGAGCATCCCACTGTGGCCACAATCCTCAATAATCTGGCGATGCTCTACTACAATCAAGGCCTTTACAGCGAGGCCGAACCTCTCTTACAAGATGCCCTGGGGATGCGGAAACGACTATTGGGCGACGAGCATCCCCTTATCGCCCTTGGCCTTAACAATTTAGCGTTGCTTCACGACAGTCAAGGTCGCTACAGCGAAGCCGACTCCCTCTACCAATCGGCCTTGGTGATGCACAAACGGCTGTTAGGTGACGGGCATCCCAATGTAGCACTTAACCTCAGCAATCTGGCCAACCTTTATCGAAATCAGGGGCGTTATGACGAGGCAGAGCCTTATTTCAGTAAGGCTCTACAACTGTTACGTCAACTGCTAGGCGAAGATCATCCTAATGTTGGTCGAGTCACCGAAAACCTGGGCATTCTTTGCGCCGCCCAGGGCCGCACCGAAGAAGCGCGATCGCTCTACCAGCAAGCCCTCGCCATCCTCGAACCCAAGCTAGGGGTCGATCACCCCTGGACGGGGCGATGCCGCGAAAATTTGGCCAAGTTGGGAGATGGGGAGTAGGAACCGGGTGCCTGCTGAGGCTTACTCATTCCCCTTAGACGACGCCAAGGCACCCGGTTCCTTCGGAGAGCGATAGGCTATCCTTAAAGCACAATCTCCTCAAGCGCTTGCTTTATGACGGTCGAAGTCACGCTACAGCTCTCAGAAGGTCTGGTCGAAGAAGCTCAACGCCTGTGTAGTGCGACCAGCAAAGACGCCACGACCGTACTGACCGAAGCCCTCGAACAGCTCTGGCCAACCTTAGAAAACTTCTCTGAAGAGGCTTTTTTTTCTGAAATTGCTCAGCTTGCCGATCCTGATGTTTTGCAGCTTGCCACTGGCAAAATGCAGGAAACTCAAAATGCTCGCTTGGGTGAGCTACAGGCGGCAGGTAAAGCCACTGGCCTAACCGAGCCTGAACGGTATGAACTTTTGGCCCTCTTGCAAATTTACCAGCTTGGTCAACTGCGAAAATCTGAGGCGATCGCCGAGGCCGTAAAGCGTGACTTACTGGAACCGTTGGCTGGATGAGCACCATTTCTGAGGCAGTGCGATCGCGCGTTCGACAGAGGGCAGGCGATCGTGGGTTAAGGCAGGCTGGCACCCTCCTGGTCAAGCATCTGAGTCGCCCTGATGAGCTTGGATTGTGGATCGGGTGTCTTTGACAACGCTGCAGCGGAAGAATCCCGAATGAGTCAGCTAACAGACACCCAATCCCTTAAGCAATCTAGCGTTGGTCCTCTACGACCGCTCTTTGAGCATCGCGCCTTAGCAAGCTAAACACCTCCCCCAGCTCTGGCGTAATCAAAATTCCCGATCGTGGTACTATTACCAACTGGCTCCAGGTGGCCTGCTCAGCATAGCGCAGCACATGCAGCAGATTAATGGTGGCTCGCACCCCCTCGGGCGAGCCAATCACCAGATGGCGCAATCGCTCCCGCCCCGGCTGGGGACTAGGGTTTGCAAGGCGCAGGGGATTCAGATCCCTGGGTTCTTCAAGAACCCAGGGATCTTGGCGGGTAAAACACAACATAGTTGAGGGATTCCTTTTAACGACGGGTAAGGAATCCCAAAAAGTTGGCCGCCCTAGACATATGCAGTTCAGGACGGCCTGGGCAATAATAGCCCTAGCCTCCGAGACAGCTCCTATCTGTCGAAGGGGTTAGCCGCTGGTTGGTGTTCCTAGCACCTTCCAGTGGCGTTTGACCAAATTTTTGGGAAGCAAAGCTGCACGCACACAGCTCTGAAGCAAAAATACCCCACCCGTCAGCCAGACGCAAGTAAAAAACGCTACATTTAGCCGCTAAGGTTGGGGCAAACAGCAGAGCTTTTTAAGCATCATCGAGCCCGTCATCGCTTAGTGCGACGAACCAATCCAGTGGTGACGGTTGATATACCCGCCGCCGCCATTTACTGCCATGCTAATGAAAACGTCGTCAACGCGGTTTCACTATGGTTTCTGCGCCCTCGTCTTCTAGCCTTCCCCAAGATACGTCACCTCCGTCTCGCGCCCATATTCTCGCCGCCCTGGAACGGCTGGTGGATGTGATCGCTCAGCTGCGCCACCCCGAAACCGGCTGCCCGTGGGATTTGGCTCAAACCCCCACCAGCCTGATTCCCTACGTAATCGAAGAGGCCTACGAGGTGGTCGATGCCATTCAGGTGGGGGAGAAGGGGGCGATCGCAGAAGAACTCGGTGACCTCCTGCTGCAAGTGGTGCTGCAAGCCCAGGTAGCTAGCGATAACGGCGACTTTGACCTGGGCACTGTGGCCACCAGCATTGCCGACAAGCTGGTGCGCCGCCACCCCCATATCTTTGGCGATGCCTCAGGCGAGACTCCCGAAGAAGTAAGCCAAAACTGGGAGCGCATTAAATCCGAAGAAAAAGGCATTCCCCACGATCCAACCAAACTTACCCCCAAGCTGGTCAAATACAGCCGCACCCTGCCGCCGCTGATGGCCGCCAGCAAAATCTCCGTCAAAGCCGCCAAAGCCGGGTTCGAGTGGGACAACATCAACGGTGTGTGGGACAAGTTTCACGAAGAGCTAGACGAGTTTCGCACCGCCTTGGCGAGTGAACCCAAGGAAAATCAGCAGGCGGAGCTGGGCGACCTGTTGTTTACCCTGGTCAACCTGGCCCGCTGGTACGATCTTGACCCCTCGGAGGCGTTGCAGAGCACCAATCGACGCTTTATTAAACGCTTTGAGCTGGTAGAAGCGGTGGCAGAGAAGCCCCTTGGGGAGTACGGCATTGAGGAGCTAGAGGCGCTGTGGCAAAAGGCGAAGGCGCAGCTGGCCAAACCTAAGGATTGAGGCCTCAAATTAATGGTGGGCGGTGCCCACCCTACAGTAGATCTGCCGCCAAAATCGCCAATCCAAAATTGGCATCACCGTGGCGTGTCGGGCTTGTAGTAGTCGTTGGGGTTGGCCGACTGGCTGCCGCCGTCTTTGTTGATGCAGCCAGCCTTGTCAACGTAGCGGCAGACGCGGGCGTAGAGCCGAGCGCGAGTGCCTGGTGGGCCAGCGGAAAACAGGACGCGATCGCCCCCCACAATACCCACCAAAATTTTCACACCGCACACGGGGCAGGTTTGGGGAGCAGCCATGGGTTTACCTCAGTTGACTTGTGAGGATTTTACCTTGTGGGGGTAGGTGGGTGGATGGGTGGATGGGTGCGTGAGTGGATGGGTGGG
>NZ_JADEXE010000381.1 GCF_015207265.1 Nodosilinea sp. LEGE 07298 | reverse complement strand
GTAGCGAACCTCGACAACTACATAGTCTAGAAACAAAGCCAAGGTTCCTGTCAAGGATTAAATTGGTTTAACGATAGCACGAGTGTTGTTGTTAGGTCAAGTAAGAAGACAGAATCGGATACTGAGGTATCCGGGACATGCTTTTCGGGTCATTTTTCACGAATGGCCATTTGTTATTAGTCTACGGACTTGATAACTAACATGGAGAGTTTGATCCTGGCTCAGGATGAACGCTGGCGGCGTGCTTAACACATGCAAGTCGAACGGACCCTTCGGGGTTAGTGGCGGACGGGTGAGTAACGCGTGAGGATCTGCCCTTAGGAGGGGAACAACAGTTGGAAACGACTGCTAATGCCCCATATGCCGAGAGGTGAAATGTTTTATCGCCTGAGGATGAACTCGCGTCTGATTAGCTAGTTGGTGGGGTAAGAGCCTACCAAGGCGACGATCAGTAGCTGGTCTAAGAGGATGATCAGCCACACTGGGACTGAGACACGGCCCAGACTCCTACGGGAGGCAGCAGTGGGGAATTTTCCGCAATGGGCGAAAGCCTGACGGAGCAACGCCGCGTGAGGGAGGAAGGCCTTAGGGTTGTAAACCTCTTTTCTCTGGGAAGAAGAACTGACGGTACCAGAGGAATAAGCCTCGGCTAACTCCGTGCCAGCAGCCGCGGTAAGACGGAGGAGGCAAGCGTTATCCGGAATTATTGGGCGTAAAGCGTCCGCAGGCGGTTTTTTAAGTCTGTTGTCAAAGCCCACAGCTCAACTGTGGATCGGCAATGGAAACTGGGGAACTTGAGTGTGGTAGGGGTAGAGGGAATTCCCGGTGTAGCGGTGAAATGCGTAGATATCGGGAAGAACACCAGTGGCGAAGGCGCTCTACTGGGCCACAACTGACGCTGAGGGACGAAAGCTAGGGGAGCGAAAGGGATTAGATACCCCTGTAGTCCTAGCTGTAAACGATGGATACTAGGTGTTGGACGTATCGACCCGTGCAGTACCGTAGCTAACGCGTTAAGTATCCCGCCTGGGGAGTACGCACGCAAGTGTGAAACTCAAAGGAATTGACGGGGGCCCGCACAAGCGGTGGAGGATGTGGTTTAATTCGATGCAACGCGAAGAACCTTACCAAGGCTTGACATGTCGCGAATCTTTCAGAGATGAGAGAGTGCCTTCGGGAGCGCGAACACAGGTGGTGCATGGCTGTCGTCAGCTCGTGTCGTGAGATGTTGGGTTAAGTCCCGCAACGAGCGCAACCCTCGTTTTTAGTTGCCATCATTAAGTTGGGCACTCTAAAGAGACTGCCGGGGACAACTCGGAGGAAGGTGGGGACGACGTCAAGTCATCATGCCCCTTACGTCTTGGGCTACACACGTCCTACAATGCTACAGACAGAGGGCAGCAAGCGCGCGAGTGCAAGCAAATCCCATAAACTGTGGCTCAGTTCAGATTGCAGGCTGCAACTCGCCTGCATGAAGGCGGAATCGCTAGTAATCGCAGGTCAGCATACTGCGGTGAATACGTTCCCGGGCCTTGTACACACCGCCCGTCACACCATGGGAGTTGGCCACGCCCGAAGTCGTTACTCTAACCGTTCGCGGAGGAGGGCGCCGAAGGCAGGGCTGATGACTGGGGTGAAGTCGTAACAAGGTAGCCGTACCGGAAGGTGTGGCTGGATCACCTCCTTTTAGGGAGACCTACCCTTGATTACTCCGAACCATTGTTATTAGGAGAATTGAGTGGTCACTCTAGGTCGGTCAGGACTTTGAGAATAGTTTCTAGACTATGGTTGAGGTTTATTTCTTGCCCTAAGGGGCGAGGAACTAAACACGGGCTATTAGCTCAGGTGGTTAGAGCGCACCCCTGATAAGGGTGAGGTCCCTGGTTCGAGTCCAGGATGGCCCACTGCGTGGGGGTTTAGCTCAGCTGGTAGAGCGCCTGCTTTGCAAGCAGGATGTCAGCGGTTCGAGTCCGCTAACCTCCACCACGAAAGCATGGGATGAATTCAGCACAGTGTGTTTTGGCATGTTCCAAGGCATAGTCTGCTGGGTGAGAACCTAGCGAAGAACCTTGAAAACTGAATATGAGAGAAGTGTAAGGTAGTACACACAGAACATTTAAAGTTCGTTGAGAGAAGAGTGACTTTGATTTGTCATAAACGAAGCAATTTGTTGTGATGAATTAAAGGAAGGTCAAGCTACAACGGGCTCACGGTGGATACCTAGGCACGCAGAGGCGAAGAAGGACGTGGTTACCGACGATACGCTTCGGGGAGCTGGAAGCAAGCCTTGATCCGAAGATTTCCGAATGGGGCAACCCTTAGTACGGCCACCTGAATCCATAGGGTGGCGCGAGCGAACCCGGCGAACTGAAACATCTTAGTAGCCGGAGGAAGAGAAAGAAAAATCGATTCCCGTAGTAGCGGCGAGCGAACTGGGAAGAGCCTAAACCAGTGGTTTTTACCACTGGGGTTGTGGGACAGCGATATGGACTCGAGCGGTTAGACGAAGCATTGGAATGATGCACCAGAGAAGGTGAAAGTCCTGTAGTCGAAAACTTAACGATACTAGCTGAATCCCGAGTAGCACGGGGCACGAGAAATCCCGTGTGAATCCGCGAGGACCACCTCGTAAGGCTAAATACTCCTGCGTGACCGATAGTGAACCAGTACCGCGAGGGAAAGGTGAAAAGAACCCCGGGAGGGGAGTGAAATAGAACATGAAACCGTGAGCCTACAAGCAGTTAGAGCTCGATTAAACGAGTGATAGCGTGCCTGTTGAAGAATGAGCCGGCGACTTATAGGCACTGGCAGGTTAAGGCGGAAATGCCGAAGCCAAAGCGAAAGCGAGTCTGAATAGGGCGATAGTCAGTGTTTATAGACCCGAACCCGGGTGATCTAACCATGGCCAGGATGAAGCTTGGGTGATACCAAGTGGAGGTCCGAACCGACTGGCGTTGAAAAGCCAGCGGATGAGCTGTGGTTAGGGGTGAAATGCCAATCGAACCCGGAGCTAGCTGGTTCTCCTCGAAATGTGTTGAGGCACAGCGGTATTGATTATATACGGGGGGTAAAGCACTGATTCGGTGCGGGCTGCGAGAGCGGTACCAAATCGAGTCAAACTCAGAATACCCGTAGCACACAATGCCAGTCAGACGGTGGGGGATAAGCTTCATCGTCGAAAGGGAAACAGCCCAGACCACCAGCTAAGGTCCCCAAGTTAATGCTAAGTGGGAAAGGAGGTGGGATTGCAGAGACAACCAGGAGGTTTGCCTAGAAGCAGCCATCCTTAAAAGAGTGCGTAATAGCTCACTGGTCAAGCGATCCTGCGCCGAAAATGAACGGGACTAAGCATTGCACCGAAGCTGTGGACTTGTACTTGTACAAGTGGTAGAGGAGCGTTCTATATGAGTTGAAGCGTTAGCGAGAGCAGGCGTGGATTGTATAGAAGTGAGAATGTCGGCTTAAGTAGCGAAAATGTAGGTGAGAATCCTACACCCCGAAACCCTAAGGGTTCCTCCGGAAGGCTCGTCCGCGGAGGGTTAGTCGGGACCTAAGGCGAGGCCGAAAGGCGTAGTCGATGGACAACGGGTTAATATTCCCGTACCTGTTCTGGATTGTGGCGGGGGACGGAGAAGGCTAAGACAGCCGGATGTTGGTTACCGGTTTAAGCTTTCGAGGTGATGAGAGACGGCGAAAACGTCTTGAGCTGAGAAGCGAGTACGACCCGTTACGACGGGGAAGTGTCTGACGTCAAACTTCCAAGAAAAGCCCGAACCACGTTAATCCAGTAATGGCCCGTACCCGAAACCGACACAGGTAGGGAGGTAGAGTATACCCAGGGGCGCGAGATAACTCTCTCTAAGGAACTCGGCAAAATGGCCCCGTAACTTCGGGAGAAGGGGTGCCACCGAGAGGTGGTCGCAGTGAAGAGTCCCAGGCGACTGTTTACCAAAAACACAGGTCTCCGCTAAGTCGCAAGACGATGTATGGGGGCTGACGCCTGCCCAGTGCCGGAAGGTTAAGGAAGTTGGTCAGGCTCTTCGGAGCTGAAGCTAGCGACTGAAGCCCCGGTGAACGGCGGCCGTAACTATAACGGTCCTAAGGTAGCGAAATTCCTTGTCGGGTAAGTTCCGACCCGCACGAAAGGCGTAACGATCTGGGAGCTGTCTCGGAGAGAGGCTCGGCGAAATAGGAATGTCTGTGAAGATACGGACTACCTGCACCCGGACAGAAAGACCCTATGAAGCTTTACTGTAGCTTGGTATTGGGTTCGGGCTTTGATTGCGCAGGATAGGTGGGAGACTTTGAAGCGGCCCTTGTGGGGGTCGTGGAGTCACTGGTGAGATACCACTCTATCAAGGCTAGAATTCTAACGTTGACCCGTTATCCGGGCAGCGAACAGTATCAGGTGGGCAGTTTGACTGGGGCGGTCGCCTCCTAAATGGTAACGGAGGCGCGCAAAGGTTCTCTCAGGCTGGTTGGAAATCAGCCATTGAGTGTAAAGGCATAAGAGAGCTTGACTGCGAGACTGACAAGTCGAGCAGGTACGAAAGTAGGCCTTAGTGATCCGACGGTTCCGCGTGGAAGGGCCGTCGCTCAACGGATAAAAGTTACTCTAGGGATAACAGGCTGATCTCCCCCAAGAGTTCACATCGACGGGGAGGTTTGGCACCTCGATGTCGGCTCATCGCAACCTGGGGCTGTAGTCGGTCCCAAGGGTTGGGCTGTTCGCCCATTAAAGCGGTACGTGAGCTGGGTTCAGAACGTCGTGAGACAGTTCGGTCCATATCCGGTGCAGGCGTAGGAACATTGAGAGGAGTCTTCCTTAGTACGAGAGGACCGGGAAGAACGCACCGCTGGTGTACCTGTTATCGTGCCAACGGTAAACGCAGGGTAGCTAAGTGCGGAGTGGATAACCGCTGAAAGCATCTAAGTGGGAAGCCCACCTCAAGATGAGTGTTCCCATGGCATAAGCCAGTAAGGTCACGGGTAGACCACCCGTTAATAGGCGCTAGATGGAAGTCCAGTAATGGATGTAGTCGAGGCGTACTAACAGACCGAGGGCTTGACCTCATCACAGATTCACTCGATGAATCAACAATGGCTGTGTGCACAGCCGATACTTCTCTCTATTCAGTTCTTCAAGGAACTTAAACAACAACATATTGAAGCTATTAATGCTTTCCTGGTGTCTTTGGCGCTGTGGACCCACTCTGACCCATCCCGAACTCAGACGTGAAACGCAGCTGCGGCGAAGATAGTGAGGGGGTTGCCCCTTGTCAAAATAGCTCGATGCCAGGTTCCTATTCAAAACCGTGCGACATCATTACGATGTTGCACGGTTTTGCTTT
>NZ_JADEXE010000040.1 GCF_015207265.1 Nodosilinea sp. LEGE 07298 | reverse complement strand
GGATTACACCACCGCCCCCAGAACCGCCCCCAGAGCAGCGTCCAGAACTGCTCCAAGACTCACCATCTCAACCAACGGGCGAAACTGCACCTACAGTGGCCACGCTGGTGCAAGAGCTATTTATGGCTCACCTACAGCGACGACCTGGGGGTTTAACCGGGGTCATGCAGCGGTTGACGGCAGAAATTGATCGCATTTGTGCACTGAGCGATCGCATCCAGGCCTCTGGCGACATTAGCCACTGGCAAATGGCCCTGGTGCGTCACCGAGTGAGCAAATGCCTAACCTACTACGACATGGGCTCTCACCGAGGTCGGGTCGAGCTGCACAGCAGCCTGAGCGCCATTGTCTACCGTCATGTGGCCCCACAGGGGAGTCACCTAGGGTTTAAGGGCCGCTATGCCCTGCTCGAAGACTTCATGCAGAACTTTTATATTGAGGTGCTAAACGCCTTTCGGCGAGAACATGACCTGCCTGCTACCTATACCCCCCGCACCCAGCTGGAGCTGGCGGAGTACATGGCCTTTAGCGAGCAGTACGCGAAACGGCGCATTAACCTGCGGGGCGGTAGTCAGCAGCTGATTGTGCTGCGAGCCCAGGCCTTTAGCCGCCGCCAACCGGCTGAAACCTCGGTGGACATGGCCTTGGTCAGTGAAGGGGCTAAAACCGAGGCGGCTGAATCCCACGCGCGCAGCTCGGTGGTGCAGCAGGTGCGCGAAAAAATGATGGCCGAGACCGACGACCCCGGCGATGGGGTGATGCGCGATCGCGTGATCAATGCGCTCATGCAGTATCTCAAGGCCCAAAACCAGCCTGACTGTGTCAACTACCTGGTACTTAAGCTGAAGGACTGCTCCGCTGCCGAAATTGACGATATTTTGGGCCTGTCTGCCCGCGAGCGCGATTATCTGCAGCAGCGATTTAAGTACCATGTGGAAAAATTTTCCCAGCAGCACGAGTGGCAGCTGGTACACCAGTGGCTGGGAGCCAACCTAGAATCTCGGCTGGGTATGACCCCCACGGAATGGGCTGACTTTCTAACAACCCTGCCCGCCGACTACCGTCGGTTTCTCTCCCTCAAGCAGCAGCAGAGCAACGACGGTGCCCTGACGGACGAGGCGATCGCCACAGCTCTAAGCTGGACACCGAAAAAAGTGCAGCGCAACTGGACGAAGGTGCTCAAACTGGCCTGGACGTTTCGCAATCAGGCTCGCGGTTCAGCCGCGAGCTAGGAGAATGAGCTAACCGGCGATCGCCTCTGTTTCGGTGCCGGGAGGCTCAAACTTGTAGCCTACGCCCCGTACTGTTTGAATCAGGGCTGGCTGGGTCGTATCTTTCTCAATTTTTTTGCGGATCTGGCCGACGTGCACATCGACAACCCGCTGATCGCCCACGTAGTCATAGTCCCACACCTTTTGAATCAGTTCGGCTCGTCGCCACACCCGACCGGGGTGGCTGGCCAAAAAATGCAGCAGGTCGAATTCTAGGGCCGTTAGAGGCACCATTTCTTCGTTTAGCATCACCTCTCGCCGTACCGGGTCGATGGCCAGGCTGTTGAAGGTGAGGCACTGCTGTTCAGCAGCCGTAACCGGGCGCTGACGCTTGAGAATAGCCCCGACCCGCACCTCTAGCTCGCCCAGACTGAAGGGTTTAGTTAGATAGTCGTCAGCTCCCTCGTGAAAGCCCCGAATTTTGTCTGACTCATCGGTACGACTCGTCAGCATGAGCACAAACACACCGGTACGCGATTGCATTTCTTTACACAGATCGTAGCCGTTGGTGTCGGGCAAATTTAAGTCGAGAACCACGAGATCAGGGGTGAACTGCTCAAACACCGCCAGGGCTTTTTTGCCGTCCTCGGCTGATTCCATTTCATAGTCCTGCTTGGCTAGGAACCGATGAATCAGGTTGCGAATTGCGGGGTCGTCATCGACAACGAGGATCTTGGCTTCCGCCATAATCGTACCTTTCTATAAGTTGACTGGTTAGGCTAGATCGTCAGGAACCCCTCGGGGAATCAGTTTGCGGCTGTAGCCGCAGCAAGAGCACCCAATGCCCTTTTAGTGCTTTTCACACACTTTGATCGGCATCAGCAATAAAACCACAAATAATTCCATAGCTTACTCGACAACTTTACGAAGTTACCACCCTAGCTAGTGGTCACGACCAGCCTAGATTGTTGAGCGCAGATCTATGGTCTAGCGGCGAGACGAGCCAGGACTTGGCCCCATTAGCCCCAGCAGTGGCCCCAAAATCAACCCAAACACAAACCCCCCTGAGTGAGCCCAGTAGGCGACTCCTCCTGACCCCAGGTTAGTCTCGCCCAAGCTGGCGATGCTAAACAGCGCCTGCTGGGCAAACCAAAACCCTAGGAAAAAAATCGCCGGAATACGGATGGTGGTGAAGAAGATAATTAGCGGAATTAGGGTGACGATATAGGCGCGTGGAAACCGCAGAATATAGGCTCCCATCACCCCGGCGATCGCGCCACTGGCCCCAATCGTCGGCACGGTAGAAGAGGGGTCAAACACCCACTGAGTTAGACCTGCCAGCGCCCCGCAGCCCAAATAAAAAATCAAAAACTTGACGTGCCCTAGCCGGTCTTCAATGTTGTTGCCAAACACCCAAAGGTAGAGCAGGTTGCCCCCCACGTGAAAAAAGCCGCCGTGGAGAAACTGCGACGAGACCAGGGTAATCCACTCCGAAGCAGGGGCCTGTAGCGCCCCCTGAAAGCTGGCCGTTAGCTGGTTGGGCACCAGCGCCCAGGCGTCAAAAAAGCCGTCAAGACTCTCCCGCGACAGACCTAGCTGAAACACAAACACAGCAATATTGAGGCCGATCAGCCCGTAGGTAACGACTGGGGTAATGCTGACAGGGTTGTCGTCACGAAGGGGAACCACGGCGATACCTAATGTGTGATTTTATTGTAGAGACATCATTAAAGGCATTGGCAGAAATACCCGGACTGCGAACAGCTAGGCATGGGGCAAAATTTTCAGGCTGCCTGCATCGCCATCCAAACGGGCTATGGCCCCTACCGGCAGAGCGGCATTGCTGCCGTCATGGCCAAAGGGCAGATCAGCAACTACGGGAATGCCAAGGTCGCCCAGGCGATCGCGCAGTACCTCGGCAACGGTAAAACTGGGTACCCCCTCCGGCGGTTCGCAGCGGCTAAATCTGCCCAGGGCAATGCCCTTGACCCCAGCAAGCAGACCCGTCATACGCCAGTGGGTCAACATGCGATCGATGCGGTAGGGGGCCTCAGTGACATCTTCAAAGGCCAAAATAGCGCCAGTTAGGTCGGGCTGGTGGGGAGTACCCAGCAGGTGGGTAGCCACCGTCAGATTGGCGGGCCACAGTCGCCCTACGGCACTGCCGCAGCCCCATCCTTGGCCATGTAAAGAAGGTAAACCATGACCCATGACTAAATTTTTGAGCCGCTGCTGCGACCACTCGGGCTCCGAGGCCAGGGTAGTCAGCAATGGCCCATGAATGCCAACAATCCCTTGCTTGCCCAGGCTCCACAGCAGGCTGGTAATGTCAGAAAAGCCAATCAGCCACTTAGGGGCCAACGCCTTGGGCCACTGCCAGCCCTCCAGCAGCCGGGTTCCCCCATAGCCCCCTCGGGCACAGAGAATACCGCGATAGGTTGAATCTCCTAGGGCATGATCGAGCTGCTGCTGGCGATTGAGGTCAGCCCCGGCCAGGTAGCCCCACTGGTCGTTGGCACCCGGGCTCACATCGACCGTAAACCCCCAGCTGCGCCAAATTTCTATCCCCTGGTTAAAGCGCTCTAGCTCACGCAGGGTACCGCTGGGGGCAATCACCCGCAGGCGATCGCCTACTTGCAGCGGCAGCGGATACCGCAGGGACGACGGTGAATCGGGAATGGGGATATCGGTGTTCAACCCTCTAGCTCCAGAGCAAATTCGCTATACTGCTTAACAAAGCGTTACAAAAGAGATCCATGGCTAAATCCCCTAATTCTTCTGAATCTCAAGAGTGGGGCTTTACCCCTGCTGCCGAAAGCCTCAACGGCCGCCTAGCGATGCTGGGTTTTGCCTTCGCAGTCATCATTGAAGCCTTAAGCGGCCAGGGAGTACTGCACTTTTTAAATCTGGTTTAGAGAGGCAGGCCAGAGGCAATCGGCAACGTGAGGCCAACGAGGGGATAGGGAGACAAGAGGATAAAACGGACGGTTTTGATTTTCCCTTCCTTGTTTTGACTCGTCTCCTCATCTTGTTACTAACTAAGAACGCTAGCCAGCAGAGCTTTCTGGGCGTGCATCCGGTTCTCCGCCTGATCCCACACGCGGGAGGCAGTACCTTCCATAACGTCATGAGTAATTTCTTCGCCCCGGTGGGCCGGTAAACAGTGCAGCACGATCGCCTCTTTGCTGGCCTGTTGCAACAGCGCATCATTTACCTGATAGGGCTGAAATATCGGCAGGCGATCGCCCGCTTCCGACTCTTGCCCCATGCTGGCCCATACATCGGTATAGAGCACCTGGGCCTCTTTGACAGCAGCCTCGGGATCGGTTGTGACCAACACCTTGCCCCGCCCCTGCATGAGTTGGTTGGCTTGTTCTACGATGGCCGGGGCGGGGGCATAGCCAGTGGGGCCAGCAACATGTACGTTCATACCCACCATGGCGCAGCCCAGCAGCAGAGAGTGGGCCACGTTATTACCATCGCCCAAATAGGTTAGGGTCAATCCCTGCAGGGTGCCAAACTCTTCTTGAATGGTGAGTAGATCGGCCAAAATTTGGCAGGGGTGCTCCAGATCGGTCAGAGCATTGATCACAGGCATAGAGGCGTAGTCAGCAAATTCTTGAACTTCAGCCTGATCAAACGTGCGAATGGCCACCACATCAAGGTAGCGATCGAGCACTCGAGCGGTGTCACTGGTCGGCTCGCCCCGGCCCACCTGGGTAACGCCAGAATGCAGGTCAAGCACCTGCCCACCCAGCTGATACATCGCTACCGAAAAACTGACTCGGGTACGGGTCGAAGCTTTGCGAAACAGCAGCCCCAGCACTTTCTGAGGAAACTGGGGGCGGTGCTTGCCAGCCTTCAGTTCGGTAGCAAAGGCGAGTAGTTCCGTCAACTCATCGGCGCTTAGATCGCTCAGGCTCAGCAGGTCGCGTCCGCTCAGGGGTGGCATAGCCATAGGCAAGCACTCGTAAAAATAAGACATTAGCAGATTATTGGGGAAGCCTTGTGCCGGTCTGTATCAGCAGGGGCAGAACCGTGGAACGACCTGAGGCCAGGGCCATCGCTGGGGTAAAACAGAGCCCCAGGGATCAGCAATGGGATGAATGTGCCGCCCTTTCAAGTCTGCATTATGATTGGGACATTGCATTTGCCGTGGCGGTTTTGGCCTCTGGGTTCGGTCTACGAAATGTTACTTAGCCACTTCGGGTGATGCTGTTTTATCTGTGTTTGCATTCCTATGATTAGTGCGGTTGTTCCTCCTCAGCCTCGGCTGGTCTCCCTGGAGCCGTTGCCTCAGCCTCCTACGGTGAGAGAACGGGCAGCGGCGGGCTACTTTCGCGACATTGCCCTATGGCTAAACCAGCCCCTGGCGGCCCACGGTATTTTTGTGCAGGTGCAGGCCGATCGCCCCGGCTGTTTGCGGTTGATTGTGGAGTTTCAGCGGCCGCCCATTAAAGATCGACTGCTGCGGTTTTTATGTCATCGAGTGTGGCTACTGAACTCAGAGCTGATCGAAGGAATTTTGGTGGTCGCTCGGCCCCTAGGGCACCGGCAGGTGCTGTGGCAGCAGCGGATTAAAATTGTCACCCCGGCCTTAAAGCGCCACCAAGCCGAGCTAAAGGCTACGGCCAAGCGCCATCAGCCCTCACCGCTGCCTGCCCAAATTCGCTCACCACGGCTGACCAAGGGGCTGTCGCGCCGACACTTGCAGATGCTGCGGACCTTTGTGCTATCGGGGTCAGCGGTGGCGGCTTTTGTGATGGGTTGTCTGCTAGAAGTCATTATTTCAGCGCCATCCCCCACGCTACCCCAGTTTTCAGCTCGGTCTGAGCTACAGGGTGAGGTTGCCCGTGGAGCCTATGCTCCGGTCGCTCCGACGATGACCGGAGTAGGGGACGGGGCGACCGCCTTGGTCGAAGGCCCCTCTGCCAGGTCCAGCGCTCCGGCCACCACCTCTGCCACCGCCACAACCCACCGCCCCACAGTCGTCGATGCGGCCCTTGAACCCGTAGGCGTGATAACTCACCCAACGCTCACCCCAACGCCTAGCGATGATGTCACGCTCCTGTTTGGCGGCGATATTTCTTTAGAAGATATAGCTCCCGACGCTCTGACGGCCCCCGGCGGTTTTTTTGCCGATGTCACCGACTACGGCGAGGCTGATTTGGCCCTGGTCAATTTGGCGACTCCTTTGGCGACGGCGGCTACCAATCTGGAAGAAGGCCTACGCCACCAGACCCGGGCCGATGCGGTCGATTTACTGGTGAATAGCGGTGTTGACATTGTCAACCTCACCCACAGCCGTCTGATGGACTATGGGGCGGCAGGTCTAGACGAAACCCTGACTACCCTCGACAGCAAGGGACTCTATCGAATTGGGGCCGGGCGCAATGCTCTAGAGGCCCGCCGCCCCGAGGTGCTCGATGTCAAAGGGAAGCGGATTGCCTACTTGAGCTACGCCATGGGGGGCAGCAATGCCGCCCACGATACCGACGTTCTTAAGGAGCGGGCTGGGGCTGACGACCAGGCGATCGCAAAAGAAGTAGAAACCTTCAAAACCGCCACCGCCTTTAAAGATCGCGCTGGGTTTAATGCCCAAAACATGCCCGAAATTGTGGCCGATATTCAGGCCCTACGCAATGAGGTGGACTGGATTGTGGTGAACTTTCGCTGGGTTGACCATCTCAGCGAGCAGCCCAACTTTATGCAGACAAACCTGGCTCGCCTGGCTATCGATCAGGGGGCTGATGTTGTTGTGGGCTATCATCCGACCGTAATTCAGGGGGGAGAAGTTTACAAAGGCCGACCCATTGCCTATTCCCTAGGGGACTTTGTCTTTCAACCTGATGAGCCCGTCGAAAATCAAGACTCTGCCGTTCTAAAGGTGTCTCTTAAAGACGACCAGATGCGGGTGGAGCTAGTGCCAGTGCGGGTGCGCGATTCTCATCCCAAGACCCTTGACGGCAGCGCCAGCCAGGACGTTCTGCGGCGCATTGAGCAGGCCTCGTCGCAGTTTGATCAGCCGCTGAAATCACCCGTGGTGCTAGATCTTAAAGCTCCAGAGGTGCCCCCAGAAGCCATCAGCGACCCCAGTAGCCCCTTTGTGTCGCCCGAGGCTGACGATGTCTTGCCAGTAGAGTTAGAACCAAAGCAGGAGCCTGAGGCTGAATCTGAATCTGAACCACTGCCTGAGGCATTGACGAAACCGGATAAAAACATCGATCAGCCCTTAGTTCCATCGGATTCAACGACCGAGCCTGAGACCCCAGACGGACCGGCGTCACAGCCAGAAATCGAGGTGGAGTTTAACGAAGATCTATTGGAGTGGGGACCGAAGGTATCGCCAAAGCAGCAGGAGTTTGAGCCGGTGCCGCCCCAGCGATCGGGGGGCAGTGACTCTAATACCGAAATATCGACTCCTCAGCCTGACCTGGGCCACGAAGAACCTGTGGCTGTTCTAGCCCCACCGCCAAAAGCTCAAGAGAAGACAATTGAGGTGTTTGGTGAAGTTTCTGGTGAGGTTTCTGCCTGGACCGATACCGTGCCCGAACGCCCTACACTGGTAGCGCCCGCGCCCGCAGACTAAAGCTCGAAAGGGCTTTAGCCATGGTCTCTATAAGGTTAAGGCAAACCGAACTGCCATCGTTCTTTGTCCTTAAGGGAGCTATGGTAACGTCTAGGCATACTGCCGCTGAGGTGCCCTGTGTTCGCCGTTGCTCTAAAAGCAGACTCCCCTGCCACCTACGTACTCTCTGATACCGATACCGCCGCCCGCCTCGAACTGGTGCCCGATCGCGGCGGCATTGCCACCCGCTGGCAGGTAGAAGGCCAGGATATTTTCTACTTTGACCGCGATCGCTTTGCCAACCCTGAGCTATCGGTGCGGGGCGGTATTCCCATTCTGTTTCCGATCTGTGGCAACCTGCCTGACAACCAGTACAGCCTGGGGGGGCAAACCTATAGCCTCAAGCAGCATGGCTTTGCCCGTGATTTACCCTGGCGGGTGGCCCATCAAGACGTTAGCGAAGCCGCTAGCCTCAGCCTAGAACTGAGCTACAGCGAAACCACTCTGGCTCAGTATCCCTTTGAGTTTAAGCTGGTGTTTACCTTTCGTCTGCGCGGCCATACTTTGGTGTTGCAGCAGCAGTTCACCAATCTTTCCACCCAGCCCATGCCATTTTCTACTGGGCTGCACCCTTATTTTTTGGTGGGAGATAAGTCTCAGCTAGCGTTTGAAATTCCTTCACAGGAGTTTCGCAACCACCTGAGCGGCGGAGTAGAAGCCTTTGGGGGCAGCTTTGACTTTAGCCAAGACGAGATCGATCTGGCGTTTCAGGGGCTGACGGCTGCCACCGCCACCGTCATCGATCATCACCTAGGGCGGCAGCTGACGCTCTCCTGGAGTGACAATTACACCAAGCTGGTGTTCTGGACAGTGAAGGGAAAAGACTACTACTGCTTAGAACCGTGGTCCGCTCCGCGCAATGCCCTGAATACGGGCGAAAACCTGCTCACTATTGACCCTCAGCAGACTCTAGAAACCACCATAGAGATGTCGATCGCATTTTTGTAATAGAGTCACCTATCTCTCTGGCGCGAAATCTGATTGTCAACCCATCTACCCCTGCGCCAGCGGTTTGTTTGCAAGCGGATTTCTTGCAGTTCAATTGGGTTGGAGCTTGTTCCCGGCTGCCCAATCTATCCTCTGAATCGCTTTAGGGCAGGGCGATCCCCGCGAATAGGCAGGGGGCAGCAAGATCCGCTAAAATGTGCTTCTGCCTGAAGGGGGTTACCCACCAGGCCAACCTCCCTGCATCACGGCTGGTTCTATGACCCAACTCAACAACGGCATCACGCTATTTTTTAGCTTGCTGGTCGAGGCCATGCCCTTTCTACTGCTAGGGGTAATTTTTTCGAGCGTGCTGCTGCTGTTCGTGGATGAGCAAAAGCTGTTGGCTATCATGCCGAAAAACGTGGTGCTGGCGGCCCTGGCGGGAAGTTTGATCGGCTTTCTGTTTCCGGTCTGCGAGTGCGGCAACATTCCCGTGGCCCGGCGATTGCTGACCAAGGGCGCGCCCACGGCGGTTGCGATCGGGTTTTTGCTGGCCGCGCCGACGGTGAACCCGGTGGTGTTTTGGGCCACCTGGATTGCCTTTCGCGACCAGCCAGAAATTGTATTTTTGCGGGTAGGTTTTTCCCTGACTGTGGCGGTGACGATCGCCCTTATTTTTAGCGCCCAGGCCGATATACGCCCCTTCTTACAGGACAACCTGACCCGCATGATGGGGGAACCCGACCCCGCTGTCGCAGTCTCAACTGAGCCTGAAGTATCGCCATTGCTCAAGTCAGGCACGTTTTTGATGCAGGCACCGGGGCAGGTGCTACAGCTCGATGCGCCTCCGGCCCAGGTGCTGGCCCAGGTGGCGGTGGCCCCTCCACCCATGGGCCAGCGGCTGCGAATGATGGTCGATAACATGGTGCTGGAGCTGCGAGAACTGGGGGCGGTGCTAGTTATCGGCAGCGCGATCGCCGCCTTTGTTCAAGTGGCTATACCTCGGGAAGTCATCTTGAGCCTGGGGCAGGGGCCAGTAACCTCAATTGTGGCGATGATGGCCTTGGCTTGGGTGGTATCGATTTGCTCGACGGTCGATTCGTTTTTTGCTCTATCCTTTGCGTCTACCTTTACTAGCGGGGCGCTGCTGGCCTTTCTGGTGTTTGGTCCCATGATTGACCTCAAAAACATCAGCCTGCTGCTGACCGTGTTTAAGGGACGCGCCATTATCTATTTATTTGTGCTGGCGGCCCAGCTCACCTTTTTACTGACCCTGGTGATGAATCTCTATACGGGGTAGCACCACAGGTGGGCTGCCTTTGTTGGTTGTCTGAGATTGTCGTCTAAGACTGTGTCGTTTTGACTTGCATCCATGACCTCTATCCCTAAAGCTAACGGGTCGCGCGCTCCTGGTCGGCGACAGATACCCTGGCAGGCTCTAGTCGATGCCACCATGCTGATGCTGTGGGGGCTAATGCTGCTGCGCTTTACGGTGACCGGCAAACTGTACCTGCTGCTGCACCCCGACTACATGTGGCTGGCTCACCTGGCGATGGTGCTGCTGCTGGCCATGGGCCTGGCCCGTGTAGTGCAAGTGTGGTCAAGCTACCGCCAGCGTAGCGGCCCCGCTCCTCGTAGCCAGGAGCACATCGCCCTACTGCCCCGCCAGTTTAGCAGCGTGCTATTAATTGCCATTGCGGTGTTTGGGCTGATTTACAACCCCCGTCCCTTTGCCAGCGAAACGGCATTTCAGCGGGGGATTACCGATGTGCTGGGTCAGACGCGATCGCGGCCCCAGCGTTTTTCCCTCGGCGGTGATTCTGAAAACCGGACCATTGTGGACTGGGTGCGCACCCTCAACGTCTACCCCGAACCCGACGCCTACGCCGGGCAGGGGGCAACGGTGAGCGGGTTTGTCACCCACATTCCTGGCTGGCCCGACAACATCATTATGATTTCGCGGTTCGTGCTGACCTGCTGTGCCGCCGATGCCTACCCAGTAGGGCTGCCGGTGGAGCTACCGGCAGGGGCCAACCGCCCCGCCCCCGATACCTGGCTAGAAATCAAGGGCACCATGAAAACCACTACTCTTGACGGCAAGCGTCAGCTCACCATTGGTTCTGCTACCCTGACCGAAATCCCCGAGCCTCGCACTCCTTACGAATATTAGCTATGGCCCGTCGCCGCTCTCGTCGTTCCCGCAATCAACGGTTGGCTCGCGTCCAACCCTTAGACCGCCTGGCCTTGGCGGTAATGGCTGGCCTAGCGCTAGCGATGGGGCTGCTCATTCTCTCGGGTGACCACGCTACGGCACGAGTGCGCGACTTTACTTGGCAAGACCGCCAGGTAGGGACCGAAGATCGGGCCTTTTTAATCACCTTTAGCCGTCCCATGGATGTGGCCAGCGTGGAGAAAAATCTCACTCTGGATCCACCCCTGCCGGGTAAGGTGAGCTGGGCCGGGCGGCGTATGGCCTACACCCTCACCGACCCGCTGCCCTACGGCGAGTCGTTTACGCTCAGCTTAGATGAAGCGCGCGATCGATATTCTGCCCGCCGCGATCGCCCCAGCCGTTTTGAGCCCTTTCAGGCTCAGTTTCAAACCCGGCGGCGAGCCTTTTTATACATCGGGGCCGAGGGCGACGAGGCCAACCGCCTAGTTCTAGCCGACCTGGACCGCCAGGAGCGCACCATTCTGACCCCCAAAAACCTTTCATTACTAGCCTTTCAGCCCTACCCACTGGGGGACAAGGTGCTCTTTTCGGCCAGCGACAGTAGCCAGGAAGGCGGTCTGCTCAACCAGCAGATCTATACCGTGACCACAGGTATTACTCCCCGCCCGCCGATTGATTTTATGGGCGATCGCCCGCCTCTATGGCAGCGGTTACTGCCTCAGGGCGCGCCACCCCCTTCGGGAGAAACCACCCTAGTGCTCGACAACCGCAACTACCAAAACCTCAAATTTGATCTATCGCCAGATGGGGAAACTATTGTAGTGCAGCGGGTCAATCAGCAGGATCCATCTGACTTTGGTCCCTGGCTGGTGCGGGCCGGAAAACCTCCTGCCCCGATTGAAACCGAGCCTGGTGGCGACTTTTTAATTGCTCCCGATAGTCAGTCGCTGCTGCTGCTCCAGGGTGAGGGAACCGCCATTATCGACCTGGGGGGGGAGCCAGCCAGCGGCCCCCGCCAGCCTCTCGATTTTTTGCCTAACTACGGTCGCGTGCTAGACCTAAAGGCCGACGGTTCAGCGGCGGCCATGGTCAACTTTAATCAGGATGACCCCGAAAAGCGCTTCACCGAGTCACTATTTTTAGTCACTAACCAGGGCCGCGAAGAGGAGCTTTTGCAGGTCAGCGGCGCTATTTTAGAGGCCCGGTTTGACCCTACCCGGCAGGTAATCTACGTGTTGGCCAGTGAACTAGTCGATGCTCCACTAGACAACGACACGCTGCAAACGGCCGATGCCTATGTCGAGCAGCCCCTGCTGCTGGCCATTACCCTGGCCGATGGCGAGGTTAGCCCGCTGCTGCGGCTGCCCCTGCAGCAGAACATTCACCTGAGTGTGGCCCCCGACGGGCGATCGCTGCTGCTAGATTTGACCAACCAGGCCGCCGATACTGAGTCTAACCAGGGGCCTAAGATCTGGTATTTGCCGCTAGTGTATCAGCCCCCCGACAGCAATTCCGACAGCGGCTCCGACAGGAGGCTTGGGGACGATTCTGTAGCTGCGAATTCTGCCGATGCTGACGCGGCTGAAACAGACTCCGTCGACCGTGATACTGCCGACGTGGCTGATGCTTCTGATGCTTCAGCCGCTACGCCGACCGTCGTTGATCCAAAAACCTTTCCCTTCAGCGGCATCCAGGCGACCTGGCTGCCCTAGATTGCGGTCAATCAGTATCTAGTACTCGTCGGCTGAAATATGCCCACCATTCCGAATTGCTTGGCTCCCTAGCCCCCGGAGAATAGTATCTAAACTTGCACCGCAGAGTACTAGTCAGTCAGGGCTCGGCTAACAATGCCTGACCACTGCACCTGCTTTTCGCCAGTGCGTCGGTAGGAAAAAAATCGATCGGGTTCCTGAAAGGTGCAGTGGGGGGCGATCGCTACCTGATCGCGGCCCAGCCCTAACTGATCTAGCTGCCAGGCGTTGGCCTGGCGCACATCCAGCCGCACCTTGCCTAGTGTGCCATCTTCCAGCAGCGGCGAACTTTCCTCTTCTAGTAGCGCCTTTACCACCGACTCGTCGTCGCTAGTGGCATCGCTCACCAACGTGCGCCCCACCGCTGCGGCTACCTCTACCGATACCTGGTAGACCTCGCCCGCGATCGCGGGACCAATCGCCACTACCAGATCTTTAAGGCGGCTGCCCTGAGCCTGGAGCTTGCCCACCGCCACCGGCACAATGGCCTGAGCCGTGCCTCGCCAGCCCGCATGGACAGCTGCAACCTGGCCGGTAGCGCGATCGCCAATTAGCACGGGGCTACAGTCGGCTGAGCAGACCCAGAGGGCCTGATGAGCGCGATCACTCAGCAAACCATCGGCCTCGGCCTTGGGCATTGCCCTATCGGTGGTGGGCAGATCGGCGGGGGCCAGCACCCGATTGCCGTGTACCTGCTTCACCCGCTGCACCACTGCATTTGCCGCCAGCGTCGCCGTTAGGACATCCGGGGTCTGGGGCCAAAACTGCCGAGTAAAAAAACCGTGGGACCAGGGCTTCAGCAGGTCACAGGTGAGAAAGTCTTGCCCCTGCCAGGTTTGCCAGTGCCAGTCTGCCATTTTGCCCCCGTGGCGGTTTTGATGTCTGTACGATGCTACAGCGGTCGGGACCGCTCGCCAATCTTGCTTGCCAACTCTCTCTCGCAGATTTATAGAGAAGGCGTTAAGCTACAGCGCCGTTTCATCAAGTTCTATTTTGGCGTGGTCCTGGTTGCCTCTGTGGTTTTCTTGAGGTGATAGCGTAATCGGTATCAAGAAAAACCTATTTGATTTTTGTACCCAGTCCAGCTCGGGATCTGTAGTTTTCCCACCGGTAGAACTTCACGTCTTCTGGACTTGAACTTGTTTATGTAACTTCAGGATATTCATCGGGTGAGCCTAGATCGACTCTACCAGGCTGTTCTAAAGCCCTCTAAAACGCTGGGAATAATGCCCTGTTATCAGGCACTGCGGCCGCGTTTTCACCTCCACTGGGTCGAGCAGATTGACTCCACCAACCGGGCGCTATCTGAAATGATGGCGGCGGGTGCTCCGGCGGGTACGGTGTTAGTTGCGGCGGCTCAGCAAGCTGGGCGAGGGCAGTGGGGGCGACAGTGGCAGTCTCCACGAGGAGGGCTGTACCTATCGCTGGGGCTAAAGCCCAACCTCCCGGCTTCCCGCAGCCCGTTTCTTACCCTGGCCAGCGCCTGGGGTGTAGCCACCAGCCTGGCCAACCTAGGGCTGCCAGTGCAGGTCAAGTGGCCTAACGATTTGGTGGTTGGGGGTAAAAAGCTAGGGGGCGTGCTGGCCGAAACCCATCTGGAAGGTGGCCAGGTTCAAACCGTAGTCATTGGGCTGGGGCTGAATGGATTCAATCCGGTGCCTGCCACTGGCACCTCCATTCAGCAGCTAATTCAACCGGAATTGGCCTCTGGCCCGTTGAATACCTTGGAGGACCTGGCCGCGATCGCCCTCTACGGCCTGATGCAGGGGTATCTTCACTGGCAAAACCAGGGGGATGACGCCTTTCTCGTCGACTACCAGGCTCGTCTGGCCAACCTAGGCCAGGGCCTGACCGTAGAAGGGAAATCGGCAGAGGTGATTGGAGTGGCCCCATCGGGAAATCTGCGCGTGCAGCTAACGCCCACCCATAGCGACATACCAGCGGTCAAGACGCTGGAGATTGAACCAGGTAAAGTAACTTTGGGCTACAATGCGTAGCGGCTGATTATGATGAAAAAAAATAACTTAGAGCCTATTCAAACGAATAAACTTTCCGGAGTTTATCCGTCAGTAGCCTGGCTACAGGTAGCGATGCTAGTAGGCGGCGTGGGATTAACCCACAGCGGGTTGGCTATTGCTGAAACGCCTGACACGCCTGCGCAAGAGGGACCAGTCGAAACCTCAGCTGACTACCTCATACCTGGGGCCAGCAGTGCTCATAGGTCTGGCCCCACAGCGACTCTAAGTTTGCCTTCACCTTCAGCAGTACGACCTGACTTTACCCCTCAGCGTCCGTCTGCATCAGCCGTTGTGACATCACCCCCTGCAGCGAGTTCGCCGATGTTCTCTCCGGTTCCCCCTCCCCCGCCAGCGGCTATCACCGTTACGATTCCGGCTACGCCAGCCGCCTCTACTATGGCTGAGAGCTTGCTGAAGCCCGCTGTTGCCTCTATGGCCAGTGAGACTACAGCCGAGACTCCCGCTGCGGTCAGCGCCCCTGAGCAAGCTGTAGCAGCCCCAACGATGCCCGCAGCCGTAGCACCTGCAGACTCAGTGCCTGAAACCATCGCCGCCGATGAGTCAGTGCCCGCGGGCTACAATAGCGTTTTTATCGACCCTACTAACTATGGTCTAGGGGCTACCCAGGCCCCAACCGCCCAACCGGGCGGCACGCCAAGCGTGGTGTTTGCAGAACGCTCTAGCGGCTGCCAAATTACCGTTGCCGCTGGGCAAACCAGCCCCAATGCCGCGTGCTCGTCTACGGCCTCTACCGGTCAGGGGGCTGCATCTAGTAGCGTTGGCCAAGGCGAAATTCGGGTGGGGCCTATTGCCGTTAGCTCTCAAGGGGTGCGTCTGGGCAGTACCACCATCGTCAGCCGTGCCGCCCTCAATGAAAAGCTGCGCCCCCTCAACGTACTGCGGCGTGGCAATGAAGAGTACGTATTTCCGCTGTCGGTGCCAGCGTCAATTTCGTCGCTGTTTGGCTGGCGCATGCACCCTGTTCACCAAAGCTGGCGGTTCCACTCGGGTACCGACCTAGCCGCTCCTCTAGGTACCCCGGTATTGGCCACCCAAGCTGGACGCGTATCGGTATCAGACTTTTTAGGGGGCTACGGCCTGACGGTGATCTTACGCCATGGCAACGACAACCTAGAGTCTCGCTACGCTCACCTGTCTCAGCTCGCGGTACAAGCGGGCGAGTGGGTTGAGCAGGGCGAAGTGATTGGGTTGGTAGGCAGTACAGGCACATCTACTGGCCCCCACCTGCACTTTGAAATGCGCCAGCTCACGGCTGAGGGCTGGGCGGCTGTCGACCCGATTGAGGTGTTGGAGTACGGCGTCGCCAACCTGCTCGAAATCATCGACAATCCGCTGCTAGCCCTGGGGCGCGACGGATCTGAGGCGGCTGCAACCGAGGAGGACTTACCAACTGACTATCCCTTCCGCCCGGCCCAGCCCAATGCTAGCTAGGGTAGCTAGTTCCCAAATGTCTGCCCTAGCTCGGGCGTAGTCGCTATGGGCTACGTCGCTGAGCATCGGGTGCGGTTCCACGAGACGGATGGAGCTGGGGTGGTGTACTTTGCCAATGAGTTGGTAATCTGCCATATCGCCTACGAGGCATCCCTCGCGGCAGCGGGTATAGATCTAGCCGCATTCTTTAGGGCTGAAACAATCGCCTACCCTGTTGTCCATGCCAGCATTGACTACCGCCGTCCGCTGCACTGCGGCGATCGCGTTACCATCCACCTGACCCCCGCCCGCTTGGATGACAGTAGCTTTGATGTTCAATATCAGCTCAAGCTTGAGGATACGCTGGCGGCCCAGGCGACGACTCGTCACGCCTGTATCTCGGTAGTCAACCGCCGCCGCTGTCCTTTGCCTACTGAGATGGAGCAGTGGCTGACCCGCTGGAGCGATCGGCCATCCCCGGTTGGAGATGGCCTATTTAGGGAGGGCCAGTAATGGAAGGTAGCTGGCAGGAGTGGCTGTTTGTGGGAGGGTACGTGAGTTTTTTGGTGGCGATCGCGGTCATTGTGCTCACCTCTCGCCCTAATCCATAGCTCTCTGGATTTAGATCTCTACCGGCAGCCTAATGAGTCTCGCGTCGCTACCCCAGTGGTTGAATTCACCCCCGCCGCTGTTTGGCACAGCTGACGCGCCTGAGCACCATCTAGAATGGCTCCTGAAAAATCGGCCCCGGCGATCGCGGTTTCATCAAAGGTGGCCCGCAGCAAAATAGTGTCAACCAGAACGGCATTGCTAAGGTCGCTGCGGGTAAAGCTGACCGAGTCGAGCATGCCGGTGGTGAAATCGGCCCCGCTAAAGTTGGCGTCGGTGGCTACCGAACCGCTGAAGATGGCTCCCCGCACGTCGGCACCGCTAAAGTTGGTCAGCTCCAGATTGGCATTCGAAAATTCTGCTGCCCGCAGCTGCTGCCCAGAGAAGTCTCTGCCCTTGAGTTCGGCATTGCTAAAGGACAGCGGTGGCGGGTAGTTGGGGTTGGCGGTGGCGACCCCTCCCCACAGGCCAAACCCTAAAGCTAGACCTACGACGGTGGCTATAAAACGCTTTATCAGGTTAGGAAACCACAGCATTGAGATACCTTTAGACGGGACTGGTTTAGTTTTAACATTCTCATCCTGGTTGCGATCGCCAGGGAAATGACGCTAGTACTCGACGGCTGAAATATGCCCACCATTCCGAATTGCTTGGCTCCCTAGCCCCTCTGCTCCCTAGCCCCCGGAGAATAGGACCTAAACTTGCGCCGCAGAGTACTAGTGCTATCTCCTGCCGTACCCCAATGTTGAAGAGGCTATGAGCTAATTCAAGGCCCTGGGCGTAGTCGGAAACTTGAAAGTTCCCGACCGTGCTGCCAAATTTTGTAAGTAATTCTTAAAGTTGGCCGTATTGTTTCCGTAAATTCTCGGTGGTGCTCTCTCAAATAGCCCGTAGTTCGATAGTCTTAGTACAAGCGCTGAAAGGGCGGCTTTGTTTTAACTTAAACGTCAGATAGGCGTCTCCTGATGGGGTTTCCCCCGGCTTCGGTCGGGGGTTTTTGTTTGAGGAGAAGAGGCTCAACTGAATACACTCAACTTGTCTATGTTGATCGAGGGCCGCAAGCTTGTCACAATAAGAACACAATCAAAGACACAAACCGTTACCCGGCGGCCCTGACACTACATGAACCTAATCAGCATTCTTGGCATTCTTTTAGCGCTGCTGGCGTTAGGTGTAGGGGCATACCTGTTCACCCCTCGCCGCTACGAGTCTTCTAACACCGTCGCCAATTCCTATGATCAGTGGACCGATGACGGCATTCTTGAGTTTTATTGGGGTGAGCATATTCACCTGGGCCACTATGGGTCGCCGCCCCGACGCAAAAATTTTTTAACAGCCAAGGCCGATTTTGTGCATGAAATGGTGCGCTGGGGTGGCCTAGACCAGCTGCCTGCGGGCACCACAGTACTAGATGTTGGCTGCGGCATTGGCGGCAGTAGCCGCATTTTGGCCCACGACTATGGGTTTGCGGTTACTGGTGTCACTATCAGCCCCAACCAGGTGCGGCGGGCGCAACAGCTTACGCCCGAGGGCGTGACGGCTCGCTTTCAGGTAGATGACGCTATGGCACTGTCCTTTCCAGACGCCAGCTTTGATGTGGTCTGGTCGGTGGAAGCAGGCCCCCACATGCCCGATAAGGCCGTCTTTGCCCGCGAACTGCTGCGGGTGCTGAAGCCCGGTGGGGTGCTGGTTGTCGCCGACTGGAACCAGCGAGACGATCGCAAAATCCCCCTCAACACCTGGGAAAAGCCGGTCATGCGCCAGCTGCTCGATCAGTGGTCGCACCCGGCCTTTGCCAGTATTGAAGGCTTTGCCGAACAGCTAGAGGCGACCGGTCTGGTGGCGGGCCAGGTCACCACTGCCGACTGGTCACGAGAAACCCTACCCTCCTGGCTTGACTCGATCTGGCAAGGAATCATACGGCCCCAGGGCATGGTGCGCTTTGGGCCTGCGGGGATTCTCAAGTCAGTGCGGGAGGTACCGACACTGCTGCTCATGCGCCTCGCCTTTGGGAGTGGACTGTGCCGCTTTGGCATGTTTCGGGCCGTGCGGGCCAGCCAGTCTGGTCAGCCTCAGGCAATGGTGACGGCGTCGGACAGGTATACGTCCTGAATCAGGTGGAACAGCTTCACCCCTTCTTTGAAATCGCGCTGGAAGGTCTTGCGGCCCGAAATTAGCCCCATGCCGCCAGCCCGCTTGTTGATAACGGCGGTACGCACCGCCTCGGCAAAATCGTTTTCGCCGGAGCCACCGCCAGAGTTAATTAACCCCATGCGGCCAGCGTAGCAGTTGAGTACCTGGTAGCGGGTGAGGTCGATGGGGTGGTCGGTGGTAAGGTCGCTGTAGATGCGGCTGTGGGTTTTACCGTAGGACTCTCCCAGTGCTTTGGCCACAGCCCCATAGCCGTTGTTGACCTCCGGTAACTTTTGCTTGATGATATCGGCCTCGATAGTGACGCCTAAGTGGTTGGCCTGACCGGTGAGGTCAGCCGCCAGGTGGTAATCAATGTCTTGTTTGAAGGAGCTGCTGCGCAGGTAGCACCAGAGAATGGTGGCCATGCCCAGCTCGTGGGCTCGCTGAAAGGCGGCGCTGACTTCTTGAATCTGCCGGGTCGATTCATCGGAGCCAAAGTAGATGGTGGCCCCTACAGCGACGGCTCCTAAGTTCCAGGCCTGCTCGACATCGGCAAACATGATCTGGTCAAAGCGGTTGGGGGCGGTGAGCAGCTCGTTGTGGTTGAGCTTAACAATAAAGGGAATTTTGTGGGCGTAGCGGCGCGATACGCTGCCCAGCACACCGAGGGTAGTGGCGACGGCATTGCAGCCCCCCGCGATCGCCAGTTCGACAATATTCTGCGGGTCGAAGTACATCGGGTTAGGCGCAAAGGAAGCTCCAGCCGAGTGCTCGATGCCCTGGTCCACCGGCAGGATGGAGAGATAGCCGGTGTTGGCCAAGCGACCGTTGCTGTAGAGCTGTTGCAGGCTGCGTAATACCTGAGGATTGCGATCGCTCTGGGCAAAAATTCTATCGACCCAGTCTGGCCCTGGCAGGTGCAGCATTGATTTAGAGACCTTGGCCTCGTAACCGAGCAGCGAGTCGGCATCAGAGCCAAGCCAGTCGGCGATCTTACTGGGGGAAGATAGGGCAGTTACCATAGCTTTGGGTTGAATTACAACGCAGACTGTCTAAACCTTAGCCCAGAGATTGGCAACCGTGGAACTGCCCTTTAGGCAGGGTTCATGCTGAAAAACAAGGTTTACTGAAACAAGTTGAGATGTTTCCTAACAAAGATCGCGTCAGGGGTATGGCTTAATCCGAGACGTTCACCGAGTTAAACTGCGGCTTTGTCATCCCTCCTGGGACACCTCTCTAACCAAGTGTTGGAAGTTACACACGTTAGGAGGCCCCAGAGGTAGGCACAGATAACACCTACAACCCCCTAAAAGTGCTACTGTTCTATGCCCGATACCGAACATGTAGCCTGAGCCAGGTATGTCTTTCTCTACTTCCCACCCTCAGCAGCCTACGGCAATGGTGGTGTGCCCCCACTACCTCGCCTCTACCGCTGGGTCAAATGTACTTAGCCAGGGGGGCAATGCGGTGGATGCGGCGATCGCAGTCCAGGCGGCCCTAGCAGTGGTCTATCCCCACATGACTGGGCTGGGCGGCGACGCGTTCTGGCTGGGCTACCACACTGGTTCAGGGCAGCTGTATGGCCTTAATGGGTCAGGGCGAGCGGGGGCTGGGTGCGATCGCGCCGCTTTTGCTCGCCTGGGCCTAGGTACCATTCCCCAGCGCGGCCCCCAGGCCGCTATTACAGTACCGGGAGGGGTTTCATCCTGGGGCGAAGCTCACCAGCGCTTTGGTCACCTGCCCTGGGCCGACTTGCTTCAGCCTGCGATCGAACTCGCTGAGCAGGGCTACCCTATTTCTGCTTCCCAGTCCCACTGGACACGGGTGAATCAGGGCCATTTAGAAGCCTATGGCGGCGCAAACAATCCCTTTTTACCCGGTGGCACGGTGCCCGAAGCAGGCGTTCAAGTTACCAATCGCCCCTTGGGCAAAACTCTGCGACGCTTGGCGACCGCTGGCCCCCAAGACTTTTACCAGGGTGAGATTGCCGCCAGCTTAATTGCTTACCTAGACAGCTTGGGTGGGTTGCTCAGCCCGGACGACTTTGCCCGCCACACGACCACCTGGGTAGACCCAATTAGCACCACGTACCGGGGTTATCAGGTGTGCCAACTGCCACCCAATACCCAGGGCTTTACCGTGCTGCAAATGCTGAATGTGCTGGAGGGGTTTAACTTGCACACCATCGGCCACGGCACCGCCGACTACTACCACCTGCTAGTTGAGGCTACTAAGCTAGCCTTTGCCGACCGCGATCGCTGGCTGGGCGACCCCGACTTTAGCGACATTCCGCTCACAGAGCTGATTTCGAAGTCCTACGGCGATCGCCGTAGGGCACAGTTGAGTATGGCCGTCGCCCAGCACTACCCAGCCCTTGAGGTCGGTGGTGACACCACCTACACCGCTGTGGTCGATGGCGAAGGTAACGCCGTCTCAATTATCCAAAGCAACTACTTTGACTTTGGCTCGGCAGTAGTACCGCCCGACCTGGGTTTTCCGCTCCAAAACCGAGGGGCGCTGTTTTCACTCAGCCCCGACCACCCCAATACCCTAGAACCCGGCAAGCGCCCCTTTCACACTTTAATGCCGGGTCTGGTGCTAGATAGCCAGAGCCGCCCCTACCTGGTGCTTGGCACCATGGGCGGTGAGGGCCAACCCCAAACTCAGCTGGCGCTGCTGACGCGAATGCTTGACTTTGGCTTTGACCCACAGACGGCGATCGATCTACCCCGCTGGGTATGGGGCCGCACCTGGGGCGAGGCGACCACCGAGCTTGCCGTGGAGAGCCGCATTCCTGTGGATGTGCAGCAAGCCTTAGCAGGTCGGGGACATCAGCTAAAAGTGGTCCCCGCCTGGGCCGACCAGATGGGCCATGCCCATGCCATTCAAATTAATGCAGATGGCTTGCGGGGCGGGTGTGACCCCAGAAGTGATGGCGCGATCGCACACCTCTAATGGCGTTGCCAAATTGATGCATGACTTTAGGGATGGGAAAACGGCCGTTTTTCCCTACGAGAGACGTTGAATGTATGGTTCATACCTGTGTACAGCACCTCCCCTGTAACCTTTAGCGTTGCTGAATGACAGCATGAATCTGGTCAAGGGCACACAGCCGTACGCCTTGGCGAGATATTTGAGACATTAACCACAGGGCATGTTTACAAACTGCAACATTACGGTTAATGTAAGTACATACATAACTTGCTTGTCCTCTCGGACGGGCACCAAGCAAACCTAACTTGCACTTATCCAAATCATGACAACGACTCTCCAAAGACAACAATCTGCCTCCCTGTGGGAGCAGTTTTGCCAGTGGGTCACCAGCACCGAGAACCGCCTGTATGTAGGCTGGTTCGGCGTGTTGATGATTCCTACCCTGCTCGCTGCTACCGCCTGCTTCGTCGTAGCGTTCATCGCTGCACCCCCCGTCGACATCGATGGCATCCGTGAGCCCGTTGCTGGCTCCCTGATGTACGGCAACAACATCATCTCCGGTGCGGTTGTGCCTTCCTCGAACGCCATTGGCTTGCACTTCTACCCCATCTGGGAAGCCGCTTCCCTCGATGAGTGGCTGTACAACGGTGGCCCTTACCAGTTGGTAATTTTCCACTTCCTCATTGGCGTCTTCTGCTACATGGGTCGTGAGTGGGAACTGAGCTACCGCTTGGGCATGCGCCCCTGGATCTGCGTTGCTTACAGCGCACCCGTGGCCGCTGCCTCTGCTGTATTCCTCATCTATCCTCTGGGCCAAGGTTCGTTCTCCGACGGCATGCCTTTGGGTATCTCGGGTACCTTCAACTTCATGCTGGTCTTCCAGGCTGAGCACAACATTCTGATGCACCCCTTCCACATGCTGGGTGTGGCCGGTGTGTTCGGTGGTTCCTTGTTCTCCGCTATGCACGGTTCGCTGGTGACCTCTTCACTAGTGCGTGAAACCACCGAGACCGAGTCTCAGAACTACGGCTACAAGTTTGGCCAAGAAGAAGAGACCTACAACATCGTGGCAGCCCACGGCTACTTCGGTCGGTTGATCTTCCAATATGCCAGCTTCAACAACAGCCGCTCTCTGCACTTCTTCTTGGGTGCGTGGCCTGTGATTGGCATCTGGTTCACCGCTCTCGGCATCAGCACGATGGCGTTCAACCTGAATGGGTTCAACTTCAACCAGTCGATCCTTGACTCACAGGGTCGTGTGATTGGCACCTGGGCTGACGTGATCAACCGTGCGAACCTGGGTATGGAAGTAATGCACGAGCGCAATGCTCACAACTTCCCCCTCGACCTAGCTACGGCTCAGGCTCCTGAAATCATCGGCTAGTCTTGACTGACTACCCCATTGATTGAATAGCAAAGAGCGCTCCCCTTGGGGGAGCGCTCTTTGCGTTTAAGCTCATTTTCTCGGCGTTGCTGAATAGCGGGATGATTTTGCGAAATTCTGAACGAGCTTTCAGAGCTTTCAGGCCTCGGTTCATTCTCTGAATCAGCAACGCCATTTTCTCTACCCGGCTTCACCAGGTTTGAAGGTCAGGGAAAGCTGTTTTTATGATCAGCCACGACGAGTATTACTTTCAGGCGAGCGATCGCATCTTCAAGCCCAATCAGATCGAGTTTGAGCAAAGCCCTTCGTCCGCCAAGCTATAGCCCCAGCTTTGGATATAGGAACCCCAGTGAGTTTCAATGATTTGAATGGTTTTAGCATCAAGGTTGTACTGGTTTTGGCGGTAGTCTTTTAGCCCTGCCAAGTAAGTTTCAAAATCGGGGCGAGCAGTTTCAAAATCGGGTAGCTCTAGCTGTTCAAACAGGCGTTGTAGCTCTGGCAGCGGATTGCTCTGTAAATCTTCAAAGCGAACCTCCGCAAATTGATTAGAGGGCAGATCCGCCGTATCGGTTTTGAGCGCGTCTAACAGAAACGGGTAGCTCTCCAAAACCAGCTCATCAATTGGCAAATCGCCGTAGTCTTGCAGCGCCAGCTCGGGCAGTAATCTTGTAAAATAGTGCCGCGCCGAGGGAAACACCCGGTAGGGATTGCGGTAGATGTGAATGAACTTGGCCCTAGGCCATAGCGATCGCAGGTGACGAATATAGCCGGTGTAAACCGGGTTTTTAATCAGCAGCGGGCGGTGCCCCTGGTGCACCGAAACTTTTTGCAGCAGGTGGCGATGCAGACGTTTCCAATGCTCAATATGGTCCTCGCCTCCCGCTAAAAACACCTCTTGCCGAAAGTGAGTTTCAAAGTGCTGAGGAAAGTACATGCCGTGGTAGTAGGAGGCCGCCCCCATGGTCGCCAGGGGAATGGAATCTTCCTGGGGGGAGGTCGGCGTTACTGCCACATTATCCACATAGCGGTCCTGAGGTAGAGCCTGCTCTAGCAGCGGTTCCAGCGATCGCACTATGCCCAAAATATCCCACGGCATCCCCGTTGCCAGCGGGGTAATGTAGCCAAAGGCCGGACACTGGGCCATCACGTTGTGCAGGTGGGTGGTGCCCGATCGCCAATAGCCGACAATAAAGATGGGGTCCGGCATTTGCTTTTTGGGGGATAGCGCAAACACCGCCTGTTCTACCGTTGAAAAGGGCCAGCGGGCTAGCGATACCGCCAGTGCTAGAGCTGCCTGGGGGTAGCGATCGCGGCTAGGTAGTCCATTGTCTAAAAACAGCTTCAGCAGGGTGGGCGGGTTGCTGCCGCAGAGCGGATGAAACAGGCTTGCCATAGGCTAAGGCTACCGGGCTCCGGCTTTAGTTTTCATCGCCTGGGTGGCCAGGGTTTTGCCGAAGTCCCAGGCGGCCCCTGGTATGCGGTGAGCATCGGCCACCACATCGGTGACGGCCTCGACAATCCAGCGGCGATCGCTCTCTTGCAGGGTCAGGGGCGGAATAAACTTGACCACGTTCATGCCGTACCCGGCCACCTGAGACAAAATCCGGTGGCGAGTAAACAGCGGCACCGTAATAATTTGGGAAAACAGACCTCGGTTGGCGGTCTCCAGCATCTTCCACGACAGCTTCAGCTTCAGGCTCTTGGGCTCGCCAAACTCCAGCGCCATCATCATGCCCAGGCCCCGCACCGCTTTCAGACAGTCGTACTGGCTGACCAGGGGCTGCAAATCAGCCACAATCTGCTGTCCCATCTGGGCCGCGTGGTTAATCCAGCCCTCAGTTTCGAGCACATCTAGGGTGGCCAGACCGGCTGCCATAGCCAAATTGTTCTTGCCGAAGGTGCTGCCGTGAACAACGGCGCGATCCATGCGGTTGAATACCTTGTCAAAAATCCAGGATCGGCAGGCTACGGCCCCAATAGGCACAAACCCGCCGGAGAGGGCCTTGGCCATACAGAGTAGATCGGGCTCAACGCCAAAGTGGTCTACCGCCCACCATTTACCCGTGCGGCCTAGCCCGGTCTGCACCTCATCGGCGATGAACAGGCTGCCATACTGACGGCACAGCGCCGCCGCGCCGGGTAGGTAATCGGCCTCAGGAATCCACACCCCGTGCCCCTGGATCGGCTCGGTGATAAAGGCGGCCACATCTTTACGAGACAAGACCTTTTCTAGGGCAGCCAAGTCACCAAAGGGAATTTCGATGAAATCGGGCAAAAAGGGACCAAAGCCCTCCTTAAAGTGGGGGTCACCCGTGGCGGATAAAGACCCCATGGTGAGGCCGTGATAGCCCCCTTCGCAGTAGACAATCTTGGCGCGACCCGTGGCATAGCGGCTGAACTTGATCGCCGCCTCGACGCTTTCGGTACCAGAGTTGGCAAAAAAGATGCGGTCTAGCCCCGGCGGCGTGATCTGCTGTAGTTTTTCCGCTAAGAGTCCAGACAGAATCGACACATCCATCTGCACCAGGTTGGGCAGTTCGGCGGTCAGCACGTCCTGCAAAGCCTGCACAATTTTGGGATGGTTGCGGCCCAGCGCAAACACGCCAAACCCGCTGAGCAGGTCGAGGTAGCGATCGCCCTGGTCGTCAAATAGATAAGGCCCCTCAGCTCTCACGTAATGGCGATCGAACCCAATGGTCTTGAGGACGTTGACCATTTGAGGGTTAAGGTACTGGCTGTGCAGCGAGAAATTGTCGCGCTGACGCTCGGCGATGCGATCCAGAATGTTCATGCACTAGCGAGGTAAAGAGGGGCAGTATCGGGTCTAACTAGACTTTAGTCATAAGTTCGACCGATTTGCCAACGCCCAGCAGCGGTGTCACGATCGCCATCACGTCAGCCCGGCTGAGCTTCTCTCGGCCCTGGGCTAGAGCATCGATGGTGGCTGTGGCTAGCGCTAAGGGAATGCGGCAAAACAGCAGAGCTGGCCCTTTGGGCAGGGCGCGGGTGTAGGAGTCGGCCATCTTCAGGTTGCGGCGGGCATAGCGCTGCATGTCATCTGCAGTCCAGCCCTCTGGGAAAAAGTCGACGCCGCGATCTTTATCTTCCAGGTGATTGCGCAAAATGTTGACTGATTGCAGGCCCCGCCCAAAGCCAATCGCCTCCATGCGGCTGGTTTCGGTGCCGTCGTACCAGGCCCACAGATCAGACAGCATTAACCCCACGGCCCCGGCCACGCTGAAGGTGTAGCGATCGAGATCGGCTTCGGTTTTAATCTGCCAGTTTTGCTCGGCCCAGTAGGCCATGCGATCGGCCATGGTGGCGGTCGCATCCCAGATCCGGGGGGCGATCGTATCGGGAGCCAGCAAGGCCCATTCACCAATGCGGAGGGTCACTTCGTCGAGTTGCCCCACATAGCCGCCTAGCCCGATCGCAAAATCATCTACCGCTGAAGCTTCAGTGCCTGCCTGTAGGTTGAGGCTAATCTGGCGCAGTAGTCTGGCTTTGGTGCCACTATCCAGGGTCGGATGATCCTCAATTTGATCGATCGCCCGCATGCACAGGTACGCAGACGCAACCGCTTCCTGAAGCTTGGCTGGTAGCAAGCTAATCGGGATAAAGAACGTTCGGCTAGTCTCCCTCAGCAAGTCCAGCGCAGATTTGATAGATGGCATTGAGCAATCTCCTCACACTACTTGAGTTTTCAACCATACTGGTTGAATTTCATCCAATAAGCATTAATAAAGCATTAACGATGAATAGATTCGGATAGATGGTATCTGAGATTACCAATACCTGAGGCATCTGTGAACTGCCCTTAGCTAGTGGCAGCAGCCGGGGAAAACGCATCTTACAGCGTTATATCTAGCCAAAGGCAGGGGCTAAGGCCAGATATGACGAACCTGTGTCGCCTCAGCAGGAGGTTCGGTTGGGCTGAAGACAACCGTTTTAGTCAAAATGAATTACGGTAGTTGGGTATTCATAATCAGGGTTCGATCATTGGCGACAGCGGCGGACGGGCGCGAATGTGCCCAAGTCAGCGGCTCTGCTTTCGGATCCTCCCCAACCGAGGAGTAAAGAGACATGGCAATCAGTCTGCAGCAGGCCCTGGGCGTGGGGCAATATTTGGTCACTCAGCGCCTCAGAGGCCGCAAGCAGTATCCTCTGGTTTTGATGCTAGAACCGCTGTTTCGCTGTAACTTGGCCTGCTCGGGCTGCGGCAAAATTCAGCACCCCAAGGAAATTCTGAAGCAGAACCTATCACCCGAAGACTGCTTTGCGGCAGTTGAAGAATGCGGTGCGCCCGTGGTTTCAATTCCCGGTGGAGAGCCGCTGCTGCATCCTCAGATTGATGAGATCGTGCAGGGACTAGTCGATCGCAAAAAGTTTGTTTACCTCTGCACCAACGGTTTGCTGCTCGAAAAAAGTCTGGATAAGTTTACGCCCTCTCCCCACCTCTCGTTTAGCGTTCACTTAGACGGCATGAAAGAGCTGCACGATCGCTGCGTCGATCGCTCCGGCGTGTTCGATATTGCGATCAGCGCGATTCGAGCTGCCAAAGCGCGAGGCTTCCGTGTGACCACCAACACCACCGTGTTTGAGGGCACCGACCCAAAAGAAATTCAGTCGCTATTTGACTATCTGACCGAGCTTAAAGTAGACGGCATGATGGTGTCACCGGGCTACAGCTATGAGTGGGCTCCCAACCAGGAGCACTTCCTCCAGCGCGAGCAGACCAAGGCGCTGTTTAGAGAAATTTTGGCCCCGTTTACAGCGGGCAAAAAGAAGTGGGAGTTTAACCACAATCCGCTCTTTTTGGATTTTTTAACCGGCCAAAAAGACTACGACTGCACGCCCTGGGGCAGCCCTAGCTATAGCGTGCTGGGCTGGCAAAAACCCTGCTACCTGCTCAACGAAGGCCACTACGAGACTTTCCAAGAACTGCTCGACAATACCGACTGGGCGCAGTACGGGCACAAGAGCGGCAATCCCCAGTGCGCCGACTGTATGGTGCACTGCGGCTACGAGCCCACGGCGGCAGAAGATGCCCTGCAGCCGCAGAATATGATGCGCGCGATGGGCAGCCTATTCTAAGCAGCCTCTTCTAAAGGGTTACAGCCCTGGGGTAGTTTGCTCAAACAGGGCCGCAAAATCGGTTGTGACTACGGCCCCAGGCGTACCTGCTGGCTTAGAGATGACGTCAAAGGCTTTATTGCAGGCGGTGGGTAGCAGTAAGGCCTGGACTGCAACTTCTGCCACATCAGCGCGAGGAATTGACGTGGGAATGCCTTCGGGAGGATGGGCGAGAAGCTGGTCGTCTTTGCCGACGATTAGCTCTCGCTGACCGCCGGGCTGATCCTGTAGCCCTCCAGCGCGAATAATGGTGTAGTCGATACCAGAGTCGATCAGGTAGGCTTCTGCCTTGCGCTTCCAGATCAAAATATTGCCGTTGGCCATACGGTTGAGCGGATGTTGCTCATTGGTGCCGCCCATAGACCCAACTAAGACAATATGCTTGACTCCGGCAGCCTGAGCCGCCTCGATCTGGTTAATCTGGCCTTGGTAGTCAACTTGCTCGGGCGTTCCCCCTGCGGCGTAGGTAAACTCGGGTCGCTGGCCTGGCTCTGGCGGAGCCTTCATTTGGGGTACAGCACTGGTGAGAATGACCAGGGCATCGCAGCCCTCTAGCGCTGCCTTGAGGCGATCGGGGTCGCTGATGTCGCCTAGATAAAACCCTTCTGTGGTAACAAAAAGCTCCTTTACCTTCGCTTCGGAGCGGGCAAAGCCTCGGGCAACAAACTGATCTGGCCGCTGCTGGAGTTTCTGAACAACAATCGCCCCCGTACGCCCAGTTGCGCCAGTGACTAAAACAGAAAGGGGAGTGGTCATAGGTGATTGCTAGGAGGTGACTACGGAGAAGATTATGCGCGCTATTTCACTATGGTTTCACAATTCGTGACGAACGATTTCATTCAACTGATTGAGCCGGTTTGAGCGGATGCTAGGGAATGGCTCATACCAAGTCCGAGTTTATGACCTTCGCCCTTACCCTATATCGCTATAAACTCGTCCCTTCCAGGCACCGCCCTGCCCGGCCCAGTGTTGCCGTGCCGAATCTAGCGTCATCAAGGTGTAGAGCAGCGCAATCAACGGTAGCGCCAGCGCCAGCAGAGGGCTACCGCCATAGAGCTTCAGCGTTGGCCAGTAGGCGAGAGCCATCAGCAGCCAGCCAGCCAGCCCAGTCAGCACTAGAGCAGGGTTGCCCCAAATAACTCCCAAAACCACGCCTAGGGGAAAGACCAGGTAGACCAACAGCATTCCCAGCACCGTGCCGACCAGCAGCCAGGGCGAGTAGTTGAGCTGCGTATAGGCGCTGCGGGCGACCATAGTCCAGATGCTGTGCAAATCGGGGTAGGGACGCAGGCTGTGGATTGTGGTGCTGAGGCCGAGCCAGATCGGACCATTGGCCTTAACCGCCGCCCCCAGGGCACAGTCGTCGATTAGCGCCTGGCGAATGGCCTGGAGACCGTCGATGCGCTGAAGGGCGCTGAAGCGAATCAGGGCGCACCCCCCTGCCGCTGCTGCGGTTTGTTTTTGGGGATTGTTCACCCAGGGAAAGGGGTAGAGCAGCTGAAAGAAGAAGATAAACGCGGGAATTAGCAGCTTTTCCCAGATGCTCTCGCAGCGGAGCCGTACCATCAGCGACACTAAATCGAGCCCGTCGCCTTCGGCCTTGGTCACCAACTGCTGCAAACTGGTCGCGTCGTGCTTGATGTCAGCGTCGGTAAAGAGCACAAAGTCAGGCGGGGTGGGTTGCGCCGCCAGGTAGCGAAAGCCCTGCTCCATCGCCCAGAGCTTACCCGTCCAGCCAGCCGGAAGCGCTGCGCCCGAGAGTACCGTGAGGCGATCGGACTGGTTTACCGCAGTCGCACTTTCCCCCGCCACCGCTGCCGTGCCATCGGTGCTCTGATCATCTACCAGCACCACGCTCAAAGGGCCGAGGTAGGTCTGGGTGAGATGCGATCGCACCGCCACCCCAATCAGCTCTGCCTCATTGCGGGCCGGAATCACCACCGCCACTGTGGGCCAGGTGGTCAGCGATACCCGCTGGTCATCCAGCCGCTGGTCAGCCCGCCAAAACTGGCCCCAAAACAGCAGCATCCCGATCCAGATCAGGAGTGCCAGACTCGTCAAGCCCAAAGCTAAAGTTGCCATCGCCGTTGTGTGCGCTGATTGGTCTTTCGGATCATAGAGGCGATCGCGCTGGCTGACGACGCTAAGCTAGAGCAAAGGGCACCCACAGGAGGCTCTCATGTCTCAAGCCACTCCCAAAATCCGCTGGACGACTGCCGACCTTGAGGTTCTGGCCGCCGACGAATGGAAGCGCTACGAAATCGTTGATGGAGACCTGTGCGTGACTCGCGCTCCCCATATCAAACATCAAGATACTGCCGGAGAGATTTATGCTCAGCTACTCCTATGGTCAAAGCAAAGCGGACTGGGTAAACCGTCCCTGGCTCCAGGTCTAATTTTTACCGACACCGATAACGTTATTCCCGACGTGATTTGGGGGTCTCACGATCGCTTAGCGGCTTTGACTGATGACGAAGGACACCTGCGCGGCGCACCAGAACTGATTGTGGAAGTGCTCTCTGAAGGTAGCACCAACGAGCGGCGAGACCGCGAAGCTAAGCTCAAACTCTACTCTCAGCAAGGCGTGCAGGAATACTGGATTGCCAACTGGCGGCTACGGCAGGTTGAAATTTATCGCCGCCAAGAGGCTCAGCTACAGCGAGTCGCGACGCTACTGGCAACAGATGATCTCGAATCGCCCCTGCTGCCAGAGTTTTCCTGCCCGATCAGTAGTTTTTTCTAGATAGACTGTTTTGAATTGATTCTCCCCATTGGTAGTGGCACAGCAGGCTGTGCCACTACCCGAATTTCATCCTGCTTATCTTTCCTTGGCGGGAGCATTTGCATTATGCTGCCTCAATGATCACGGCGTTCAAGATGTGAGGGGTGGCCATGCAGACTCAAGAACCGCAGCAGCTAACCGGGCTGGATCGAGCAATAGCCGCTGCCCAAAACTACCTGCTGGCTCTACAGCACCCCGACGGCTACTGGTGGGCAGAGCTGGAGTCTAACGTCACCATTACCGCTGAAATCATTCTGCTGCACAAGATTTGGGGCACCGACAGCAAGCGCCCCATGGCTAAGGCCGAGCACTATTTGCGATCGCACCAGCGCGACCACGGTGGCTGGGAACTGTTCTACGGCGACGGCGGCGACCTGAGCACTTCCGTCGAGGCCTATACGGCGCTACGGGTGCTGGGGGTACCCGCCAGCGATCCGGCCCTGCTGCGGGCGAAAGACTTTATTCTCCAGCGCGGCGGCATCAGCAAAACCCGCATTTTCACCAAGCTGCACCTGGCTCTGATTGGCTGCTACGACTGGCGTGGTCTGCCCTCGCTGCCCGCCTGGGTCATGCTGCTGGAGTCGCCCTCGCCGTTCACTATCTACGAACTGTCGAGCTGGGCTCGGGGCAGCACCGTGCCGCTGCTGATTGTCTTTGACCAAAAGCCGGTCTATAAGATCCAACCGGCCATTAACGTAGATGAACTCTATGCCGAGGGCATCGGTAACGTGCGCTGGGAACTGCCGAAGGCTGGCGACTGGAGCGACATCTTTATCTGGCTGGATGGCGCGTTTAAGTTTGCCGAAGCTATCAACTTCACGCCGTTTCGCGATGAGGGTATTCGCAAAGCCGAGCAGTGGATTTTAGAGCGGCAGGAGGCAACGGGTGACTGGGGCGGCATTATCCCGGCCATGCTGAACTCGATGCTGGCCCTGCGCTGCCTCGGCTATGACGTGAATGACCCGGTGGTGCGGCGCGGCCTGCGGGCGATCGACAACTTTGCGGTAGAAACTGACGATACCTACTGGGTGCAGGCCTGCATTTCTCCGGTGTGGGATACGGCGCTGGGCATGCGATCGCTGACCGATTCGGGCCTGGCCCCTGATCACCCCAGCCTGGTGCGGGCGGGCGAATGGCTGCTAGAGAAGCAAATTCTCGACTACGGCGACTGGATTGTCAAAAATCCCCAGGGCCAGCCGGGGGGCTGGGCCTTTGAGTTTGAGAACCGCTTCTACCCCGATGTGGACGATACGGCGGTGGTGGCGATGGCGCTGCAAGATGTCGTCCTGCCCGACGCGGCGCTAAAGCGCGAGGCGATCGCCCGGGCCGTGCGCTGGGTGGCCACCATGCAGTGCAAAACCGGAGGCTGGGCCGCCTTCGACATCAACAACGACCAAGACTGGATCAATGCCGTTCCCTACGGCGATCTCAAAGCGATGATCGACCCCAGCACTGCCGACATCACCGCTCGGGTGCTGGAGATGCACGGTCGCCTCTGCCGCGAACCCGGCCTGGCGGCACGCTACGCCCGCGATCTCACCGCCCAGCGGCTCGAACAAGGCCTCACTTTTCTGCTCAACGAACAGGAGGCCGATGGTAGCTGGTTTGGCCGCTGGGGCGTGAACTACATCTACGGCACCAGCGGCGCGCTATCGGCGCTGGCGCTCGTGGCTCCAGAACGGGGTCAAGGGGCGATCGCGCGCGCGGTTAACTGGCTGGTTAGCTGCCAAAACCCCGATGGCGGCTGGGGCGAAACCTGCCGCAGCTACGACGACCCTACCCTCAAGGGGCAGGGGCCGAGCACGCCGTCTCAAACTGCTTGGGCGCTGCTGGGGCTGCTCGACGTGGGTTGTTCTAGAACCGCCGAGTTGGCTGTCCAAAAGGGCATTCGCTATCTGATTGAGACTCAGACCCCCGAGGGCACGTGGGAGGAACAGGAGTTTACCGGCACCGGCTTTCCCCGCCACTTTTATATTCGTTATCACCTTTACCGCCATCACTTTCCGCTGATGGCCCTGGGCCGCTATCAAATGCAGGGATAGGCTTGGGCGACTTCTAGAAAATAGTTTCCCAAATGGTGGGCAGTGCCCACCCTACAGTGGCTCTAGTCGCTGGATTAAAGCTGGTATCCTTTTTTCTAGAAATCTCCTTGGTACTTTGACCAAAGCAGTTCAAGCTCCCCTACTCTGCTGGTTGAGCGTTGGGGATCTCCAGCGATTCAAGCCGATTCTCTAAAGGCTCCACTAATTCTTGGTCAACCTCAATGCCAGCATTTACCATGAACAGATCAAAAGGTTCGCCCTGGCTGAGATATTCGGCATAGCCCGATCGCAGGTAGAGGCTGTATTCGGGGCGGCGGGCCACGTAGCGACCAACAAAGGCCAGACTAAGGGCATTCAGGTAGCGATCGATGACTTCGGGTTCGGCCAGGGTTAGCCCCGGTAGAGAGGTCAACAGGTTCGACAACCCGGCATCGAGGGCCGAGAGGTCAACATGGGCCTGCCCTTCAATTAGCGCCAGCGATCGGCTCTCGGTGGTGTACCAGGGAAAGGTGCGAAACTGCTCAAACACCGCTGGGGTAGCGGGGTCGTAGCTGCCCGCGATCACCATCACCGGTACCGTTACGGCAGCTAGCCCCTCGGGGCCAAACACGCTGCTGTTCACCGGGTTGACGAGCAGCACCGAGTTAATGCGCGGGTCGCGAAAGGTGTAGGGCTGCCGGGGTAGTTCTAGCGCCTGACACTGCAACAGCAGCGACACATTGAGGTGAATAAAGCCGCGATTCTGGAAGGGCTCACTGGGCGCGTTGCACACCTCTTGCAAATGGTCAAAGTTAAGCTCGGCCCCGGCGACCGCCAGCGCCGTGTAGCCC
>NZ_JADEXE010000380.1 GCF_015207265.1 Nodosilinea sp. LEGE 07298 | reverse complement strand
GCCCCTTTGAACAACTCAACGGTTTCCGCTATCACGACAACTGGGTGCGCAACCTGCTGATTGCCTCTTCGTTAAATGGCAGAAGGCCGTTGCCCAGGAAAGCCGACACAAAATAAGTTGGAACTAGGATTGAGCTTTGGTCAAATCGCTATCTTCCTAGTTTATCTACCTTGTCCCTAAGCCATAGTGCCACTGCCCATGACGATCTGCGCCACGCTTCCTCCGCTAAGGGGCGGGCTCAAACGGTAGACAAATTGCGCACCCAGTCAGTTGAAAAAACCTGTCGATTGGCGGCAATACGAGTAAAAGATCTGTATACGTCTCTGCCTGAAGTCCTAGATTTTGGCGAAGTTAAAAGGCTTGCCGATTCGGCTACAGACGTTTATCTAAAACTCTTAGACGTCTATCAAGACTCGCTTCCTATCCATATCAGTTCGCCAGAACAACTGCAAGAAACTTACGGTGAATCGGCTCTCTCGGCCTGGGGAATGCCCCGAATTGAGAAGCTGGCAGATGAGTTAGAGCCTTTGCTCTTAGAGTTTCAAGAAAAACACAGAATCTCTAAAGACTGGCGTACCCTTGGCTTTATCACAACCCAAATTAATTTTAGCAATGCTTTGCTTTTAGATGGGTTGTCGCCCGCTGAAAAGGTTCTGATTACGCCTTATTTCAAGTTCCTTGAGGAACAAGTTGCTTTACCCTTAAAGCGACTATGTAGTGCGGCGGCTAAGCACGATCTTAGCTCTCCTGAATTTGTCTTGGTCGCGCAAATGTTGCCGCTGGCCCAAGAAATTTCCACTGCAGTTAATGCTCGCTTGATGAAGAGATTCCCTAACCACTATAGCCGCCGGGGAAAACTAAATGATCTGGCGGTGCAACATTCCTGCCTGCGAGATTTAGACATGTTTCAGATCTACCTGTGGCTCTGTGTTTTGCAGGGAAATTTGGCAGCGTTTGAACATGAGCTAGTGGCTTTGTGCATTATGGTACTGGAGACTGTTGGTATCTCCTGGACAATAGCTTCAAAATGCAATGAATTTTTGATGGACGAAATTTTGAACCGCGTCGACGCTCGCCACCGACTGCTGCTAGAACCCTATACAAAAGGAATCATCAATGCCTTTGCCTGCGATCGCACCCCAGTCCAGCTCTGATCTCTTAACCTTCGGCCCTGGTAAAGTTGCAGCGGCCCAGGGAGAGGTCAAACAGGTGAAACCCATATTTTTGGGAAAGTGCTTCAAAGACTTTGAGCCCCCGCACGCTGTTGCCATGACCATCGAGCAGGGGCGAAAACACGGCAATACCAGCCTGGTTAGGCACCACGGCCATCAGTCCCCCTGACACGCCACTCTTGGCAGGGATGCCAACTCGAAAGGCCCACTCTCCAGCAAAGTTGTACATGCCGCAGGTGTACATCACGCTGAGAATATCGCGCACGTGCTCGGCCCCAACCGCCCGCTGCCCGGTGATGGGGTTGACACCCTGGTTCGCCAAAGTTGCCGCCATCACCGCCAGGTCGTGGGCCGTAACCAGCACCGCACACTGCTGAAAGTACAGGTCTAGCACCTCCTCAATGGGCTGCTCAATCATGCCGAAGTTGAGCATCAGGTGGGCCATTGCCCGATTGCGGTGTCCGGTAGATCGTTCTGACATAAATGTCGACACATCTACAAACACTTCGCTGCCCACGTAGCGCTGAAACATAGCCAGCATACGGTTGAGCCGCTCGGCCGAGTCGCTACCAGTAATCAGGCCGGTAGTTGCGATCGCACCCGCATTCACCATCGGGTTATCGGGTCGTTTCGAGTCTTCATCCAGACGAATGAGCGAGTTGAACGGATCGCCAGTTGGCTCTACCCCCACCTTTTTGAGCAGCTTTTCGCGGCCATAGTCTTCCAGGGCCATGCCGTAGACAAACACCTTAGAAATTGACTGGATGGTAAATTTTTGGGCCACATCTCCCACCTCAAAGCTGCGGCCGTCGAGGGTAACCAGGCTAATGCCAAACCAGTCAGGGCTGGCGTGGGCCAGCTCGGGAATATAAGACGCTAATTTACCCTCAGCGATGCCTTTGAACTCGTGGTAAAGCTGCTCTAGAAAGTCTTGCACCTGGGGCATGGGGAAGTCGGTGGGTAGATGAGTGGATGGGGGTAAGCAGGTGAGGCAGAACTATCCATTCCTCAAAGTTCTGGGGCTTGTTGCCTAAGAGTATCCCATCTAAACAAACATCCCCCTTGAAGCTGCAAACCCGGCCTGTTGCCGTGAAATTCTGGATAAGTATTTAGCTGGCCTACTCTAAACCCGAGTAGGCCCATCAAACCTGGCGACTCACAGATCCATTGACTCATCCACCCATCTACCCACCCACTCACCTACTTTTGTTCGGGGTGCTGAGCTTCGGGGCGGTGGTCGCCCAAATCGTTAAGCCGCCAGATAAACTGGTGCAGTTTGCCAAAGTCGCGATGGTTGAAGTGCATCACCAGCCGTGGCAACTGGGCTGTGTCGTCACTGTGCTCTTCGGGTAGAGCCGCAGATTTTTCGATCTTGCCCTTGGCCAGAATGGCGCTGAACTCGTCGTTGAGCAGGGCCACAGCCGCATCGCTTAGATCACACTTGAGTCGAACGATTAGGCGATCGCCTGCATAGCGGCAGGAGTGGTACACCCGGTAAAAGCTGCTGATGGCATGGCAGGCGTCATCCACATTATCAGTAATCGTATAGAGGCTAGGGTCATCGGGGCTAATTAACCCCCGATTGAGCAAGTGGGTGCGAATATAGCTGTCCCAGCCATACCAGTAGTCACCACCAGGATGGTCGACCAGCACGATAGGCATGGGGTCAGCCTTACCCGTTTGAATCAGCGTTAGCGATTCGAAGGCCTCATCCTGGGTACCAAACCCGCCGGGGAACAGCACCAGAGCATCACTCTCTCGCAAAAAGAAGAGCTTGCGGGTAAAGAAATACTTGAAGTTAATCAGCTTCGGGTCGCCTTCCATAACTGGGTTGGCTCCCTGCTCAAAAGGCAGCTGAATATTGAGGCCAAAGGATTGCTTAGAACCGGCTCCAGCATTCCCCGCCTCCATAATGCCGCCCCCGGCCCCGGTCATCACCATAAAACCCAGCTCAGTAATCTGTTTGGCAAACTGTTCAGCCAGCTTGTAGTCGGGGCTAACCGCGCCGGTACGGGCCGAGCCAAAAATGGTGATCTTACGAGTGTGGCGGTAGGGGTAAAAAACTTGAAATCCCTGCTCCATATCGAGCAGAGCGTAGTTCAAAATTTTCCAATCCAGGCGGTCTGCCTCGCGCCCCATCATTCGCAAGATGGTCTCTAGCACTTGACGAATGAGCCTGCCGTGCTCTAAATGTGGCAATTGCTCCAGCACTGTGGCTAGGTCAGCCTGAACGCTAGAGGGTAAATCTGAGGGAAGCGCAACCATACGCTGTTGGTTCCATAGAGGCAGCACTCTATTTTAGCGACAATTTTGCCCCTTACCCTGCAAAAAACCTCCAGGGAAAGACTAATGCTTCCCTGAAGGATGTCGATTGATTAACTATATAGAATCTCAGTACTTTTAAGCCCTAGCAAAATATCTGCCAGAGCCCTTGAGCTAAAAGAGACTGAGCTGAGAGTGTTTCAACTAAACACCTATCCAGAGGCTTACCGCAATCGGCCCGTGGGCGAGTTCACGTCCTTTGAAAGGATGTTCGTTAGGTGGAATACTCTTAGAGATACTTTTCGAGGGTGTTGGCCAGGGTCGTTTTGGGTACAGCGCCCACAACCATATCAACCCGCTGCCCTTCCTTGAAGATCATTAGGGTGGGAATGCTGCGAATGCCGTACTGACTGGCCACGCTAGGGTTTTCGTCAGTGTTGACCTTAACAACCTTTATTTGGCCATCGTATTGCTCAGCAATTTCTTCTACAACCGGAGCCACCATACGACAGGGACCACACCAAGGGGCCCAAAAGTCGACTAGTACGGGGACGGTGCTTTCGAGAACTTCTTGCTTAAAAGTAGAATCTGTTACCTGAGCGGCTGCCATGCCTAGTGTTCCTTGCCGTTGTTAACCACACGCAATCTTACCATAGCCAACCCCCAGCAAACCTCAGTCCTTGGGCAACATCTGATTTGCAGAACTATACTAAGTGATTAGGAATAGCGCTATAACAGCGTTTCTCAACCTTGGGCCAGAGGCCTCAGATAAGGAACCGCCCAGACCAAAGGCCTGGGCGGAGTGTGGTGTGAGGAGTGAACTGAAACTAAAGGTTTCAGTACCACTTTATTGTACTGTGGACGTTTGAAAATCTGCCACCGCTTCACTACATTCGCAACAAATTTATGGTAACTGCAAATTATTGTCGCCTCCCGGAACCTACGTATGTTTAGGAGCGACTTTTGAGGACTAAGTGTTTAGCCAGACTCGCTACCTGATCGAGAAATGCATCTGGCTAGTACCTGAGTTTTGCGCCATCGGTCAAACCGCCTAACATTCTCCAACTAGCGCTGGGCCCAAGCAAAAAACGAGCTTTAAAGCTCGTTTAGTAGTACTAATTCATTACAGCTATAGCAAGCGTCGGCTTTGTGGCGATCGCCTGGGGCACGGCTAAAACAAAAAATACCGCTGGGCCATCGGCAGCACGTCAGCCGGTTCGCAGGTGAGCAGTTCGCCGTCGGCCCGCACTTCGTAGGTTTCCACATTGACCTCCATTTGGGGCTGGTAAGCGTTGAGCTTCATGTCAGCTTTGCTAAGGTTGCGACAATTGGCTACAGCAGCGGTAGCTTTAGCCAAACCGATCTGCTCAGGAATGCCCAGTTCGATCGCGGCTTGGGAGATAAAGCTGAAAGAGGTAGCGGCGATCGCCCCCCCAAAACTGCCAAACATGGGCCGCATGTGCACCGGCTGGGGTGTTGGAATGCTGGCATTGGGGTCACCCATCTGCGCCCAGGCGATCGCACCGCCCTTGATCACAATCTCGGGCTTGACCCCAAAGAAAGCGGGTCGCCACAGACAAATATCCGCCAGTTTGCCCGCCTCGATGGAGCCCACATGGTCGGCGATGCCGTGGGTGATGGCGGGGTTGATGGTGTATTTGGCCACGTAGCGCTTGGCCCGGTGGTTGTCGTTGCGCTCAGAGTCTTCAGCGAGTGCGCCGCGCTGCACCTTCATTTTGTGGGCGGTCTGCCAGGTGCGAATGATCACCTCACCCACTCGGCCCATAGCCTGGGAGTCAGAGGCAATCATGCTGAAGGCACCCAGGTCATGAAGAATGTCTTCGGCGGCGATGGTTTCGCGACGAATACGCGACTCGGCAAAGGCAATATCTTCAGGAATGCTGGGGCTGAGGTGGTGGCACACCATCAGCATATCGAGGTGCTCGTCGAGGGTGTTGCGGGTGTAAGGG
>NZ_JADEXE010000379.1 GCF_015207265.1 Nodosilinea sp. LEGE 07298 | reverse complement strand
CCCCCGCTCAGCCCAGCCGCGAACCCATCCACATCACCATCATCGGCTCCGCCACTGGTATCGACATGGTGATCAAAATCCTCCACCGCCTCGGCTTTGCCGAAGCCCGCGCCTGGAGCAAACCCCAAATCGACCCCAACACCGGCAGGCCCATGCGCGTGCTTACCAAATGGCTGCGGCATTAATTTAAAAGCCCCAGGATGCTGTCAACACCCTGGGGCTTTCAGTCACTCTTTGGCATAATGCCTAAATCGAGTCGGGAAAAATAGACGGCGAGAACATCTTCAGCATCGCGTTGTAGTGAGGTTCGTAGTATTCAACATTGATCGATCCCACACAGGCCGAAAGCTCCTGGTCGAGCAGGTTTACCATTAGCCGCACTAGGCCCCAATTTACCTTTAGCGTGGGGTACAGCATGACGCACAGCGGGAATAGCTCTTGGGCGATCGCAGAGATATTATTCTCTAGCATGCAGGTCCACAAATAAATCTGAAACATCTCCACATCGCGGATGCTAGAGGTGCGTACAGTGTCGTGACTGAGTGACCCGGTATAGCTCGCATAATCGGGGCAAAGCTTAATCACCTGATTCACAATGCTCTTGGCAATACGGCTTGTAGCAGGTAGCGCCAGCCGCACTGTTTCTAGGCGAGGGTGGTGGTAGTCATACTTAGCAGCGGCAGCATAGGCCCGCTGCAGAGGCATATATAGCAGATCGTCCACTACCTTAAAGTAGTTTTGCAGCGCCAGTTGTTCGGGCTCGGGAGCCTCCGCCAAAAGCATTTGGCCGCAGTAATGAAACTGCATACTGACAAACCCAATTGCCCTAGAGTCAACCGCCGTATGTTTTTGGCGAATAGCACCCAAATGCTTTGAGGCGACTACCGAAAAACGCTGGGGTGTAACGTCTTTTGCGTAGGCGGCTAGGGCTGCTTCATAGACCCGATGAACGTCTTTAGAAATGATCCAGGGATCAATTAAGTTTGCATTAATTTGGTGTCGCCTGATTTCGCCAGACAGCAAGTCTTCTGTTTTATTCCAGGCTCGGGCGCTGATAGAACGCAGGACATCGACAAGCTTTTTGGCAATATCTATCCTAGACTGAGAGTGTTCTAAATCTAGAAGCGCCTGATCTTGAAGGCGCAGATCCCTAATATATTTTTTGGCCCAAACTTCTGAAAGTGAAACAATGCCAGATTTGTCTAAAGTATCAACTTTTTCTAAAAGGCCAACTGCCGAGCTAGCTGACACTGAGTAATTTGTCACCATGGAAACACACAACGACGCTAGGGAATTGGAACGACGATTTAAAGCCATATTAAGCCCAGAACGCTTCGCGGACCTGATAGAATCCCGGAAAAGCGTGGGCTAAATTTACTAAACTTCATTTCCCGCAATAGTTCGCAAGGATGATCAAGATTGAGCCAGGATTAATCGGTTCTGATTGTCGTAGAACGAGGGCAAACAGGCCTTTAGCCTGGGAAGGCTGAGACTCAGGCGGTGGCTCTAGAGTGCCCTGGGTGCTTCTCAATAAGAAATTAGCCGGTTCGGATCTGAGCAGGTATCTTGGCCCACCCGCTACCTTGACCCCGCCACGGTTGCCGGCTCTAGCATTAGTCTTGGCCTGGGAATCAAAGCCTTGTGCTATATCAGCTTTGCTGCAGTTAGAACGATGAAGGGGCTACCCCACAGAACCGCTATTCTGAAAAGAAAGGCGTTGTGGCAGGAGTAAACTATGGGCCTCTTTGAAGACCTGAGCCGATTTCTCGAAACCCGGCTCGATGAATTTCTCAAGGCCAACCCTCACCTAGAGCTGTGGGGCCTAGAAGATCAGCTGCGCGGTCAAGAGCAAGATGCCATTCGCCTGTTGGGCGATCTCAAGCGCCGCGAAAAGCAGCTCGAAGACAGTATTTTGGCTACGGCTCAAGATATTCAGCGCTGGCATAGCCGTATCCAACAAGCTCAGGCTGCCAATCGCATTGACCTGGTTAAAGCTGCCCAAGAGCGCGAGGCCACTTTGCTGCGTCAGGGCAACCAGTATTGGGGCCAGCTCAAGGGGGTCAAAGACCAGATTATGCAAACCCGCACCCTGCAAAAAGATATTCACGATCGCCGCCGCGAACTCAAAGCCAAAATTGCTGAGACCCAAGCCCAGCGAACCGCCCAGCGGACCACCACCAGCTGGGATACTGGCTGGGCCAAGACTTCCTTTGACGGGTTTGGCCGCGATCCTATGGATCCGCTAGAGGAATCGTTTCAGCGGTGGGAGACTGAGCAGGAGCTAGAGGAGCTGAAGCGGACAATGGGGAAGTAAGAGAGCAGGTGTGTGATCCCTCAAGACTACCTAACTCGCTTACCCACCTACTCCCCGCTGCGGTTTCTTGATCTCAAAGGAAATTGTGCTTGGCTTGCGGTTGAGGTTGGGTGCTGGGGCGGGAGCGGCAACCTCTGTACTCGGTGGCGGCGCTGCCGTTGGTAGGGGAGGGGGTTCGGACTTTACCGCGATCGCGCTCCGGCTGCTCCAGTGGCGATAGTTAGAGGCGATCGCCAGGCCAATCCCCCCAACGACCGTCAGCGGCAGCGAGAGCTCAATGCTGCTCACCCAGGGCAGTTGCCCTAGCCACTGGGCGGTTTCGGCCCCAAAAAACAAAATTAGAAAGCAAACCAGCCAGAGCTTCATCGCCGCCAAAAATTACGTCCTGCCGATGCCGACCCCCTATGCCGACCCCCGATGCTGACCCAAGTAAACCGACCAAAGTATAGCGCCGGACAGCTAGCTCAGGGTACGGCGAGCTAGTGAACCTCAAACTGGGCGGCTACCTGGACTTGCGATCGCCCATTTGAAAATCAGCTCAAAGCACCTTCGGCATCTCCTAATCTATAAATTGTCAGGCGGTCAACCATTGGACTCTTTATATAGATCCTGCGACAGATTTGTTATAGCCAAACGGCTGAGTTTTGCTGCCAACAAGTATTTGCTCACAGAATTGGACATCTTTCTTAAGAAAACGCCTCCCGATCGCTCAGGTCGACAGAATGACCCTATGGCAAGCCCTTGACAGATTTTGTGTACAGCTCGGGCTGGCAATAAAGGGGACTGTTGGGGGAGCGATCGTTCCTTTTCTAGCCTAACTTTGCTACCAAACCGACTTTTCCCTGGTGAAGGGTATGTCAGAATGTAAGCGGTTTTTTGCCAACTCACCCAAGCTCTTGGAGTAGGCAGTCAAGATGGATTCTGTAGACACGCTTTATCAATACGCCTGGCTGATACCAGTGCTGCCGCTGATTGGGGCCACCATCGTCGGTGTGGGGTTAATTTCCTACGGCGAGGCCACCAGTAAGCTCAGGCAGCCCTCGGCGGCGCTCATCGTTTCCCTGACTGGGGCGGCGATGGTATTGTCATTTTTAATTTTTTGGAGCCAGTGGCAGGGGCATGCCCCTCACACGGCTATGTTTGAGTGGGCCTCAGCGGGCGACTTCCGCATTGAGATGGGTTATACCATCGACCACTTGGCAGCACTAATGCTGGTGGTGGTCACCACGGTCGCCTTCTTGGTGATGATTTACACCGACGGCTATATGGCCCACGACCCAGGCTATGTGCGGTTCTACGCCTACCTCAGCCTGTTTAGCTCCTCAATGCTGGGCCTGGTGATTAGCCCTAACCTGCTCCAGGTTTACGTGTTTTGGGAGCTGGTGGGCATGTGCTCGTACCTGCTGATCGGCTTTTGGTACAACCGCAAGCCCGCCGCCGATGCCTGTCAAAAAGCGTTTGTGACCAACCGAGTGGGCGACTTTGGCCTGCTGCTGGGCCTGCTGGGCCTGTTTTGGGCCACCGGTAGCTTCGACTTTGGCGTCATGGGCGAACGGCTAACTGAGCTGGTGAATGTGGGCAGTCTGCCTGCCAGCATCGCCGCTGTTTTTGCCATTCTGGTTTTCATGGGTCCGGTGGCTAAGTCGGCCCAGTTCCCGCTCCACGTGTGGCTGCCCGACGCTATGGAAGGCCCCACCCCAATCTCGGCGCTGATTCACGCGGCGACAATGGTGGCGGCGGGAGTGTTCCTAGTGGCGCGTATGTACCCCGTGTTCGAGCACATCCCTACCGTGATGACGGTGATTGCCTACACTGGGGCGTTCACCGCCTTTATGGGAGCCACGATCGCCATTACCCAAAACGACATCAAGAAAGGGCTGGCCTTTTCGACCATGTCGCAGCTGGGCTACATGGTGATGGCCATGGGCGTAGGTGCCTATAGCGCCGGTCTGTTTCACCTGATGACCCACGCCTACTTCAAGGCCATGCTCTTTTTGGGCTCCGGCTCGGTTATTCACGGCATGGAGTCGGTGGTGGGCCACGACCCGGCCCTGGCGCAAGATATGCGTCTGATGGGCGGCCTGCGTAAGTACATGCCCGTGACGGCGATTACTTTCTTGATTGGAACACTTGCCATCAGCGGTATTCCGCCCTTCGCAGGCTTTTGGTCTAAAGATGAAATTTTGGGTGCGACCTTTGCGGTCAACCCTGCCCTGTGGGCCGTGGGCTGGCTGACGGCGGGCATTACTGCCTTCTACATGTTCCGCATGTACTTCTCGACCTTTGAGGGCAGCTTCCGGGGCAACGACGAAGGCATTCGCCGCGACCTGAAGCGGGAGCAGTTTCAGCGCATGGGTATGTCCCTTGGCCCTGGAGCCATGAACCCCCAGGAGCTAACGCTCGATGCTGACCATGACGACCACGATCACGATGACCATCACGCCCACGAACCCCACGAGTCGCCGCTGTCGATGATCTTCCCGCTGATGGCGCTAGCGGTACCCTCGGTGCTGGTGGGTCTGCTAGGTACGCCCTTTGCTAACTACTTCGAGGCTTTCATTCATCCCCCTGGGGAAGCTATGGAAGCGGTAGAAGCCGCCGAGGCCTTCGACTGGAACGAGTTTGTGCTGATGGCGGGCAGTTCGGTTGCGATCGCGGTTGCTGGCATCATTCTCGCGGTGCTGATGTACCGCACTAAGGTGATTGATCCAAAGGCGATCGCAGCCTCCGTCAAGCCCTTCTACAACCTGTCCTTGAACAAGTGGTACATCGACGACATCTACGAGGTGCTCTTCGTTCAGGGCAGCCGCAAACTCGCCAAGCAGGTGCTCGAAGTCGATATCCGCATTGTGGATGGTCTCGTCAACCTGGCGGGTCTGGTCACTCTAGTGACGGGCGAGGGGCTGAAGTACCTGGAAAATGGCCGCGCCCAGTTCTACGCTCTGATTGTGTTTGGTGCTGTTTTGGGCCTAGTGCTGCTGTCAGGGGTGACGTAAATTTCAGGTATTAGTTACTGGGTGTCAGGTACAGGTGTCTGACAAAGCTGACAACCTGATGCCCGACACCTAATACCTGATGCCCAAAACCCAACTCCCAAGAC
>NZ_JADEXE010000378.1 GCF_015207265.1 Nodosilinea sp. LEGE 07298 | reverse complement strand
CCCCCCTCCATCGACATCGCCATCATCGGCGCTGGCCCCCAGGCCCTTACCCTGGTCACTCACCTGCTGCAAAAGAAAGCTGCCATGCGCGATCGCTTTGTGGTGATCGATCCGGCTGGGGAGTGGCTGCACCAGTGGCACCATCAGTTTGCGGCGTTGGAGATTCCCCACCTGCGATCGCCTGCCGTTCACCATCCCGACCCCCATCCCTCAGCCCTGCGCACCTTTGCCGAGGGGCGGCCCGACGAGCTGTTTCCCCCCTACGCGCTGCCCAGTACGGCGCTGTTTCGCGATTTTTGTCAATCGGTGATCCAGCGGTGGAATTTGGCCAACCGGGTGATGGCGGGGACGGTGCAGCACCTAGAACTGTGCCAGGTTTTGGGACGGCAGCGGTTTCGGCTCAGTTTAGCGGATGGACGGCAGCTTTTGGCCCGGCGGGTAGTGCTGGCGATCGCGGGCGGTACGCCCCAGCTTCCGGCTTGGGCGCGGCAGCTCCCGCAGACCTACCCCAAAGACCGCCTGCGCCACTCCAGCCAGATCAACCTGCGAGGACGCTCACTCCAAGGCGAGCGAATTTTGATTGTCGGCAGCGGCTTGACCAGTGGCCACCTGGCTCTGGGGGCGACGGCGCGGGGTGCCCAGGTGATCATGATGGCGCGGCGGCAGTTTTACGCCAAGCTGTTTGATGCCGAACCGGGCTGGCTCGGCCCAAAGTACCTCAAGGGCTTTCATGCCGAACCCAGTTGGCACGAGCGCTGGCAGATGATTCAGCAGGCCCGCAACGGCGGGTCGGTGACCCCGGCTATGCTGCTACGCCTGCGACGGCTAGAGCGCCAGGGCCAGATCACCTTTTACGAACAGTGCGAAGTGCAGCAGGCCGAGTGGAAGGGTGACGCTTGGCAGGTACACTGTAGCGCCGGGGCTGAGCACGACTGTATTGCCCATTTGCCCATTGATCGCCTTTGGTTAGCCACCGGCAGTCAGCTCAATGTCGAGCACTGGCCCCTGCTGGCGGACGTGCAGGCCACCTATCCAATTGAAGTGGTCAACGGGCTACCGGTGCTGGATGAGCACTTGCGCTGGCCGGGGTGCAACTTGTTTTTGATGGGTGGGGCGGCGGCCTTGCGACTAGGGCCAGTGGCGCGGAACTTGTTTGGCGGGCGACTGGCGAGTGATCGCATCGTTCCGGCCCTGGTCAAACCGCGTATCAGATTTTCGAGAACAGCCACGCCATTACAACCGATAGAGGCATAGCCTTCAAGGCCATTCTCAAGACAAGGGAATCTAACCCGCCTAGTTCAGCGGAATGGGCTGTACCGCCGTTTTTGTCAAGCGCAACAGCGGGCCAAGCCCTGGCAGTTAGGCGTGGAAGATGCCATAGCTTTCAAGCAAACACCTCCCCGTGCTCCTCGCGAGTGAATCCGGGGACAGATGGAGTTGGATCGAACATAACAGTGTACTGAGCTGATGGACTCAGCCGCCGCAGGGCCTTCAAATGGGCATCCGCATCATTGCGCCGCCGAAACCGAGCCACCGTGCGCCGCTGCATGTGGGGGAGGAATTGAACAACGCACCAGGGGTGGAGTAGCTGGTTGTAGGCCGTGGGAGCTTCCATTTCGTAGGCCGCAGATGAAGGGTACTGCTGGCTCTCTAAACGGTAAGTCTCTTGCTCGCTGACAGCATCCCTTGGGTAAGACTGCACGCTCTCTCCGGCACTGGCAGCGCTGGGCCTCAACGCCTGTTCAATCTTGCCCAACAGTTCAGAAGCATCTCGATCAGGAGGATGCAGAGTCCAGGCGTTGATCGGCGCGGGCTGGAAGGTCAGCCGGTAGGCTTTGTTGTTTCTACAGTGAACGAGCCAAACAGCCTGCCGAGGCAGCTTTTGCAGACGATACAAGCCTTGCCCAGGCGTTGCCAGCACCGCCCGGATACGTTTGATATCGGCCATGATTCGATGCCCTTGGCTCACGCGACTGTCCTCCCTGATGAGTGAATGAGGTGTAGTTGAGGCCACCCTAGCTGGGGTAGATTCGCCAAAACAGAGCACGGTGCTATTGACAATCTTGGGTTAGGTGTGTCCGTCTTTGTGCTCAGTGGCGCAAAGGGCCTCCCGCAGGTCTGCCGGAATCTGGTCAAAGTTGTCGAGCAAGAAATCCATCAGGGCCAGATGGCGCAGGTCAACCGGGGTGGGGCGGCGATAGCTGCGACCTTTACGAAACCAGCCCCGCACTGTCGAGACCGACCGGGAACAGATCGCGGCCATATCTTCCTGACTTACCTGCCACTTGGCATAAAACCGCTGGGGCGTCATGCCTAGTTGGCAGTAGCTGTATCGCTCGATTAAGTGCTGCTCGCGGGGAGAAAGGGGGCGGGGATTCATCGGGCAGCCTCTCCATCGGCGGGTTCTAGGTCGTCTTCCCAGGCGATATCGGCTCTGACCCAGGCGGCGCTGGGGGAATCCGAATCGAGCCAGATCAGGTAGCACCACTGCCAACAGTGGCTGTGGGGGGTGTAGCTGTAGAACCGGCCAATGACCAGGCCCCAGTCGGTCGCGTTGCCGTGGGGAACCCAGCGGAGGCGATCGCCGTGGGGAACCCAGCGGAGGCGATCGCCGTAGTGAAAGCGGGGCGCTTCGACCTGGGGGAAGGCGGCAGGCAGATCAGTGGTGGGCGAGAGGTGTAGGTGGCCAGGGTTGAGGGCGTACCCGAAAGCTTGATGGATGATATGAAGCTGGTGCGATCGTTGGCGTGGAAAAGGTTGAGCCATAGGAGGGCACCTCCTGGGTGCTGGTGAAGGCCAGCCTGGGCAATAACCGGGCTGAGGCGACTCAGGCTAACGGATGCAATTTACCCAGATTAACTCAATCCGCTCTAATCTAGAGTAGATTACCCTTAATCGCAACGCTTCACCTAGGCTTGCTCTAGAGTTAGACAGAGCGGTTATGACTACCCAGAAGCGCCAGACCAGCATTTACCTGCCAGACCCGATGAGGGATGCCATTCAGGCGATCGCAGACAGGGAGCAGCGATCGTTTACGTTTGTGGTTGAAATGCTGTTGAGAGAAGCTTTAGAAACGAGGGAAGCCAGCGGGAAGAAGGGGTAGGTACCCCCGTACCCCCAGGCAGGGGTGTCAACCTCACTATCAAGTGCGATCCACGGCGGCAAAGAAAACCTTATCGCTATGATACTTCCAGAGAAATTGCCGGTAGCGCCTATGAGAAGACCTAAGCCCGTGTATTTATCCCAGCTAGAGGAGGTAGAGATCCTGTGGCCCGGTGACGTGCGAATGCTGGCAGAATTTGTCCTCCGGGCTCATGATGCCAAAGATCAGCAAACCAACTTGCAAAACCCAGGGGCGAGAACGCGATCGCGCACTACGCTCCACGGCCTCGCGGGTCAGTTTGCCCAGATAACCTGGCTTCCCAAGGAGCAAATTGAAACCATTTTCCTGGCCCACGGCTTTAACTTAGGGTCAGTCGTCGAATTCGATTGAAGGCCCAAGTGACATTCCCTAGTCTGGCAAGGACAATGCCGATTTTCGCCCTGGTCAGCTAGGCTCCGCAAACACCTGTCACCCCTCCGCATCCTCCATCGGCCTAAAAAACGATGCCAACCCCTCCACCGCCAAGACAACCACCTCCTCGATCGCCTCAGGGTTTAGCGCATCCCCGATCGCAGCGGCACCGGCTTCAGTCTCAAACTCACAGATTTTTCCTCCCACGCCATAGCCCGCCTCCGCTTCCAGCACACTGATGTGGGTAATCGGAACCAGCTGATCAACCTCGCCCGGCTCAGCGATATTCAGCGCCAGGTGACAGCCTTCGTGAAAGGTAGTTTTCGCCAGCAAGTCCTGCACTCGCTTAGGCGCACCCAAACGCCATGCCTCTGGTTCGCTGTCCTCGGCTGGATGCGCCCCCAGTAAATGCCCTTGCCCCAGAGCCTCCACAATTCTGTGAACAATGACCGGGGTCTGTAAGTGGGGCGCGACCCAATAGGTCTCCAGCTCTCGCCTGAGATCTGGCCAGGGCTTGAGCTGTCGTTGGCTCAGCCCCATGTCAAAGTAGGCTGGGGCAATGCCGACGCTTGCTTGGATTTCCTGATTTTTGAACTGCAACTCCAGAACCGCCGCATCCGGCAATTCAGGATGGGAAGAAGGCAGACTGATCAGCCAGTCGTGATCTTGAAATAGGCGATCATCCATCAGGTAACTTTCAATCAGGTCTTCCCATTGCTCGATGTCCGTTTCTTGGGGTGACTTCGGGATCCAGGGCAGAAAGTCTAGATAGGTTTTCTGGTCAATCGCCTCTTGCGCCCGAGCGCTGCACGATTGAATCAGGGCTTCAGACAGTTCACCCGGCTCACCGGCCTCTTCATAGAGAATGCTCTCAACCATGTCTACCAACGACAAGCCATGGAGACCATAGAAAAACAGGAGCACCTGTCGCCGCCAGAAGTCGCCCCATTTTGAGAGGCCAGGCTCCATAGACTCAAGCTCCTGGGTGGTTTCAATTTCCATGACAATGAGGCCTTTCATGCACTCAAACGGAATCGCCCCTGCTTCGGCAAGCAAGGCATTTTGCCCCCCAAGGGAAGACAACGGATCCATAATTGCGATAGCCGATTCACAGACCGCCGCTAGCTTTGCGTCGCTGGGTAGGGCATCAAACGGCTCGGTGGCATCGATACACTCAAACGGATCGTCAACGTCGATGTCGCGTAGCTCGTCAAATTTCTCAAAGAAGGCTGCCACGAGATTGGCATACATCCACCGTTCAATTTCATTGGCATAGGGTTGCCCGTGTTTGACTGGCCACATGTCGAATTCCCCCAAAATACCGGCTGGCAACATAACGATAGAGCGCTCTATTTCGCCAAGGGTAACCAGAAATATTAAGCTTTAGCCCCCCTTCATAGACTGCCCATGGCTTCTTCCTGAGCTTACTGGTGAAAGGTCTCGCTGTAGCTCCTGTCGAATCAGGGCGAACCGCTGGATATCTGCTTGGGTCAGCCAGGACTCAATCTCGTAAAGCATCTGCCCGTTTTCTCGCTGAGTCCGCAACGTCAGAATCGTCTCTGGCAGGTGGTGCGCATCGCCTCTAAACTCGATATTCAGATCGCGTCCTCGCTCCACAATCGTGTAGAACTGCTTACCCTCAAACACTCGCTGCCCCCGAGCTTGGTCGCGGCAAAACCGCTCCAGCAGCAGCACCGCCGTCCCCGCAATCTGCTCCTGGGTCTGGCGGTCAACGGGGATAGGTGTTCTAGGTCGCGGCGGGTTCACGTCAGGTCATTGATGAAAGGATTGAGCTAGTTCCAACTTATTTTGTGTCGGCTTTCCTGGGCAACGGCCTTCTGCCATTTAACGAAGAGGCAATCAGCAGGTTGCGCACCCAGTTGTCGTGATAGCGGAAACCGTTGAGTTGTTCAAAGGGGC
>NZ_JADEXE010000377.1 GCF_015207265.1 Nodosilinea sp. LEGE 07298 | reverse complement strand
AACAGGAACATTCTCCTAGAGTACGAGAATAACCCGGTGAAGCGATACCCCTGAGCAGTTCTGCCTAGGTCGCCCAGCCTTTGGCCCGTTCCACTGCCCGCATCCACATCGAAAAATTTTCTTGAGCTTCGGTCTGTCCGTCTCCCGGCTCAAACACGCGATCGATGGGGCGACTCTCGACTAGGGCGCGGTAGTCGTCCCAAAAGCCCACAGCCAAGCCCGCCGCAAAGGCGGCTCCCTGGGCCGTGACATCGAGCACCTGGGGCCGCTCGACCGGAATGCCCAGCACGTCGGCCTGGAATTGCATGAGAAAATCGTTGTTGCAGGCCCCGCCGTCGACCTTGAGCTGACGGATGGGGGTACCGCTATCCTGGTTGACGGCATCGACCACTTCTTTGACTTCGTAGGCGATCGCCTCCAGTACCGCCCGCACCATATGCTCGCGCTGAACCCCGCGAGTCAGTCCCAAAAACGCGCCGCGAGCGCTCATATCCCAATGGGGGGCACCGAGGCCGCTGAGGGCGGGCACAAAATAGACGCCGCCATTGTCGGCGGCTTGTCGGGCGACAATTTCAGTTTCGGCGGCGCTGGAGATTACCTGCAACCCGTCGCGCAGCCACTGAATGCAGGCCCCGGCGGTAAACATGCTGCCCTCGATCGCATAGCCAATGTGGGGCTGCTTTGCATCGTCTGTGGCCTCTGACCAGGCCACGGTAGAGAGCAGCTGGTTCTGCGATCGCACCACCTCATCGCCGGTGTGAGAGACCAGAAACGCTCCGGTGCCATAGGTACATTTGAGCAGGCCAGGGCGATCGCAGCCGTGGCCGTAGAGGGCGGCCTGCTGGTCCCCGAAAATGGCCGTAATCGGAATCTCGGCCCCAAACAGCTTTGGATCAGTGTGGCCAAACACGCCAATGCTGGGCTTGATCGCAGGCATCATGTGGGGCGAAATGTCGAACAGCGACAGCAGCGTGTCATCCCACTGGCCACTGGCGATGTTGAGCAGCATGGTGCGGCTGGCGTTGCTATGGTCGGTGGCATGTACCTGCCGTCCGGTCAGGTTCCACAGCACCCAGCTGTCCACAGTGCCCGCCAGCACCTGGTCAAAGTCCACAGGAGGATCCATCTCTTTCTTGGCCTGCTCTAGCAGCCAGGCCAGCTTGGTAGCCGAGAAGTAGGCGTCGAGGACTAAGCCGGTGCGATCGTAGATTTCCTCGGCCTTTCCCGCTTCTCGCAGCTGGTTGCACAGGGGCGCGGTGCGGCGGTCTTGCCAGACAATGGCATTGGCCAGGGGGCGACCGGTGCTACTGTCCCACAGCAGGCAGGTCTCACGCTGCACAGTTAGGCCAATGGCGGCAATATCGGTGGGCTTTAGCCCGGCCTTTGAAATAGCAGACCCCATGGCCCACTCAATTTCTTCCCAAATTTCGCGAGCGTTGTGCTCAACCCAGCTTGGCTGCGGGTAGTACTGGGTCAGCTCACGGTAAGCCTGACCTGCGATCGCGCCCTCCCGGTCAAAAATAATTGCCCGGTTGCCGGTGGTGCCCAGATCGAGGGCCATGATGTAGTTGGCAGTCATTGTACCTGTGGGTTCGCAGCGCCAAAAGCGTAGCAAATTTAGCCAGAATCTGCCCCACTCTGAAGACAGACTTTCGCAAACTAACCGAAAAAATTAAGCTATTCAAAGATTTTTTCGAGATCCCTATGTCCGCTCACTACCCTGACGATCACAATATTTTCTTCTACTAGCTTCTTCTACTAGCTTGTAGAGCAGGACATGGTTCATCACGAGAATACCATGTAGATCAGGACTGATGTCTTCATAGGGTTTCCCCATTTTCGGAAATTGCAGCAGTCGTTCACACTTCCGGTTCACACTTCCGATTAAACTCTTCGACAAACCTCTCGCCTGCGTCAATACTTCGTTTGAGAAAATAGTCAACAATTTCTTGTAAATCTCGGCTAGCTTCAAGGGTAATGACGTATCGCTGCATCAGGTTTCTTCCTGCGCCTTGCGAATTTTCTCCCTTAGCTGAGTCATGATTATTTCGCCATCGACAACCTCTCCCCGCTCGATCTGTCTTAGCCCTTCATCAACTTTTTGTCGGGTCTCTTGAAGCCACTGGTCATAGCTTTTTTCCCACTCCACCAACAGCGATAGAGCGCGATCGATGACTTCCTCTGGATTGCCGTAGCGGCCGTTGGTAATTTGAGCTTGAATAAACTCAGCCTGTTCAGGCTTTAGGGAAACGTCCATCGTAAAGGGCCTCTGAAGAAGAGCTGTTGCTATGACTACTGTGGCTTAATCAAGAGTGAACCCTGGCTAGTTGCTGATGACCAGCTATTTGCGGCTCTTTACAATCTTATCAATCACCAGACCGGTAGACGCTAGCCTTCGGCCTAGCCCACTCCGGAGTTCGGTATCCCCCTCTCCCCGAGGGCAGGCTCTTGTGGAACAATTTTGGGTATCAACGGGATACTACCCCCTGCCGTTGCGCGTCGAAGTTGCGTTTATGAGGCTTGCTCCCTTGAAAGGACTCTGGATACCCCTAAAACGTCTGTTGCTGATGGTATTTGCCGCCGTGACGATGTTTGCTACCGCGATCGCCCCTCCGGCCTATGCTCAATCTCCGGCAGCAGAGGCGATTGGCAGCGAAAGTTTTGTGGCCGCTGCCGTGCGCCAGGTTGGCCCTGCGGTGGTGCGCATTGACACTGAGAAAACCATTACCCGGCAGGCGCGGGATCCATTATATGAAGATCCCTTTTTGCGCGACTTTTTTGGGGCCATGCCTCGCCAGCCCCAGGAAGAACTGCTGCGGGGGCAAGGGTCAGGGTTCATCATCGATAACACCGGCAATATTTTGACCAATGCCCACGTGGTCAACGGGGCTGACCGGGTGGTGGTCACCCTCAAAGATGGTCGCAGCTTTGACGCCATTGTTGAAGGGTTTGACGAAGTCACCGACCTGGCCGTGGTCAAAATTGACGATGGCGAGGATGACGTGTTGCCCGTAGCCACTCTAGGCGATTCAGACCGGATAGAAGTGGGTGACTGGGCGATCGCAGTGGGTAACCCCCTGGGCCTCGACAACACTGTTACCCTGGGCATTGTCAGCACTCTCAAGCGCACCAGCAGTTCCGTAGGTATTCCCGGCAAGCGGCTGGAGTTTATCCAGACCGATGCTGCCATCAACCCCGGTAATTCTGGCGGGCCGTTGGTTAACCAGCGGGGCGAGGTGATTGGCATCAACACCGCTATTCGCGCCGACGCCATGGGCATTGGCTTTGCCATTCCGATCAACAAGGCCAAAGAGATTAAAGACATGCTGGCCCGGGGCGAAACCGTAGCCCATCCCTACATCGGCGTGCAGATTGCCAACCTCACTCCCGAACAGGCCAAAATCAACAACGCCGACATCAACTCCGGTATGTACCTCCCCGAGGTCTATGGAGTGCTGGTGATTCGGGTCCTAGAAGGCACTCCCGCTGCGGATGCGGGCCTGCGTCGGGGTGACGTGATTGTGCAGGTCAACGGTACGTCGATTCGCAGCGCTGACGGCCTGCAAGTTAAAGTTGAAAACACCCCTATTGGCGACGCCCTAGAGCTTAAGATTCAGCGCGGCGATCGCCTTCAGACCGTGCAGGTCAAAACCGCCGAACTCCACGAGCAGGCCGAGTAGTGAGGCTGTTCTAAGCAATGGTCGGCCAGATGAGTGTGTAACTGACCAAACGTGCAAATCCAAAATTCTTTATTCAGGAGATTTCCATGTATTCCACCGAAGACACCGGCACTCGCAAGCTGCTTTCTGCCCTTAGCCACGGCTCTATTTTCTTTAATACCTTGATTCTGGCTGTCGGCGTTCCCATTGCTATTCTGCTGATTTCTAAGGATTCAGTCATTAAAGAAAGCGCCAAAGAGGCGATCAACTTTCACATCAATATGTGGTTTTGGTGGGCCGTTGCGGGTGTTTTAGCGTGGATATTAATTGGTATTCCGCTTCTGTTTGTGCTGGGCATTGTGAATTTCGTCATGCCCATCTTTGGCATCGTCCACAGTCTGACCAAGCCCAATACTGCGTTCCGCTATCCGCTCATCCTGCGGCTATTTTAGGGGTGCTGGTCGGGTGTAGAGGGTAGCTCTACCTGTGCTTTCAGCACCGCATAGGTGGCGGCGTCGGCAGCAAACAGATGCTCAACCCGCAGCGAGGCCAGGGTGATATCCTGCGGGGTGCCGAAGGTGGTGAACATGCCGAAAAAGGCAAGTTCGCCGTGGCGGGTAGCATAGCGGGTGGTGAGTACGGGCGCAGTAGGCGCTGCACCGCCGGGCAGCAGAGGGGTGGAACCCAGGCGATCGCCGAGCTGAGCGGCAAACATTTTTACTCTGGGGGCGATCGCCGGTTGAGCCATCGCCTCCTGGCGCAGACGGCTCAGCAGGGCAGGGCCAATCTCACCTAGGTTTACCACCGGCTTGAGCAACCCCTCTGGATGAATCAGCAGGTCTAATAGATTCATCGGTGCAGACGGGGCCAGGTCTGCGGCCCAGGGCAGTAGGGTGGCCGCCAGCCACTGCCCACCGCGATTCAGCCGCAGTAGATTCCACTGGGCGTCGATCACCAGGGCGGGCATGGGGTCGTGGGCTGCGAGCAGTTGGTCTAACGCCTGGTTGATCGCTTCTAGGGCGGGGTCGCTGAGTGCGGTAGCGCTGTACAAAGGCGCATAGCCCGTCATGATTAGTACCTCGTTGCGCAGCACCAGCGGCGCGTCAAGTTCTTGCAACCAGGTTACCAGCAGCTCGCGGCTGGGCTTGGCCCGACCACTTTCTACAAAGCTGACATGACGCTGGGAAACGCCCAGGCGCAGCGATAGCTCTAGCTGGCTCAGTCGCTGCGCCTTGCGGATCTGGCGCAAAGCATCGGTGAGGACATTCCCGGCAGTAGACATGACGTTTGATTACCTTAGAGGTAATTGATTCTATAACCTGTACGGTCAATACTGAACCTGTAATTCTTCGCAGAGGTTCTGTATGCAGCGCAGTTTAGTGGCCATTGTCCTAATTCCGTTTAGCGTGCTCAGCACCGTAGCCCTTTGGCAGTATGGCTATCTGGGTATCTTCGCCAATGAGTTTCAGAGCACCGCTGGAATGCAGGTATTGGCAGATCTGGTGATTGCCCTGTCTCTTTTTTTGGTGTGGATGTGGCACGATGCTAAAGCCACAGGCCGCAACCCCTGGCCCTGGCTGGTGGTGACGCTAACTATGGGGTCTTTTGGGCCGCTGGTTTACCTGCTTACCCGGCCATCAGAAGAAACGGCTATGTAAACGCAGTTGTAGGGGCTTGGTGATTGCCGTCTGCTGCTTTACAGCAATATTTGGGAACAAACACCGTTTCCCTCCATCCACCCATCCACTCATCCACCCCCTACCCATCCACCCCCTAC
>NZ_JADEXE010000376.1 GCF_015207265.1 Nodosilinea sp. LEGE 07298 | reverse complement strand
TCGTTACTCTCCTGCCTGCTTCCCGCCGCCAGGAGGTCAAGTACCTGATGCCTGTACTGCTCAAGGCGGCCCAAATTATTCAGGCCCAGTGCCCCAAGGTTACCTTTCTGCTGCCGGTGTCGATACCGGCGCTACAGGCCAGCTTTGAGCAGGGGGTAGCCGCCCACGGGCTAAACGGGCGAGTCATTACGGAAGACAGCAAGGTCGCGATCGCCGCCGCCGATGTCGCCATTACTAAATCGGGCACCGCCAATTTAGAAATTGCCCTGATGGATGTGCCCCAGGTTGTGGCCTACCGCATTCACCCCCTCAGCGCCCGCATTGCCCACTTCCTGCTTAAGTTTGACGTGCCTTATGTGTCGCCAGTCAATTTGGTCGCAAACAAGGTCGTAGTGCCCGAACTGTTGCAGTGGCAGGCCACTCCAGAGGCGATCGCCGCCGCCGCCCTCACCCTGCTGCACGACGAAACTGCCCGCCAGACCATGCGATCGGGCTACGCCGAAATGCGCCAAGAACTGGGGCCGCCCGGTGCCTGCCAGCGCACGGCAGATTTAATTCTAGATGCTCTGGCAGAACGCCAGCCGATAGAATTGGCCTGAAACTGTTGAAGCGTTCCTAAAGTCACTACAATTATTATGCTTTGCCGGAGAGAGGCCAGGCTGTCGAATTCAGACAGAGTGGCCCGTGGTGATAGGAGGATCTGAGTGAATATAACTGAGCTATTTGCCCGTGGCGGCGTTGCCATGTGGCCGCTGCTCATACTGTCAATCATGGCTGTGGGCACTATTTTAGAGCGGATTTGGTTTTGGTCGCGCATTCTGACCCGCGAGCGCGAGGTCTCTGGTCGAGTGCTGGAGGCCGCCCGCCGCGATTGGCCCGCCGCCACCGAAATCGCCCAACGCTCTAGTCTGCTACCCATGGGGCGCTTTCTATCGGCCCCCCTCCAGCTGCAGTCGCCCGACCCCGAGGTGTTTCGCCTCGCCCTAGAAACTGCTGCTAACGAAGAACTGGCCACCATGGGGCGAGGCGACAAGATTTTAGAGGCCGTCATCGCCCTGGCTCCTTTGCTGGGTTTGCTAGGTACGGTGCTGGGCCTGATCAACTCTCTGGGGTCCATTCAAATCAGCGATCTGGGCAGCGGTGATGCTACCGCAGGCACCTCCCTAGGCATTAGCGAAGCATTGATTAGTACTGCCGCTGGCCTAATTATCGCCATTACAGCTCTGGCCTTTTATCGCTTGTTTCAGGGGTTTATTTTTGGCCAAGCAAAAATGTTTCGCCAGGCGGGCAGCGAGCTAGAGCTGCTCTATCGCCAGAGCTGGGCTCAGCTTCACGGTCTTGCCCCGGTGCCTGAGCCGCTGCCTGCAGTTGCCCCAGTTGCCCCAGTCGAGCCCAATTCATCTACGATCGATACTGCGCCTTCGACGGAGATTCCTTCACCATGAAAGTAGATCTGCTCGACACGCCTGCCCAGGATGTGCGCCTGGAAATTATTCCGCTGATCGACGTTATTTTCTGCATTCTGACCTTCTTCATTCTGGCGGCGGTAGGTCTAACTCGCCAGCAGGCTATCGACCTGGATTTGCCGACGGCTCAGACGGGGCAGGCGCTGCCGGGCCAGGTCGGTGAGGGGGCCGATCGCCTCTATGTCAGCGTCGATGGTTTGGGCCAGGTTTATCTCGACCAGCAGCCGGTCACCCTCGACTTGCTCACCGATGTGCTGCTGCAGTTTAACCAGGTCAACCCCGGCGGGCTGATTGTGCTCTATGCCTCCCGCGATGCCCGTTACGAAGACGTGGTTACGGTGCTCGATCAGCTGCGGGCGGTAGGGGGCGATCGCGTGGCCCTAGCCACCCTGCCCAGCGATACTACTCTGGGGCCAGGGGAAGCCGAGCCGGGCTTAGCCGATCCGAACGTACTGCCGGATGGGTTTCCCAATGGGTTTCCCCAGGACGGGCTCGACGATCAAACGCTACCTCCTGGTTTTAATCAGCCTGGCAATGACCCCTTTGCGCCTCAGTCGCCGCTCTTCCCCAGCGAACCAACCTCGCCGCTACAGCCTGCTCCTACCCCAGAACCGCAGCCAGAAAATTAAACCCCTCCCACAACAGGGCTAAAACTCAGTCTTAAGATAGATACCAGCACTCAGGCTTTCCAGTTTGATAGGAGGGCCTGGGTTGGCCGGTGCTGAGTCGCAAGGCTCAGATTGTGCATAGACTGCAGTAGATTGCATTGGTTGTGCGGCGAGCCTGGGAGCGTTAGATTTCCAGGCTTTGTTTTGCTTAATAGATCTTTTTTGAGATTCTTAAACCTCAGCCGACGCAGGCTGAGTCTGATCATTTTGGCTCTGGTGGTTGCGGCTGGGGCGCTGCTGTTTGGGGTCTACGTGCGAGCCCAGCAGCCCGTCACCATCTCGTTTTTGCTGCGGGCTGTAGAGGCCGACCAAATGCAGGGGTTGGCCGACCAGTTTATGGCCGAAAATCCCGACATTCGCATTGAGATGGTGCGCGGCCCCAACGCGGCCGATGCGGTTGAAAACCTCTACACCACCTCTTTTTTGCTGGGTGATTCGCCCTACGACATTCTCTTTTCCGATGTAGTCTGGATTCCCAAATTCGCCGCTGCCGGGTGGCTGATGGATTTATCCGATCGCGTCAGTGAAGCCGACCTGGCCGATTTTCTAGAGGCCGATGTCGCCGCTGGCGTGTATCAAGACGGCTTTTACCGCATGCCCTTTCGCTCCGACATGGGTATGCTCTACTACCGCACCGACCTGCTCAATCAGGTGGGGCTACAGCCCCCTGCAACCTTTGCCGACCTAATTGCGGCCTCAGAAACCATTCAGGACCAGACCGATGTGAACTGGGGCTTTGTGTGGCAGGGGTTACAGTACGAGGGACTGGTGACTAATTTTGTCGAACTGGTGGCGGGCTACGGCGGCTTTTGGGTCGACGCAGACACTCTAGAAGTAGGCCTCGATCAGCCCGCTGCAATTCAAGCGACTGACTTTATGAAGGGTGTCATTGCGCAGGGCATTTCTCCCCCCGGTGTAACAAACTACATTGAGGAAGACGCCCTGCGTCAGTTTGAGAATGGCAATGCGGTTTTCATGCGCAACTGGCCCTACGCTTGGGCCGAGGCTAACGGCGACGGCTCTCCGGTAGCTGGCAACATCGCCCTCAAACCCATGGTGCACACCGCAAACGAACAACCTGCCGCCTGTTTAGGGGGCTGGGGCTTTGGGATTTCTGCCACCACTCCTCACCTTGAAGAAGCCTGGCGCGTGGTGCAGTTTTTCACCAGCCCTGGCCCGATGAAAGATTTCATTACTGAATTTGCCTACGTGCCCAGTCGCCGCGCCCTCTTCACCGATCCTGAGGTGCTGGCTGTGTTTCCCCACTACGAACAGCTGCTCGAAGTGGCTGAAACTGCTGTTCCGCGCCCTCCGGTGGGGCAGTACGCTCAGCTCTCAGATATCCTGCAGCGCTACCTGAGCGCCGCCATTACCGATCAAATGACCCCAGAAGCCGCTATGCGGGCCGCTGCGGGCGAAAGCCGTCGGGTCTTGGGTGTGGATGGATGAGTCGTTACCGAAGATTTTGTTCAGAGAGTTTAGACGGCAGGGCTGCTGCCCTGGGGCGATGGTGAGGATGAAGGATGGTGAGATGGGTAGAGGAAACGAAGGATGACTAAAGACTACATTCGCCAGCGGGAACAGCGAACCGGCTTGCTGCTGCTGCTACCGGCGACGCTGCTACTGCTGCTGGTCTACGCCTTTCCAATTTTGCGGGCCTTTTGGCTCAGCTTTTTTACCGAAAACCTCAGCACCAATCTAGAGCCTGTGTTTAGCGGCCTAGACAACTATGCGCAGATGGTACAGGACGGGCGGTTTTGGCAAAGTATGCGGAATACGGCTGTTTTTACCGTATTCACCCTATTCTTTGAGCTGATTTTGGGGCTGATTATTGCCCTCTGCCTCGATCAGGCCTTTCGGGGTCGGGGCTGGGTACGAACGATCGCAATTCTGCCTTGGGCTTTACCCACTGCCTTGATTGCTCTGGCCTGGCGCTGGATCTTTAACACCGAGTTTGGCGTTTGGAACGACCTGCTGCTGCGACTACAGCTAATTGCCAACCCGGTAAACTGGCTGGGCGAACCTGTCTGGGCTATGGTGGCGGTGATTGGGGCCGACGTGTGGAAGACGACCTCGTTTGTGGCGATTTTGCTGCTGGCGGGGCTGCAGTCGATTTCTCAAGATCTTTACGAGGCCCATGCCCTGGATGGAGCTAGCCCCTGGCAGAGCTTTCGGCAGATCACGCTGCCGCTGATTGCGCCGCAGATTGTGATTGCCATGCTGTTCCGTTTTGCTCAGTCCTTTGGCATTTTTGACCTGATTCAGGTGATGACGGGCGGCGGCCCCGGCGGTGCCACAGAGATGGTGTCGATTTATATCTACGCCGCCGTAATGCGCTACCTCGATTTTGGCTACGGAGCCGCCCTGGTGACGGTAACCTTTTTGGTGCTGGTGGCGGTCGTGGCGATGACTGCGCTCTATATCTCTCGCCTGCGGGCTAAAACCGAATGATCTCAATTTTGGATTTTAGATTTTGGAGCAGAAACCTCTTAATCTTCAATCCAAAAGCCCCAATCCAAAATCCCTTTCAACCTACCCATGACTAGCGTTCCTCAAACCACATCTCCGCCCACCGCTCCTCCCCAGTCCAGCGATCGCGGCATTTCCTGGATGCGGGTGCTGCTCTGGCTGGCGATCGCATTTACGGTCATCTTCAGCCTAGCCCCGGTGCTGTGGCAGGTGCTGACATCAATCAAAACCAATGCCGCCATCACCGCCGACTCGGTGGTGTACTTTCCTGGCCTCGATCAGCTTACTTTTGAACACTATTTAAATTTATTCAGGCTCAACCAGTTTCACATCTACATGTTTAACAGCGCTCTAGTCGCGATTATTTCCACGCTGCTGTGCCTGGCGCTGGGCTCGCCTGCGGCCTATGCCCTGGCTCGCCTGCGGATTCCGGGAGAGCAAATTATTCTGGCGCTGGTGCTGGTGGTCACCCTGTTCCCCTACATTTTGCTGTTTCTGGGCCTGCTCGAAGTGGTGCGCGTCTTTGGGCTGGCCAACAACTACCTGGCGTTGATTATTCCCTACACGGCCATCAACCTGCCCCTGACCATTTTGGTCATGCGCAGTTTCTTTCAGCAGCTGCCCAAAGATTTAGAAGACTCGGCCCGCGTGGACGGCTACAACACCCTGCAAATGCTCGGGCGCATTGTGCTGCCCATGACCCTACCCGCCCTGGTCACAACTGGCATTCTGGCCTTTATCTTTGCGTGGAATGAGTACCTATTTGCCCTCACCTTCATGACCCGCGAAGAGATGAAAACCATCCCCGTTGCCGCCGCCCAATTGGGCGGTACAACCC
>NZ_JADEXE010000375.1 GCF_015207265.1 Nodosilinea sp. LEGE 07298 | reverse complement strand
ATCAACACGCGTTTGAAGTTGATTAAGCGCTCTGGCTACGGATTCACTAATTTTGAGCGATTCCGCCTCCGATGCCTAATCTGCTGGCATTTTTCTCCAACCGCTGCATAGTGATCCCAGGAGAGCCACAATTAGTAAGGTCTTTCTCTCTTTCTATAGAAGCGTCTTTAGTACAGTCAATCTCCAACTATCAGTCGATTGATGATGCTTATATTGCCGTTAAGTTAAGGAAATGCAGCAAACCCACTTATAAACAATTTCAGCTAGCACTTAACTGCTTGAATGCTGACTCACGTTTAAATCTATAGAACGATTATAAGTTTGCTGCTCAGCACTCAATTCAAATGACTACACAAGGAGACGCAATGAAACGCTTTATTCTATGTTCTTTGTCTGCCACTATGGCCTTGGCCGTAGGATCGACTGCTAAAGCTCAAACCGACATTAGTTCGGCTGCTACCTACTCCAACGAAGGGGTAATGAGCCGGTTTGAACTTCGCCAAAATAGCTTGACCAGAGGTGTCCTTTCCCCCGACGATTTAGGACCCAACAACCGCGCCGTGCCTATGGACGGCGAACTTTGGATGAATGACTACCAATCCAACCGCTATGGCGCTAGCAATCGCACCAACCAAGGTCAAAATACAAACCTGCCCGGTGTTGTATCGCCCAACTCCCAAAGCCCTAACAACCGCGCTACCCCTGGCCAAAGCACCAGCCCTAACCAGCAGCAGCGGCCTGAGATGGATATGCAAAACCAAGATCCTAACCTGCCCGGTGTTGTAGCACCCAACTCCCAAGGCCCTAACAATCGCGCTACCCCTGGCCAAAGCACCAGCCCTAACCAGCAGCAGCGGCCTGGGATGGATATGCAGCAAAACCAAGATCCTAACCTGCCTGGTGTTGTAGCACCCAACTCCCAGAGCCCTAACAATCGCGCTACCCCTGGCCAAAGCACCAGCCCTAACCAGCAGCAGCGGCCTGGGATGGACATGCAGCAAAACCAGGATCCTAACCTGCCCGGTGTTGTAGCACCCAACTCCCAAAGCCCTAACAACCGCGCTGTCCCCGGTCAGGGAAATAGCTATCCTAACCAGCAGCAGCGGCCTGGGATGGACATGCAGCAAAACCAGGATTCTAACCTGCCCGGTGTTGTGGCACCCAACTCCCAAAGCCCCAACAATCGCGCCACCCCAGCTCAATAATCGCCCTCTCCTGAATTGAGGAGCGGCTTCTCATCATTCAGGATTAGCCTTCCCTTTGCGACTCCTGTCGGCGGCACCCTGCCGCCGATTCTTCTGTCTCGCATTGGGTACGGTTGGAAGCCCCTGATAGGCTTACTCCACGCGCTCGGCTAGCTCCATCCAGCGTTCGGTAGAAGTGTCGATGGTGGTGGTGAGTTGGCCTAGGCGCTCGGAGAGTTTGGCAACCTCAGCGTAATCGCTGGGGGGGTTACCGTAGAGTTGTTTTTCTAGCGCTGCTTTTTCAGCTTCCATAGCGGGAATTTGGGCCTCAAGCTGCTCATATTCTCGCTTTTCTTTGTAGGAGAGCTTTTTGGCCTTGACCTCGGGAGTTGGCTCTGACTTAGCTACCGTCTGGGCAGATGCAGTGGCTTGGGCTTTGCTGGCAGCGGCCTTTCCATTCTCCTTTTGGGTGTCTGAGGCCGCTTTTTTGTGATCTAAATAGACCGAGTAATTGCCCGGATAATTGCGCAGCACGCCGTCGCCCTCAAAGGCAAAGATGGTGTTGACGGTGCGATCGAGAAAGTAGCGATCGTGGGAGACCACAATCACACAGCCGTTGAACTCCTCCAGGTATTCTTCCAGCACGCCGAGGGTTTGCACATCGAGGTCGTTGGTAGGCTCGTCGAGAATCAGCAGGTTCGGGGCCGACAACAGCACCCGCAGCAAAAACAACCGCCGTCGCTCGCCGCCGGAGAGTTTTTCAAGTGGTGAATATTGCTGGTTTGAGGTGAACAAGAACCGCTCCAGCATTTGGGAGGCTGTGATCACGCTGCCGTCATTGGTGGTAACCAGTTCGGCGGTTTCTTTGAGGTATTCGATCACCCGCTGGCTAGGGTTGGCAAACAGGTCTTCGGAATGCTGGTCGAAGTAGCCAACGTGGATAGTGGTGCCAATATCGACAGAGCCGCTGTCGGGTTCCAGCCGTCCGGTAATTACGTTCATTAGGGTCGATTTGCCGACGCCGTTGGGGCCAATGATGCCAATGCGATCGTCGGGGGCAAAGGCGTAGGTAAAGTCTTTAAACAGAAGCCGGTCTTCGTAGCTTTTAGAGACATCCTCCAGCTCGATCACCTTTTTGCCGATGCGGCGACCGACGGTGGAGATATCTACTTTGCCGAGAGATTCTTTGAACTCGCGGTTTTGCATGTCGCCGATGCGATCGATGCGGGCCTTTTGCTTGGTGCTACGAGCCTTAGGGCCGCGCTTCAGCCATTCCAGCTCGCGGCGCAGTACGCCAGCATGCTTCTTTTGCGAACTGACATCGGCGGCTTCAGATAACGCCTTTTTTTCCAAGTAATAGGCGTAGTTGCCTGCGTAGCCGTAGAGGTCGCCGCGATCGATCTCAAGAATACGGTTGGTAACCTGGTCGAGAAAATAGCGATCGTGGGTAATCAGCAGCAGCGCACCGCGAAAGCCGCTCAGGTAGCTTTGCAGCCACTCCACCGATTCGGCATCGAGGTGGTTGGTGGGCTCATCCATGAGCAGGGCATCGGGGTCGGCCAGTAGGGCAGCGGCGATCGCCACCCGCTTTCTATACCCCCCCGACAGATCGCCCACTTTGGTATCAAAGTCGTCAATGCCCAGCTTGCTGAGAATGGCCTTGGCGCTGGTTTCTAGGTCCCAGGCATCAGCGGCAGCAATTTTTTCAGATACGGTCGAGAGCTGAGCCATCAGGGCATCGGCATCGCCTGTGCCCTGGGCCATATGGTGCGAGATATCTTCATACTCGCGAATCAGCGCCATCTGCTCGCCTGCGTCAGCAAAGACCTGCTCTAGGACGGTGCGATCGGCCTCAAAGTCGGGCTGTTGGGGCAGGTAAACAATCTTGGCCCCAGGGTTGACCCAAAAATCACCGCCGTCGAAGGGCTCTAGCCCCGCAATCATCTTCAGCAGGGTCGATTTGCCGGATCCGTTGGTGCCAATCAGGCCCACCTTGTCGCCCTCGTCCAGGCTAAAGCTGGCATCGCGGAGAATTTCCTTGATGCCAAAGTCTTTGGTGGCGGAGCGCAGAGTAAACAGAGTCATGGGCAGCCGGGTCATGAACCCTTAGATCATAGACCCTCGGGTATGCTGGCGTGGAGAAGCTCTTGAATTAGTCCTTTAGTTAGGGGACTCAGCGGATGTGGTTTGAGCCTCAGGTTGGGCACCGCCAAACAACTGCGGCAACAGCAACCCCGATCGCGCCTTATAGTCCGCAAACGCTGGATAGCGCGACAGCGACTCGTCTTTTTTTCGCATGTTGGGCACAAACACTAGAGCCGCAACCAGCCCCAAAATAGCAAAGGGCAGCCAGTGCATCGCCAGCAGGGCAAAGGAGAAGTAGATCAAAATCTCGCCCAGGTAGTTGGTGTTGCGGCAGCGGGCAAACAAACCTTCGGTAATTAGCCCCGGCTGATACTTGAGGGTGAAGTACTTTTGAGCATCGCTGACGTAGTGCAGAAATACGCCGAGGATATTGAGGGCGATCGCAGCGGCTACCAGCGGCAACGGCGGCTCTACTCCTTGGCTAATCAGCAAAAAGGGAGCCACCCAGTAGAGACCCAAAAACCCGAAGGTGAAAGCTCCGGCCCCTAGCGAAATGGGTTGCTCCCACTGCTTGTCGGGATACAGGCGATCTTTTAGCAGCCACAGCAGGCCGTAGGTGCCGTGCAGCGCCAGGTACACCCATGGCCCCACGCCAAAATTTTGGTAAACCACCATCAGGGCCGCGATGTAAACGGCGGTAGCGCCTTTGTGAAGGTTGATAACGTGCTTTACTTTCATCGCAGTATCCTGAAGAGCTTTCATCATCGTAACGACGAAGCTAAGTCGCTGCTAGAACTTGAGCTTCAGCGCTTCTGCTATACCCATCGGGTGAGCACGCGCATGAGTTTGCCAGAGCTGTGAGGCATGGCGACGCTCGTATTCCCGATTGGACTACGATGAGCGTATTACAAACGTAGTCCAATCGGTGCCATTTACCCTGTCATAGCCTTCTGACAGTCCAATTTGTAGGGTGCATTCGCGAAGCAATGCACTAAAGGCTGTAAGTTAAGAAGCTTGCAATGGGTAGACGAGCAGGCCATAGGGCAAAGCTGAGAACACTATTGTGTTAATACCTCTTTGTTGGTAAAAGTACCCTCGGCATCGACGTCATATAGAATGGGCACGCCTGTGGCCAGTTCTAAAATGGCCACCTCATCTTCGCCAAGACGATCGATATACATCAATATTGATCGCAAAGAATTGCCGTGGGCTGCTACCATCACATTTTTTCCAGCCTGAAGTTCTGGCAAAATACATTGCTCAAAAAAAGGCACCGTCCGCTTGACTGTATCAGCTAAACTTTCGCCGCCTGGCGGGCGCACATCGTAAGATCTCCGCCAGAGGTGAACCTGTTTTTCCCCAAATTTTTCTGCCATTTCGGCTTTGTTCAAACCTTGGAGGTCGCCATAGTAGCGCTCATCTAGGGCAGGCGAACGAATAATCTTGAGTTCTTGCTCAGGTTGGCCGACGTGGTGATCCCAACCGTGCCAGTCAGGTTCAGCCGGATCATGCCAGATGTAGGGTATACGACCATTGCGCACTTCATCACATTCGGTAAGGCAAACGATCGCTGTTTCGATCGCCCGAATTAGCATACTGGTGAAACAAATATCGACGGTGTAGCCTGCATCTCGCAACTTACACGAAGCAATCGTCGCTTCCGCTCGCCCCCTCTCGCTCATGGGCACATCGACCCAACCCGTGAACTTGTTGGCCGCATTCCATAGACTTTGCCCGTGGCGAATCAAAATAAGCTTAGACATAAGGTAATGGATATGTAAGAGGTTTCAACAAATTAAATCTATACTCTTTATGGTAGAAGAAGACGTAAACAAGCTGACGGGCAGCCATTAGATCCGACGAGCTTTCCAAACGCATAATAGGTTAAAAAAGTATTAGAGTTTGATATAGCTACGGCTGCTCAAAAAATTGCGTTGGTGCCGTTGGCGCTACTGGCGATGCTATGCCTATAGGTGCTCTGGCCGTAGGTTAAAAGAACGAGCTGTTGATATTATCGACGGTTTCGTCAACCCAGCCGGTTATATAGTACTGGGGAGATCTCTGGGAGAGAAAATACCAGCTTCAAGCCAGCGACTGTAGACGCTGTAGCGATTATCTTGATCGTCAAGCTCACCCTGCTATGTAGTAGCTGCCACGGGGGTGGCGGCTGGCGGCAGAGAGCAAGCTGGGGCTTGCCATAAGGTGTCATGGGCCACCATGGCATTGAGGATG
>NZ_JADEXE010000374.1 GCF_015207265.1 Nodosilinea sp. LEGE 07298 | reverse complement strand
GGCGTATTCAACCCTGGAAGAGGCGTTTGAGATGCTGCCGGATGCGATCGAGGCGGTACAGCCTCAGCAGCAGGACGCCTATGATGCGGCGTTTGAGCGCTATACCCCGCTCTACGAGTCGCTGAAGGCTGTCCGGTAGGGAGTCTTCCGCTTGGTGACAGCGCTGTAATGCAAGCTTAGGGTAAAGCGTCATTTTTATTTGGCCCAATGGATGCTGTTGATATAGCAAAGCCCCTATCGTTATGCCAAGACAATACGTATCTGGAATGGATGGCTTCCGCCTCAAGCGCCGAGACGCCCTGGGTTTTCTCGGCGGCACCCTAATGGTTTCACTGATGGGTTGTTTTCGTAGACCATCTGCCTCAGCTGAACTTAGCGGCACCGTAGCCCAAACCCCAACCGGCACGGCAGCCCCCGCCTGCACCGTGCGACCCCAGCAAACCGAAGGCCCCTACTTTGTTGACGAAGGGCTGAATCGAGCGGATATTCGCGCTGATTCAGCGACGGGGGCAGTCAAACCGGGCGTGCCCCTCAAGCTGCAGTTTCGGGTGTCGCAGGTGGGCGAAAATGCCTGTGTGCCGCTGGCCGGGGCCATTGTTGATGTCTGGCACTGCGATGCCACTGGGGCCTACTCGGATGTGAGCGATCGCCAAGCCAACACTCTGGGCCAAACGTTCTTGCGCGGTGCTCAGGTCACCAATGCTGACGGCACGGCTGAGTTCACCACCATCTATCCCGGCTGGTACCCAGGGCGAACCGTGCATATTCATTTCAAAATTCGCGGCAGTACCGCCGCCAGTCAGGGCTACGAATTTACCTCACAGCTTTACTTTGACGATGCTTTGAGCGATCGCGTCTACGCCCAGGCCCCCTACAGCGATCGCGGTCAGCGCACCACCCGCAACTCAAATGACGGCATCTTTCGCAGTGGCGGCGAGCAGCTCGTGCTGCCGGCGACTCAGGATGGGGAGGGCTACGCAGGCCGCTTTGAGATTGGGCTGGAGCTGGTTTGAGGGGCGATCGCGCTAAATTTTGGTGCCTGCCCCGACTTGTTTAGGGCAAACGCCGTTTGCCCCTACAGGGTTGCCTTTTTTGAATTGGGTATCTGGCTAGGGGCGAATGGCATTCGCCCTCAGGGATCGGGGCTAGATGCCGCCGCCTGGCTTTGCAAAAAGGCATCGATCGCCTGGGGGGTGGGCTGGGCGGCGATCGCCCCTGGTTTCAGCGTCGTCAGTGCCCCCACAGAGCTGGCGTAGCGCAGCATGTCCTTAACTGTTTCAGCCGATTGCAGGCTCTCCCAGCCCCGCTGGCAAAGCTGGTGCAGAAATCCGGCCAGAAACGCATCTCCAGCTCCGGTGGTATCGATGCTGTCGACGGCAAAGGCGGGCAGCGAAAGGCTGTGCTGCTTGGTGGCGCAGGTGCTGCCGTTGCCCCCGTCGGTGAGCAGCACAGCTTCACACTGGGGGAACTGTTGACAAATCTCAGCAGCGGAATCTGTATCCAGCAGCCACAGGGCTTCTTCTCGTGAGAGCTTGAGCAGGTCGGCGGCCTTCAAAAATTCGTGAATTTTGGGCGGCGCAAGCTCTACGTCAGACCAGAACACCGGACGCCAGTTCAAGTCAATCACGATCTTGGTTCCGGCCTGCTGGGCCTTATCGCGCGCCAGCGCCATAGCGCTGGCGGTAGTGGGGTAAGCCAGGCCCAGCGTCCCCATCACCAGATACTTCACCCCCGCAAAATCAACGCCGTCAATCCACTCAGGAGCTAGGTGGGCATCGGCAAAGGCGGCGGGGTCGGGGGCGCTAAAGCCGATGAAGTTGCGATCGCCCGTCTCATCCCGCTCCACCAGCACAATGCGAGTCGGGGCATCGGCGTAGCGCTGAATCTGGCAGGCGACTCCCTGCTCCTGCAACACCTGAGTCAGCCAGTCGCCCACGTCGTCCTGGCCCAGGCAGCTAACCATGCGGGTGGGGGTGCCCAGTTTTGCGATCGCGGTAGCGACATTGGCAGGCGCACCGCCGGGGTAGTCCGTCCATTCTGTTGAAGAATGCTGGCGGTTCTGGCCGACCTCAAACAGGCGATCGACTAAGCATTCTCCCAGGCAAATAACAGGCTCGGTCATGGTTTTCTCCAAATGGGTTAGCAGGCCTCCGTTGACCTGGGGAAAGGGGCTCATCATTTGGCCAAAAGGGCTGTGGCCACCGCTTCATCGGTAATCAGCCCGCTGATCAGCTGGCCCTTTAGGGCGGCGAGAATGGCTTCGGTTTTACGCGGCCCGCAAGCGACGCCAATCACCAGGCGCTGGGCCGGCTGCTGGAGGGGTACGCCAGCCACACGGGTGTTGGTGCCCTGGCGCAGCAACATGCCCTGGGCGTCGAAGGCCCAGCCCGCAATTTCGCCCACCGCCCCCAGCTCAATCAGCTCGGTCAGTTCGGTCTCGTTGATAAAGCCATCCTCATGCAGGGGGGCGTTCCAGGCGATGTGGCTGACGCCAACGAAGGTGACTTTAGCCTGCTCCGCCAGCGCTTTGACGGCGGTGAACGATCGCTGGGTCTGCAGCAGGTCGCGCTCTTCCACGCTGGTGGCCACCGCTGGCGTGGGTACCGGGTAGGTCTGCGAGCCCACCCGGTCAGACAGGTGCATGACCACCTCGTGGCGACCCGCTAACCCGTAGTGCGACATGTTGCCCACAATCGAGACGATCTTGTGCTGGGGCTGATCCATCGACGGAATTTGATCGACCATGGCCCGCAGGGTACGGCCCGAGCTAAAGGCCAGCACGGAGGGCGATTTTGCCAACAGGTAGGTTTCCAGGTGGGTGGCCGCGCAGACCCCCAAACCGCTGTAGGGGTCGCTGCCGTCAGCGGAGTTGGGAACCACTTCGCACAGAGAGAGCGCAAATTTATCCCGCAGGGCCTCGGCCAGGGCAATGCAGTGGCTGAGGGGATGGTCGAGGCGAAATTTGATCAGCTTTTCGCTGACGGCGAGCGCCACCAGCCGCTGGGCCGACTGCCGCGACACGTTCAGCTTGCAGGCAATTTCTTCCTGGGTGTTGCCAGCGATGTAGTATAGCCAGGCTGCATGGGCCGCCAGGTCAAGTTTGCGATGGCCCTGCTGGGCCGGTTTCCGACCATCGCGCTTTTCTGGATAATTTTCTTCCATCGCTCACCTCAGAAACCCACCACCGCCTCAAGAAAGATCTTAGGCGATTAAAGATCTGCCTAAAGATAGATTGAGCATTACTTCCATCAGGGAATATTTGCTCATTTCTACTGCCCCCCTGTGACATCTAAATTGAACCCGGTGATGTAGCTGGCCTCATCGCTCATCAGAAAGGCGACGCCGTTGGCGACTTCTGCCAGCTTCCCCAACCGCCGCAGGGGCACTGAGTTGATCATCTGCTGCTCGACGACCTTGGGGTCGGCATCAAAATACTGGGAGCCGACCCCCGCCTGTAGTTCCGTCTGCCGGGTCCACATAAAGCCGGGGCCAATCAGCGACGGCGACAGGGCATTGACGCGAATGCCGTAGGGGGCCAGGTCTTTGGCCGCCGTCTGGGTCATGCCGATCACCGCAAACTTGGAGGCAGCGTAGGCCAGCATGTTGGGCGGCCCATCGACCCCAGCGTGGCTGGCCATATTGACAATCGCCCCGCCACCGCCATCGCGCAGGGTTTGGGCAGCGGCTTTGAGCACGTGAAAAACGCCCACCACGTTGATATCAATCACCTTTTGAAAATCCTGCTCAGGATACTCGTCTGTTTTGGCAAACGCACCCTGGTAGCCCGCGTTGTTAAAGACGTAGTGAATCTGCCCCGTCTGCTCAGCCGCTGCTGCAAACACCTGTTTCACCTGATCAGGGTTGGTCACATCGCAACGAAAAGTATGAACCGGACTGCCGCCGTCTTTTAGCGCCTGGGCTACCTCGGTCAGCTTAGTTTCGTTAATATCCAGCAACACAACAGTTGCCCCATCGGCGGCAAATCGGTGGGCGGTGGCCCTGCCGATTTCCCCCGCCCCGCCGGTAATCAGGATGGTTTTGCCCTGGAAAGCATAGGTTGCCGTCGCGCTCATAAAGCTGGCCTCAGTGTGAGAACTGCAATCAAGAATTGTTGCGAATACTACTGAACGTCTCACCCTTGGGAAGCGACATCAGTATGATTCCATTATTGGGCTTTTGCCCACTGCTAGGGCATAAATTCAACTTAGTTTATCTTTTTGAAATTCGAGGAGCCGTGCGATGCACCTTTTTCGCCGTGCTAGTAGGTGTGCCAGAGGGCTGGTGGCCTTCCTGATTGGCCTCCTGCTGGTGCAGCTTGTCAACGCCTGTTCGGCAGGGCCGCAAGCGGGCGGCAAAACTCGCCTGACCATTGCCACCGTCAACAACGGCGACATGGTGGTCATGCAAGATCTGTCGAGCCAGTTCGAGGCCGATAACCCCGATATCGAGCTGCGCTGGGTCGTGCTGGAAGAAAACATTCTGCGCCAGCGCACCACCACCGATGTGGCCAGCCAGGGCGGCCAGTTCGATGTCTTGACGATTGGGTCTTACGAAGCGCCGATTTGGGCCAGGCGGGGCTGGCTGCGATCGCTCGACGGACTGCCCGCCAACTACGATGTCGACGACCTGATCGACCCCATTCGCACCGGACTCTCCTACGAAGACACCCTCTACGCGGTGCCCTTCTACGGCGAAAGCTCGATGCTCTACTACCGCACCGACCTGTTTGACGAGGCGGGCATTACGGTGCCCCAAAGTCCTAACTATGAGCAGGTGGCTGAATGGGCCAGCCAGGTCCACGACCCGGAGAACGGCGTCTACGGCATGTGCCTGCGGGGCAAGCCGGGCTGGGGCGAGAACATGGCCTTTCTCACCACCTTGGTCAACACCTTTGGCGGCCGCTGGTTTGACATGGACTGGAACCCTACCATCAACACCCCCGAGTGGCAAAACGCCGTCAGTTACTACGTGGACGTCATGAACCAGTACGGCCCCCCCGGAGCTAGCTCTAACGGGTTCAACGAAAACCTGGCCCTGTTCTCGACCGGCAAGTGCGGCATGTGGATCGACGCCACCGTCGCCGCTGGTCTGCTCTCGAACCCGGACGAATCCCAGGTGGCCGACGTGGTTGGGTTCGCCCGCGCCCCGGTCGAGTCTTACCCGAATGGCTCGAACTGGCTGTGGTCCTGGGCCTTAGCGATTCCCGAAACCTCCCAGTCGCCCGAAGCCGCCGAGCGCTTTGTCGCTTGGGCCACCTCCAAGGAGTACGTCCAGCTGGTGGCAGACGAGTATGGCTGGGTCGCTGTGCCACCGGGCACCCGCAAGTCCACCTACGCAAACCCCAACTACCAGGCCGCCGCCCCCTTCGCCGACATCGTGCTGAACTCGATTCAGTCCGCCGATATCACCAACCCCTCCCCCAAACCGACCCCCTACAAGGGCGTGCAGTACGTCGATATCCCTGAATTTCAGGCGATCGGCACCCAGGTCGGTCAACGCATGGC
>NZ_JADEXE010000373.1 GCF_015207265.1 Nodosilinea sp. LEGE 07298 | reverse complement strand
CCCTCACCCAGGCTGACTGGGATCGCCTGTTTGAGGTTTGGCAGCGCTGGCTAACGTGTTTAGACAAGCGTGAGTTTTTCCCCGGCTGGGCCGACGGCGGCTATACGGTGCTCGATTGGGATAGGGTAGCCCCCGTCGCCGACGTGCATACCCTGCTGAATCAGTACTATCGCCGCGAGCTAAACCTGCAGCAGTTCGATCGCATTCGCAACCAGATTCAGCAAAAGCTCAAGGGCGTGCTCGACAAACTGCGGCAAAAGGCCAATACCTTTGAGCAACGCCTCGACCAGTCGGCCCAGGCCGACCAGTACCGCCAGCAGGCCGACTTGTTGATGACCTATAGCTACCAATGGCAGCCCGGCCTGACTCAGCTCACCGTGGATGATTTTGAGACCGGTGAACCGGTCAGTTTGGCCATTGACCCCGACAAAACCGCAATTCAGCAGGCCCAGCGCCTTTACAAACAGCACCAAAAGCTAAAGCGGGCTAAAGATGCCGTGGCCCCCCTGCTCGCGGAGGTACAGGCCGAACTGGCTTATTTAGAACAGGTGGAAGCGGCCCTGAGCCAAATTCCTACCTACGATGAGCTAGCCGATTTAGAGGCGCTGATCGACATTCGCAACGAGCTGATTCAGCAGGGCTATATGGCCTCACCCGACTATCGCCCCAGCGATCGCAAGGCGAACGATGAAGGCTTTCGCCACCTCCAAACTCCCGACGGTCTGCCCGTGCTGGTGGGCCGCAACAATCGCCAAAACGACCTGCTCATTTCTACCGTAGCTACCGACTATGACCTCTGGTTTCACACCCAGGAAATACCGGGCAGCCACGTGCTGCTGCGGCTGGAGGCGGGGCAGGTCGCTAGCGATCGCGATTTGCAATTTGTTGCTGACCTGTCTGCCTACTTTAGCCGCGCCCGCCAGGCCGACCAGGTACCCGTAATCTATACCCAGCCCAAGCATGTCTACAAGCCCAAGGGCGCTCGCCCCGGCATGGTGATTTACAAACACGAAACCGTGATCTGGGGGCAGCCCCGCCGGGTCGAACAAATGCAGGTGGCTAAGCCCTTGGAGTTGGTCTAGGCAAGGCGCTGTAGCCGGTGAGATTGGCAGCGATGCTGAATGCTGGCAACAATGCCTTGTGGCCTAAAGACCTAGCCTGAACAAGTTTCGTCAGAATTTCAGGGCAGACCAGGCGTTCTGTTGGGGTATCCGAGAAATTACTGAGTACATTTGCTCATTAGCTTAAGTTATGAAACCTCCACACAATTAGTAGAGATTGTGTTAATGAAAATCTGTACTTGTTGTTACAATAGAAAACGGAGGAGATGAGAGCCCTCTACCGGAAAAATTATCTAACGGCTAGCACTGCTAAAAGTGCCGGGTTTGTAGTGGTTTCTTCCAGATTGAGAGAACAACGAAGATATTTTAGTATCACTTGAGTCGGCTTCCCTAGGGGGCCGACTTTTTTTATTCTTTACGTTTTTATCGCAACGGTCCTTTGGTGAGGACGTTTTCAGGTGGTTTAGCGAAGAGCAGTTGCAAGCCGCCTCGCTGCCCCAGTTCTAGCGTCAATTTAATAGCCCTGCCCTGAGCACTGTTATTTACAGCTTAGCGATCGCCCGTCGCCCTCTCATCCCTCGGCAGTTGGATACAGGAGGGGTAGTGAGCCCCGTGGGCGACCGTAAGGGTAATCACGCGATGGTCAATCTGGGGGCAATCGCCGTAACCAGCCCCAGTGCCGCTGTTGACTGCATAGGCCGGAAAGCAGGCCGCTGCCACGCTCAGCCGCAGCCGATGGCCAGCAGCCAGGGTGCTGGCGGTGGGTTGCAGGGGCAGCGTGACGGCCTGGGGCTTGAGATCAGACGGATTGGGGTGATCGACTCGGCAGTGGCCCTGGGTGAGATTCATCACTCTGCCATCGGTATGTACTTCAGACAGCACGACGCTGAGGTCGAAGCTAGGGGCATCGGCCTGGCAGTAGAGAAGGGCGGTGGGGGTGCCAATCAGCGTCAAATCCTCCGGCAAGGAGTCGGTTGTATAGGTAAGGACGTCGGTGCGGCTGTCGATGGCCGCCCGATCAAAGGGGCCAGAAGGTAGGCCGCAGTGGCCCCCTAGAGAGGGCACCGGTCGCCAAGGGTCGTGCACAATAACGTCTTGAGGCTGGGCCAAGTGTTCTACCTGAGATAGATCAGGGGTGAGACTGCCGTCGTCCCCACGCAATCCTGCCAGGCCAGTGCTGGTGAGGTAGAAGGGTTGGCCTGGGTCAGTGGGCCAGCGATCGCGCCCCTGCCACTGGTTTACCCCCATGACAAAGAGCTGAATTGGCTGAGTTGGGGAAGCTGCCGCAGGCTGCCCTTTCAGAAAACGGTCAAACCAGCGGATTTGCAGGCGATCGATCGGGCTATCGGCCTCGGGGCCAAAGTCAATAGCGCCCACTCGGCGGCCCCAAGGTAGGTGACCCCACGGGCCAATCCACAGCGCTTGGGGAGCATTATTCTGCGCCACCATCTGCTGGTACAGGCGCAGGTCGCCGCGCAGGTAGGGGTCGTACCAGCCGCCAATGTGCAGCATGGGCAGGTTTACATTGGTTAAATCGGGCTGTAGCTCTTGCCAGTAGCGATCGGGCTGGGGATGGTCGAGCCACTGGTGAAAAAACGAGTCCGGGGCGTAGGTCTTGAGCACCTGGGGCCAAGCCGGGATGGCATCCCCTAGCGGTAGGGCGTGGCCAGCCTGGTGCAGCGCCTGGTAGGCTACCTCATCTTGCTCTAGCCGAGCGGTTTCGGCGGCGATCTGGATTGCCCAACCCAGGCCAATTTGCAGGGGCAGGGCACTGTTTTCGTAGGCCCAGTCGGTATAGAGGTCGTAGCCTACCATAGCGGGGGCGATCGCCCTGAGCGCAGGCGGTTTCTGCGCCGCTGCATACAGCTGAGTCATGCCCTGGTACGAGAAGCCGTACATGCCTACCGCCCCGCTGCTCTGGGGCAGGGCGGCGGCCCACTGCACCGTGGCGTAGCCGTCGTTGGCCTCGTGGCGAAACAGGTCGAATTCGCCGCTAGATGTGCCTCGCCCGCGCACGTCTTGAATCACGACGATATAGCCGTGGCTGGCATACCAGGTGGGGTGGGCGTAGACCACCGTAGAGGCGATCGCGCGTCCGTAGGGCTGCCGCATCAGCAGCACCGGAAACGGCCCCTCCCCCACTGGATAGTACACATCGGCGTCGAGGTGAACAGCGATAGTACTCTCTGCCTCGGCTGGCTCCCGCTCGCCTCCCCTTTTATCTGATGGGGAAGCTAAGTCCAGCCTTAGCGTCTGCTTGGGTGCAACGGTGTAGGGACCAGGGGGCAATATAGGCAAGGGTTGATGACGTGTAATGGGGGGCTGATGGGCAGTGCCTATCCTATGGGGCTACGGGGCTACGGGGCTACGGATATGGGGTGAGGGGCATCGTGCCGTCCCAGTACGGCGAGGTCTTCGTCGTCGAGCTCGACTGGGGTGCCGCTGCGAATCAGCTCCGCGAAGTCTTCGTTGGGCACCATGATGCAGAGGGTATAGAGCCGGGATGAGCCAGTATTCTCGACTACATGAACGCCGTTCGGGGGTACCAAAATGCTGTCTCCGGCGCAGATGGCCACGGTTTTGCCGTCGCAGGTAGCGCGACCTTCGCCCTTGAGCACAAAGAACATTTCGACCGCGACCTGGTGGCGGTTGGGGGGAGTTTTGCCACCTACATCAAAAATTTCGACGCAGTAGGTGAGCGACATATCGGCAATGGTAGGGTCAAACACCAGGGCCAAACGGTTACTGTCACCAGGGCTAATGCGGTAGGCCTGATAGTCTTTAGGCGATTTATAAACGGGCACCACGCAGCTAGTGGGCAATGAGCAAGCCACCGTATCCATTACAGGATCGTCCATAACCAAAGTGTCCATAAAGCAGGTCGACCTAGCGGTTCGGCTTGACTATGCTTAACAGAGTCCCACGGAGATCACAGTAGCTCACTGTACCTTTCATAAAAAGTTGCCTGCCTGGTTTGGGCTGCTGATGGGCACTCTGGGTTCAAAGTTCCCTGGCTTCATCGAGTAGGGAGGCTTCCAGCACGTTGCGTAGGATCTTCATGAAGCCCCTTGATGACATGGTTTAGGGTTACGCTAAACCTGTGTATGCCGCTGATTAGCGGTAGCAGGGTTATAAAAATCCTGTGTTCATTGCCCCGCCATCTGCCCCTGCATAACGTACGGTTTTACGATTCACCCTTTGATCCAAGCGCAGCATGATCGATATCCTCATCATTGAGCACGATGCCGCTACGGAGCAGTTTTTGGTCAGTGCCCTCAAGCAGCAGGGCTACAGCGTGACCACTGCCCGCAGCGGGGCCGAGGGACTAGCCCTGGCCGAAAAACTGCTGCCTGGGGTGATTATCTGCGACTGGAATATTCCGGGCGATATTGGTGGGTTGGCTATTTGTCAGGCGCTTAAGCACCACCCAGTTCTCTCAATTACCTCGCTGCTATTGCTGACGGCCCGCTACAGCACCGCCGACCGGGTTAAGGGGCTAGAGATGGGGGCCGACGATCTGCTCTCTAAGCCCGTCGATATCAACGAACTGAATGCGCGAGTGCGGGCGGGGTTGCGCATTTACCAGCTGACCCAGGACCTGCGCCAGCAAAAGCAGCGCATGGAGGCCGAAATGGCCGAGGCTGAAGGTTACGTGCGATCGCTGCTGCCCGACGACCAAACCGGTCGGGTGCCGATTCAGTCTCGGTTTTTGCCCTCTCAACAGCTCGGTGGCGACTGCTACGACTACTACTGGCTCGACCCCGACTACCTGGTCATCTACCTACTCGATGTATCGGGGCACGGGCTGGGGTCGGCGCTGCTGTCAACTTCGGTGCTCAACGTGCTGAGAGCGCAGTCGCTGCCCGACGTCAGTTTTTATCGACCCGAAAAGGTGCTGCGAGCGCTCAATGAAACCTTTCAAATGAGCGACCAAAACCAAAAATATTTCACGATCTGGTACGGCGTTCTCAACTGCGCCAACCGTCAGCTGCTCTACGCCAGTGCAGGCCATCCCCCAGCGGTGCTGGTATCGATCGACGGCAATCAGCAGGTCACTACCACTCGTTTGCGCACCCCTGGCATGCCCGTTGGTATGCTGCCCGAGGCCAAATATCAGTGGCAGCGCTGCCATCTGCCCCCCAACAGCAGCCTCTACCTGTTTAGCGACGGTCTCTATGAGGTGCTGCAAAACAACCAGCAATACCTCGGACTCGATGCCTTTGTCGATCTGTTGGCCGTAGCCAAGCGCGAAAAAAGCGTTGACCACATTCTCGACGCCGTGATTAAGCGCCAGGCGGGAGATGTCGCTAGCGACGATATGTCGCTGATGATGGTCAGCCTCGACTAGTACTCTGCGGCGCAAGTTTAGATCCTATTCTCCGTAGGCTAGGGAGCAGGGGGGCTAGAGAGCAGGGGGGCTAGGGAGCCAAGCAATTCGGAAAGGTGGGCATATTTCAGC
>NZ_JADEXE010000003.1 GCF_015207265.1 Nodosilinea sp. LEGE 07298 | reverse complement strand
CCCATACCCCAGCGGCCCTGGGGCAGCTCGTCCTCAGTTTAGAATTGCCCTGCCCCTACCGTTTGTGGGTGGGCGAAAACCTGGGCGGCGATGGGGAACAGGTGCGCGAGTTTACCCCCCAGGAGGTGGTTTCAAAATCCTTTGCTAGCCTTAATGTTGTCGTGCTCCAGCCACAGCGGCAGGAGGGGTTTGACCCCGCCGATCTGCCGCTCATTGGCCTACCCGATCGCGCTTTTGCGACCTTTAGCGATCGCCCCGGCCTGATTACTAAACGCGATATTCGCCTGCAAATACTGGCCGACCTTGACCCCAGGCCAGAGCACATGATTTGGGATATTGGCGCGGGCACAGGCTCCGTCAGCGTAGAGGTCAATCGGCTCTGCCCCACGGCTCATGTCTATGCGATCGAAAAAACCGCCGCCGGATTTAGCCTCATTCAGCAAAACCAGCGCCGCCTGGGCACCGCCAACCTGCACCCGGTCTACGGTACTGCACCCGAAGCGCTCACCAATCTGCCCGATCCCGATCGCATCTTTATCGGCGGCAGCGGCGGTCATCTGAGCGACATTCTGGACATGTCTGCACATCGCCTTGGCACCCAGGGGCGCATTGTCCTGGCCCTTGCTACTTTGGAGCATACAGGCACGGTGCTGGCCTGGGTCGACGGCACTGCCACCAGCCCACGGCCCTGGTCAGTTCAACTTCGCCAACTCCAGGTTCAGCACGGCGTCCGAGTTGGCTCCCTCACTCGCTGGCAGCCGCTGACGCCGATTACGATCATCTCTCTGATCTCACCCGAATACCCATAGCCCCACCCCTGTCAGTACCAGCAGCCCCATCGGCAGCGCCCCCGTCAGCGGCTGATCGGGTAGCCCCACCAGCCAAACGGGGCCATCTTTGCCGGGTTTGAGCAGCGCCAGGGCGTCGATCGCAGCGATTGCAAATACCCACCCGGCATGCAGCCCCCAGGCCAGCCCCAGGCTGCCGCCTGCGACCCAGCGAGCCAGCAGCAGCACGGCCCCCATCACCGTCAACCCCGGCAGCTGAGGCGCTCCAGCGGGGCCATCCCAGACCAGGTGAGAGACGGCAAAAATGAGGCTAACGGCGATCGCCATTAGCCAAACGGGCCACGCCTGACCCAGCCCATTCACTAACACGCCCCGAAAGATCAGTTCTTCAATCCAGCCCACAAACAGCGCCAGGGGTAGCACCGCAAGCAGCACTACCCCTGGCGAAGGTGCGGGAGCATCCTGGTTAGGCCCCAAAGCCTCGGGACTCTTTGATTTAGTAATAGGGGCCTGAGCGAAAGACTGCCACCTGCGCCAGCCCAAGCCCACCTGTAGCGCGACAAGAGCAACTACGCCGCTCGCCGCGATCGCAAAGCCTACCAGCATCAGCGTCCAAAAGGTCTGATTCCAGGCGATGCCGTAATCAGACCAGGTGCCTGCCTCTAGGCGGCGGTGGATTTCAACCGCCACCGGAGCCAGCAGGTATAGCGGTAGCAGCAGGGGCAGTTTGTGCTGCTGGGCAACTGGGTAAGTCAGTGGAATTTGACCGATGCGAGCAACCAGCAGACTAGCTGGAATGCCCAGGGCCATCCAGCTTAAAAAAAAACAGCCAGATGGGCGATCGCCAACATATTCACCGACACATTTACCATGGTAAATCCGTACTATTCTTCGTCCGAGTCGGCGTCAAGCTGCTTTAGGTGAATGTGCTTGTAACCCAGCTTAATTTCAAACTCATCACCCGACTTGAGGCCCATTTCTTGAGTGTAGGTAGCCCCAATCACAATTTGACCATTTTTGTGGACGCTAACCCGATAGGTAGCTTCGCGACCCCGGCCATCTTTGCTGCTTTCAGGATCAAGATTAATGCCTTTAGCCTCTAAAAGAGCATCATAAAAGCCAGAAAGGTTGACCCGTACCTGATTTTCTTTTGTAAGGGTGTAGTAGCCGCATTCTTTAGCCGTTTCGCGCTTGGTGAGGTCCGAAAGGTCTTTGACCCTCTGAAGCAGTGCTTTACCGGTCAGAGGCGTTGGTTTTTCTGCCATTGTACAGGGAAAATCCTTGTGATAGACGTGAAGCTGGATAGTGAAAAGCAACGGGTCGGCCCGCGAATAGGGGCGACAACCGTTGAGCAATAGCAAATGAATAATAGCAAATAAATCTGCTTATTCGCACAGTCAATTATAGTTGCGACGTCAAAAGGTGTCATTTGAAAAACAGATGATTTAGATGAGCTTTTACTGATGATCTCCGCTTGACCGTTACTCACCCTTTGACCAAGACAGCGTTAGAAAAGCTCACTCTGACGATGCCGACTACTGCTGTATCGTCAGTTTTCTTGAAGTGGTAGGGTAATCGTTTAGTCAGCTCAGTTCTGGCTAGGCCATCGGTATTAAATTGACTAGTAAACGGTAGCTGCCGAGTTCGGCAGCTACACCCCTATTCTCTATTTCGTGCAATACTGAGCCGTCTTCCGACCGGAAGGGTAGCTTTCTTGCCTAAACTCCCCTATTGGGAAACGGAGCTTTTGGGCTTTTATCCTATGAGATCTGTAACGCTAGCCAAGTATGTATGGGAGAGGGTTGCGGTGAGAGAGCAACGCCATACTTGCGGATGGAGCTAAGGCTTTAAACTTACTACCTTGCTTGAGTTAGATTGGCATGTACCTTAAGGCATAGATCCATTGTCTAGCGATGGTCCTGTAAATATTTGAAGATATTTTTTGCCGTCAGGGTTCTTTTACCATGGCTTACTATCAACAAAAGTAAGGTTGAATTTAAGGTCAACTGAGCCGCGCAATTATTTATGGTTATCGTCCCAACACTTACTTCTTCAGGGGGCTTTGCATTGGCAAAACCTGTCTTCCCGATCAACATCCCCGATCTGCTCTCGGTTTCTGTTCTCAGCTATGTCAAAAAATGATGTTAGAGATTGATAAAAGGCACAGCAGCACTTCATAACCGATGCTGCTGTGCCTTTTGCTGTGAGAGCTTTAGCCCAATTTTCAGGCCTCATTAGGCTAGAGCTAGCGTAAGCGTCCCTGACTCTAGTACTCGACGGCTGAAATATGCCAACCATTCCGAATTGCTTGGCTCCCTAGCTCCCCTGCTCCCTAGCCCCCTGAGAATAGTATCTAAACTTGTGCCGCAAAGTACTAGGCTGGCTGAGCGAAGTCGTAAGCCTTTCGGCAGGCTTCGCCAACGTGAAGCGTCTCCCAAAGGGAGAAAGCCAAAACCCACCGGGGAAAGTCCCCTAGCCCCTCTGGGGCGGCTCCGCCAACGACTTCGCTCAGGGGAGAGTTACGATCCAGCTCAGGGTTAGCTCTGACGCAGCTGATCGAGTACGCTTTGGTCTTCCATGGTGGAGGCATCGCCTGCGATCGCCTCACCACTGGCCAAATTGCGCAAAAAGCGGCGAATGATCTTGCCCGATCGCGTTTTGGGCAGAGCATCGGCAAACTGAATTTCGCCGGGCCGGGCAATCACCCCAATTTCATTCACCACATGCTGCTTGAGCTGCTGCTTCAGCTCATCGCTGGGGCTGTAGTGGCCCTCTAAAATAACAAAGGCAAAAATGTCTTCGCCCTTGACCTCGTCTTTGCGGCCTACCACGGCGGCCTCGGCCACAGCGGGATGCGAGACGAGAGCTGACTCGACCTCCATAGTGCCAAGGCGGTGCCCCGATACATTGATCACGTCATCGACGCGGCCCATCACCCAGAAGTAGCCATCGGCATCTTTACGGGCACCATCGCCCGCAAAGTAAAGGTACTGACCATCCACTGGGGCAATGTGCTCCCAGTAGGTGCGGCGAAAGCGATCGTCGTCACCGTAGACGGTGCGCATCATGCTGGGCCAGGGGTGCTTGATCACCAGGTAGCCGCCCTCGCCAGGGGCTACAGGGTTGCCCTCCAAATCCACCACATCGGCCAAAATACCGGGGAAGGGTAGGGTAGCAGAACCGGGTTTAGTGGCGATCGCCCCCGGCAGCGGCGTAATTATAAAACCGCCGGTCTCCGTCTGCCACCAGGTATCGACAATCGGGCAGCGCTCGCCGCCAATCACCTGGTGATACCACATCCAGGCTTCGGGGTTGATCGGTTCGCCCACCGTGCCCAGCAGCCGCAGCGACGACAGATCGCGGGCCTTGGGCAGCTCGTCGCCCATTTTAATAAAGGCGCGAATGGCCGTAGGCGCGGTGTAGAAAATGGTCACCCCATACTTCTCAATCACATCCCAGAAGCAGCCCGGATTAGAAGGGCGGGGCACCCCTTCATACATCATTGTGGTGGCCCCGTTCGACAGGGGGCCGTAGACAATGTAGCTGTGGCCAGTAATCCAGCCGACATCGGCCGTACACCAGTAGACATCGGTGTCTTTGATGTCAAAGGCCCACTTAAAGGTGGTGTGGGTGTAGAGATTGTAGCCGCCCGTGGTGTGTACTACCCCTTTTGGCTTGCCCGTAGTACCGCTGGTGTAGAGGATAAACAGCAGGTCTTCGGCGTCCATTTCTTCTGGCGGGCAGTGGGCCGAGGCGGTAGCCTGCAGCTCGTGCCACCAGTGGTCGCGCCCTTCGACCATGGGAATGTCTTCTTTAGTGCGCTGCACCACCAGCACGCTAGAGACGCTGGGCACACTGCCGCCCTCCAGGGCCTGGTCAACCGCCGCTTTAAGCGGGATCACTTTGTCTTTGCGGAAGCCGCCGTCGGCAGTGATCACCACTTTAGCCTCGGCGTCGTTGAGGCGGTCTTTAAGGGCCTCGGCGCTAAAGCCGCCAAAGATAACGGTGTGGGGTGCGCCAATGCGGGCACAGGCCAGCATCGCGATCGCCGCCTCGGGCACCATCGGCATGTAGATGCCGACGCGATCGCCCTTTTGCACCCCCAACCCCTTCAGCACATTGGCCACTTGGCACACTTCTCGATGCAGCTGGGCGTAGGTAAGGGTGCGGCTATCGCCCGGCTCACCCTCCCAGATCAGGGCAGCTTTGTTGCGCCGCCAGGTAGTTAGGTGGCGGTCTAAACAGTTGTAGGAAATATTGATTTTGCCCCCCACAAACCACTTGGCAAACGGGGGCTGCCAGTCAAGCACCGTATCCCACGGCTTAAACCAGTGCAGTTCCTGGGTGGCCAAATCGGCCCAAAACTTAGCGGGATCAGCCGCTGCCCGCTCAGCCAATGCACGATACTCCTCCATGCTCTTGATAGAGGCATCTTGTATAAACTCATCGGCAGGGGGAAATAGGCGATTTTCGTGTAGAACCGATTCGATGGTGGGGGAAGCCATAGACAATACTGAGTCGCTTACGAACACAAATAAGTTGAAATGAAAGCCGCTGTAGAGGGGCGGCGTCCTTTGAAAACCATACGATTTTTAGCGACCCTTTGAACAGCGTCTACGGGTTCCTTAATGTTTTTTGGCCAATCAACCTAAAGTCAAAAAAACGTTCACGTTCTGCGGTCATAAGGCTAAACCAATGCGGAATTTAACCCAATTTCCGTGAAGGCTAGACTGAGGGGCGGGCAAGCTGGAAACCTAGCAGCTAAGCTCATCCTAAAACGGACAACGCTAAGACTTAATGTAGAGCAGCTAATTTTGGCCCCGCTACTGATTTAATCAGAGTCACTATTACCACTGTTCAACCCATTAGATTCGGGGTGTTCCAGCTTGAATGAGCCGGATGCCGAAGGGGGTCATAGTTCCATTAGGATTACCCATGGCTAATGTTTTATCGTCGGTTAAACATCTGGGGCGACGGTGGCTTGGTGTTTTAGCCGTGGCTATAGGCTACGTCATCGTAGCCAAGCTCAGCTATCAATTCAGCTTTCTATTTAGTAACGGAGAGCCTGTCCTGCCCATCTGGCCACCAGCGGGCTATAGCCAAGGTGTTGTGCTGCTGGCGGGGGCTTCTCTGGTACCAGGGATAACACTGGGTTCGCTCATGTTTACCCTGACATCTTCCGGACTAGACTGGCACTGGAATATCGTTGCTGTCGCCAATAACACTCTTCAGCCCCTGATTGGGCTTTGGCTGCTGCGTCGGGTAGGTTTCATCAACTCTCTCTCTCGCATTAAAGATGTAGGCGCTTTCATTGGCCTGGGGGCCGTAGCCCCGGCCATCTTCAGCGCTACGGTAGGCATCACCTACTTTTGCCTCACAACCCCCATGGCCTGGGCGACCTATCCCGTAGCCTGGTTTAGCTGGTGGATTAGCAACGTGACTGGGGTCGTTTTAATTACCTCCCTAATGATTACCTGGCACCAGGGGATGCGGCGGCTTCGCAATTTCTACGCGCCACCTCTCATCGGTCTGTGGCTGGCCGTTTTGATCGCTCTGAGCTGGTATGTGTTCTGTAGCTCCGATAGCCACTACAGCTTAAATTACATGATCTTTCCCGTAGTGATGTGGGCAGCGCTGCGGTTAAGTCCTTTTTGGGCTGCTCTAGGCTCTGCCATAGTCACCGTGATCGCCACCTGGGGGATCATCAAGATAGGGGCTTCTACAGACCACAATTTGGCGCTGTTATATCTACAGGCCTATATCTGCGTGCTGACGTTTACGGCCCTGATCTTGGCGGGCGTAGTGGCTGAGCGCGAGCAGGCCAGGCTTGCCCTGCAGGAAGAAAAAGAAAAGTCGGAACAGCTGCTGCTAAATATTTTGCCGTTGCCCATTGCCACTCGGCTCAAACAGGGGCGCAGCACGATTGCCGACCACTTTGCCGAGGTCACCGTGATGTTTGCCGATATTGTCGAGTTTACTCAGCTCTCTGAGCATCTCAGTCCTCAGGATTTGGTGGCGCTGCTTAACGATATTTTCTCCCAGTTTGACCACATGGCCGAGCAGCATCAGCTCGAAAAAATCAAAACCATTGGCGATGCCTACATGGTGGTAGGGGGCATACCCCACGAGCGCGGTGACCATGCCCAGGCCGTGGCCGATATGGCTCTAGATATGCAGGCGATGGCCCAGGCTTTTAGCGATCGCACCGGCCAGTCCTTTCGGTTGCGCATTGGCATTAATACGGGACCAGTGGTCGCTGGGGTGATTGGCACCAAGAAGTTCATTTACGATCTGTGGGGCGACACCGTCAACACTGCCAGCCGCATGGAGTCATTTGGAGTGGCCGAGCACATTCAGGTAACCGAGACCACCTACCAATGCCTCAAAGATACCCACGCCCTAGATCTGCGTGGGGAAGTGTGGGTAAAGGGCAAAGGGCACATGCGCACCTATTTTCTGCGGCAAAAAAGCTCGGTAACGGTGGCTCGGCCTGTGCCTAAACCGGCTTCAAGATAGACTTATCAGGCTAAACTGATTGGATCGCTTGACCCAAACCCTCACGGTCTTCATCCAGCGTATCGGTAGTCGATGACCTCCGATGTAAGGTCTTATACTGCCAAACTTTCCAGACTGCATCTTTAGCCACGATTTCAGTGGCTCAGCCGGGTATGCTAAACCTAACTGGAGTTCCTCCAATGGTTGGTCTTCGCCCAGCCTGTTTCATTTAGCATCCTGTGTTACCTTTCTGAGTCTATGACTACGGCTAAGGCATCTGTACCGGCGCAGCCCGCGTCTTCAATCTCCGCCCAAGACGCCATGCTGGAAAATATTATTGGGGTCGCAATTTTCGACTTCAGCGGCCTGCCCCAGCAATATTTCATTACCGCTGACAACGAAAGTACCAGCTGGGTGCAGCTGGTGTTTCAGGCACTGGGGCTCAAGTCTCTGCTGATGTCGTCCCTTAAGCTAGAGGGCTTTTCTCACATCTGCATCGAGCTAGAGCAGCAAAGCGCCATTGTGGTGCGCACCAAAGAAGAATACATTGCCCTGCTGCTACGTCAGCCGCTAACGTTTGCTACCGCCCAAGAGAGCGATCGCTTTAGCCACTGGGTACGGCAGTTTGAGCGTCGCCTGCTGCACGAGCACGCCCGGTTCATACCAGCCTAAAGAGAGCTAGGGCAAAAAGCGATCGAGGGCTGCTTTAAGTTCAGCAATTTCTTCTTCGATGTTGCCGTCTTCGGCTGCGCGGCCAATACACTCAGTTAAATGCTCATCGAGAATGATGCGGGCCACGCGATCGAGTGCCCCCCGCACTGCCGCTACCTGCACCAGCACGTCAGGGCAGGGGCGACTTTCCTGCACCATGGTCTTAATGCCACGAATGTGGCCCTCGATGCGAGCCAGGCGATTGACAATGCGCCGCAGCGACTCCGGATCGTGCACGTGGGGATGAGCGCCGCTGTCGGCGGTGATATCAACCTCGTGCAGGTGGGGGTGGGGATGGGAGCTAGGGTTATGCAACGGCTGTACGTGACTTATAGAGAATCGAAACGTTGATCAAGGCTTGAGCAAGCTATCGACTGATGGCGGTGGGCTTACCAAAGCTACAAAAAACACTGGAAAAACGCTATTGAGGGGCCGAGAAGCCCGATAGATCAGCAAGTTCATCGAGCGACTGCACCCCTGGATACAGCTGACCGTCAATTTCCCAGGTGGGATAGCCTTCAATGCCCTTCTGCTGACAAAGCTCAGGCTGAGGATTATCGCCATCGGCGGCACATTCTACGTAGGACAGCTGATCGACAGCATTCTGGAACATGGCCTTTTGGTCGGCGCAGTGGGGGCACCAGTAAGCCCCGTACATGACCCCACCTGTGGCAGTCAAATGCTGGGCAAGCTGGGCTTCGTAACTACTGCTAACACCAGCATCTGAAGGATTGGGGCTACACCCAAACGCCAGCAGTGCCACCAAAGCAATGCCACCTAGCCCCACAGCTTGAGGCCAGCGCCGTAACGGGTAGGATTGAATCATAAAACTCATCCAGGCTGCTGCAATTAAGCTCAATGCAATAGGCAGCATCACAGAGAAACGTGCCGCTGCTCCCTTAGTGTAGCGTCAAGCCCTTCAGATGGGCTGCCCAATGAACGCCCTGAGTTGGGCACGTAGAGTTCCATCACTCGGGCCAGATCAAGCCGCGACTGCGCCCCCAGCCTCAGGCTAGAGCGATCGCCGTGGTTGAGGTGGTCAGCAGCAGCGCAGCCAATCATGGCGGCATTGTCGGTACACAGGCTGAGGGGCGGAAAGATCACCCGCAAGCCGTGGGCGACCGCCGCCTGCTGAAGCTGCTGGCGCAGGCCACTGTTGGCCGCTACGCCACCGCCCACCGCCACAGTAGTCAGCCCGTAGGCCTGGGCACAGGCCACCACCCGTCGAGTCAGGCTGCGGGCCACTGTAGCCTGAAAGCTAGCGGCCAGATCGGCGACGGGTAGCGGGTCTACCCTTTCGGCTTTGAGTTTTTCGACCAGCCGCAGCACCGCCGTTTTTAGCCCACTAAAGCTGGAGTCGTAGGGGTGAAAGCCCCCTTCCGGCAGCGAAATATTGCCCTCAGGTAGCGGAAAGGCTTTAGGGTTGCCCGTCTGCGCCAGTTTATCGATCGCAGGACCGCCTGGGTAGCCCAGCCCCAGCAATCGAGCCACTTTATCAAAAGCCTCCCCCGCCGCATCGTCACGGGTTTGGCCCAGGGTTTGGTACTGACCACAACCTTTTACATAGATGAGGCCGGTGTGCCCTCCCGACACCAGCAGGCACAGGTAAGGAGGCTGGAGATCGGGGCTGGCCAGGTAGTTGGCGTAGATATGGCCCTCTAGGTGGTGCACGCCTAGAAAAGGCTTTTGGCGCACCATCGCCAGGGTTTTACCAGCGGTTAGCCCTACCAGCAGGGCACCGACCAGGCCCGGTGCACAGGTGGCCGCCACCGCATCGATATCGGCCCAGCCCAGCCCAGCCTGCTCCAGGGCTACGCGCAGACTATCGCCCAGGGTAGCGACGTGGTACCGCGAGGCCACCTCGGGCACAATGCCGCCGTAGGGCTGGTGAATGTCGATTTGGGAGGCGACGACGGTGCTCAAAACGGTGCGATCGCGCACCACCGCCACGGCCGTTTCGTCACAGCTGGTTTCGAGAGCTAAGATTGTCGCCATTGGATTGCTGCTGAAAAGGGATGAACGTAAGCCAAGTCGTAATTTGTAGAGATGTAAACACCCCACCGATCTTAGCTTTACGGCGGTTCGGCTGCAGGTTATTATGGCGACCAAGTTGGGTGAATTTTTGTTCAAAAAACTTAACTTTACGTTCAAATCGCCCTAGTTTCTTAGGTAATTAAAAGGAACAGTTTATGCGACGGTTTTTTGCTGTAGCGCTTGTAGTGTTTCTCTGGTTCGGGTTTGCCCCCCCGGCCTCCGCTAGCTTGGCTGGCGACAATGTGGCAGGGCTAACCCCCTGTGGCCAAAACGAAGCTTTTCTCAAGCGGGCTGCCAATGCCAAGACCCCATCGGCAAAGGCTCGGTTTGATTTTTACGGTAGCTCCACTCTGCTGTGTGGCAGCGACGGTCTACCCCACCTAGTGGTAGACGGCGACCTGGCCCACGCTGGGGAGTTTTTGATTCCTAGTCTGCTGTTTCTGTACATTGCAGGCTGGATTGGCTGGGTTGGTCGGGCCTACGTAATCACAGTGCGCGGTCAGAAGAACCCTGAAGACAAAGAGATCATTATTGACGTGCCTCTGGCTATCAAATGCGCTCTGACTGGGTTTGCTTGGCCTTTAGCTGCCTTCAAAGACATTGCCAGCGGGGCCATGTTTGCCAAAGAAGACGAGATCACCGTATCTCCTCGCTAGGTAATTCCCCTGCTTGCTCCCACAACTACGACCCAGGAGAACGAATTAGACCATGGACAACAACCTGCTTCGGTATCTATCGTCCGCGCCTGTGCTAGCCACTGTGTGGATGGTCATTACCGCCGGTATTTTGATCGAGTTCAACCGTTTCTTTCCCGATTTGCTGTTGCACCCTTAGGGAAAGACCTCGTTAGGGAGTCCTGGATCAGGATTCTCTGAGGAAGCTCTGAGACTGCTTTGAAGATGGTTTTTGGAGACTTAAGGGCGTCTAGAAACCGTCTTTTTCATTTGCTGTGACCTTGTTTGAGTTGGAGAAAACCCCTATGACGACAGAAGTTATTCAGCCCGCTGGGGATCCACAAATCGGCAATCTAGAAACGCCGATCAATTCCTCTGGTTTCTCTAAAGCCTTTATTGGCAACTTGCCAGCCTACCGTCAGGGGCTATCGCCCCAGCGTCGCGGCCTGGAAATTGGTATGGCCCACGGTTATTTCCTCTACGGCCCCTTTGCCCTGCTCGGCCCCCTGCGCGATTCTGAAATTCCAGGTCTGGCCGGGTTGCTAAGCGCTGCCGCCCTAATCGTGATTTTGACCGCCTGCCTGTCCCTCTACTCTGGTGCTGGCGTTAACACCGCCGTAACCAAGACCACCACTCCCTTTACTCCTCCCGCTACCCTTGAAACCAATGAGGGTTGGAGCGAGTTTGCGGGAGGCTTTTTAATTGGCGGCATTGGTGGCGTTACCTTCGCCTACCTGCTAGCGGCTAATATGCCGATTTTGACCACCCTGGTCAGCGGCGGCCACAGCTAGGATTCCCCCTTAACAATCCCTCAATTTGAAAAGCACCCGAGGGGTATGGATTTCAATCCATGCCCCTCGGGTGCTTTTGTAAAGACAGTCTACAGCGGCCCGATCGCCTCAACAGCGGCCTCAACAGCCAGGGCCACGTGGGTCCAGTGGGTACCGCCCTGGCAATAAACAATGTATGGTTCCCGCAGGGGACCGTCAGCAGAAAGTTCTGAGGTACTGCCGTCGATAAACGTGCCGCCTGCCATTACTAGCTCGCTGTCGTAGCCAGGCATGGCGGCAGGAACAGGTTCTACGTAGGCATCAATGGGTGAATGGCGCTGTACGGCTTTACAGAAGGCTATTAACTTCTCCGGCGAGCCCAGGCGAATGGCCTGGATTACATCGCGCGGGGCACTGGGAGCGGGGTTAACGGGGTAGCCCAAAGCCGCAAAGGTGGAAGCCAGCAGGTAGTTGCCCTTCATCGCCTCGCCCACCATTTGAGGGGCCAAGAATAATCCCTGATACAGCAGCCGATTTTGGTTGAGACTCGATCCGCCGCTGGCCCCAATACCGGGGGCGGTCAGGCGGCAGGCGGCGGCGGCCACCAGATCAGCTCGACCTGCTACATAACCACCGGTGGGGGCAATCGTGCCGCCGGGGTTTTTAATCAGCGACCCAGCGACTAAATCGGCTCCAACGGCGGCAGGCTCACAGGCTTCTAAAAATTCGCCGTAGCAGTTATCGACAAAACAGACAAGGTTGGGATTCTGCTCTTTTACGACGCGTACTATTTTTTCGATTTCGGCTATGGTGAGGGTTGACCGCCAACTGTAGCCACACGATCGCTGGATGTGTACCAGTCGGGTCTTTGGCCCCACCGATGTCGCCAGGGCAATCCAGTCAATGGTGTTGGCAGCGGTCAACGGTAATTCTCGATAGGATACACCGAACTCTGCTAATGATCCCTGGCCTGCGCTTCGTAAACCAATTACTTCTTCCAGGGTGTCGTAGGGGGTGCCTGCCACTGCCAAAATTTCATCGCCAGGGCGAAGAACACCGTACAGGGCACAGGCGATCGCATGGGTGCCAGACACAAACTGCGATCGAGCCAGAGCCGCCTCCGCCCCCATAACGTCGGCAAACACGCGATCGAAGGTGTCTCGCCCGATGTCGTCGTGTCCGTAGCCAGATACACTACTAAAATGGTGGCTGCCTACCCGGTGTCGCCGAAACGCTGCCAGCACCCGCTCTAGGTTTTGCTTAACCTGGGCATCAATCCTATAAAAAATCGGAAGGAGTATAGATTCTGGCGGCATCTTCGGGTTTGATTGTTGCAATGGTTTAATTTTTCCGTTAAGAAACAGGGGTCACTATTTTCCCCTACATTTACTCTGCTTGAGCAAAATTCTTGTCCAAAGTTCTTGTTCGGGCTACTGTCCAAAATTCTGAGACTTTTGCATGACTGCTGTAACTACTGAGCGTTTGTCCCGCGATTGGGTCACTCTCCTGTTTATGATCGCCGTCCACAGTATTGCTGCTTTGGCCTTCTTGCCCAGCAATTTCTCTTGGGCCGCGATTGGTGTGGCGCTGCTGCTGCACTGGTTTACCGGCTGCCTAGGCATTACCCTGGGCTGGCACCGCCTGATCTCACACCGCAGCTTTACAGTGCCTAAGTGGCTAGAGTACTTCTTTGTTTTTTGCGGCACCCTAGCCTGCCAACATGGTCCCATTATGTGGGTGGGGCTACACCGCCACCACCACGCCTATTCTGACCAAAACCTTGACCACCACGACTCTAACAAAGGCTTTTGGTGGAGCCACATGGGCTGGATGCTGCGTGACGTTCCGGCTCGGCATGATGTCGATCGCTTCATTCGCGATATCAAAGACGACCCGTTTTATCTATTTTGCGAAAAGTATTTTCTGCTGCTTCAAGTCGCTTTAGGGGTTGTGCTCTATGCCCTTGGCGGCTGGCCATTCGTGCTGTGGGGAATCTTTGTGCGCCTGGTGGTGGTTTATCACTGTACCTGGTTGGTCAACAGTGCTACCCACAAGTTCGGCTACCGCAGCTATGAAACCGATGATAAATCGACCAACTGCTGGTGGGTGGCCGTGGTTACCTACGGTGAGGGCTGGCACAACAACCACCACGCCTATCAATATTCGGCTCGTCATGGCCTAAAGTGGTGGGAAATTGACGTGACCTGGATGACCATTCGTTTTCTAGAGATGGTGGGTCTGGCCAAGAAAGTGAAGCTGGCTGGCTCTACAGAAAGCTAGGTTCAGATGCAGACCAAAAGAAAAAAGGATGGAGTAAGCCAATCAGCTCACCCCATCCTTTTTGCTTTTTTAAAGAGCCCTTAGCCAGGTTGGACAAGAATGTCTACAAAGCCTTGGCCCAACTGATTAGGCACCCTAGATATCGAGGTCTTCTAGCTTCATGCGGGGACCGTAGGTTTCGATGAACTCGCGGCGAGGGGCAACGCGATCGCCCATCAAGATCGTAAAGATGCGATCGGCCTCGGCGGCATCTTCGATCTCGACCCGCTTCATGGTGCGGGTAGTGGGGTCCATGGTGGTTTCCCACAGCTGCTGAGGCATCATTTCACCAAGACCCTTAAACCGCTGTACCGTGTAGTTGGCGTTAGCCGGAAACTCGTTGGTAATCAGATTTTGCAGCTCGCGCTCGTTGTAGCAGTACCAGTGGTTGCGGCCCCGCTCCACCTTGTAAAGGGGCGGGCAGGCAATATAGATGTAACCCTGGTCGACTAGGTCACGCTGGTAGCGGTAAAAGAAGGTTAGCAGCAGGGTACGAATGTGAGCACCGTCTACATCGGCGTCGGTCATTAGGCAGATGCGGTGGTAGCGCAGTTGCGATGAGTCAAACTCTTCGCCACGAATGCCCATGCCCAGAGCAGTAATTAGCGCCTGGATCTCGGTGTTTTTGTAGATTTTGGAGTCTTCGGTTTTCTCAATGTTGAGAATCTTGCCTCGCAGAGGGAGAATGGCCTGGAAGCGGCGATCGCGCCCCTGCTTTGCGCTGCCGCCTGCCGAGTCGCCCTCCACGATGAAAATTTCAGACTCGCTAGGGTCACGGCTGCTGCAGTCAGCCAGCTTGCCAGGCAGCGTAGACGACTCCAGCACCGACTTACGGCGCACCAGCTCTCGCGCTCGTCGGGCGGCCTCAGCAGCGTTAAAGGCCTGAATAGCCTTCTCCAAAATAGCGTCTGCTACGTTGGGGTGAAAGTCGAGATACTCGGTCAACGCCTCGCCTACCAGCGAGTCGACAATGCCGCGAACCTCGGTGTTGCCTAGCTTGGTCTTGGTCTGGCCCTCAAACTCAGGGTCGGGCACCTTGACCGAGATAATCGCCGTTAGGCCCTCGCGAATATTTTCACCCGCCAGATTGGAGTCGGCGTCTTTGCGCTTGTTGCGCTTGCGGCTGAAGTTGTTGAGGGTGCGAGTCAAAACGGCTTTGAGACCCTCTAAGTGAGTGCCGCCGTCGATGGTGCGAATGTTGTTGGCAAAGCCCAGCAGGTTGTCGGAGTAGGCATCGATACACCACTGCAGCGCTGCCTCTACCTGTACTCCATCGCGCTCGGAAGAGATGTGAATAATTTCGTCGTGGATGGGCTGCTTGTCGTTATTGATGTACTGCACGTACTCGATAATGCCGCCAGCATAGTGGTAGGTTGAGACCCTAGGCCGATCGGACTTAATGACATCTAGACGGTAATCGGTAAAAATGACCTGAATACCCGCGTTGAGATAGGCCAGTTCTCGCAGCCGTCCGCATAGGGTATCGTAGTCAAACTCAGTGCCGTTGTGAAAAATTTCGGTGTCGGGCAAAAAGCTCACCGAAGTGCCCGTACGCTCTTCGGCAATTTTTTCGACTGCCAGTTCGCCGATGGGTACGCCACGCTCAAAGCGCTGCTTGTGCACCTTACCCTCGCGCCACACCGTCACCTCAACCCATTCGGAAAGGGCATTCACTACCGAAATACCCACGCCGTGGAGGCCACCAGATACCTTGTAGCCGCCGCCGCCAAACTTACCGCCAGCGTGGAGCACGGTCATTACCGTTTCGAGGGCCGACTTTCCGGTGCGAGGGTGAATATCGGTGGGAATGCCGCGCCCGTTGTCGGTAACTGAGACCGAACCGTCGGCGTTGAGGGAAATATCAATGCGATCGCAGTAGCCCGCCAGAGCCTCGTCTACGGAGTTATCAACAACCTCGTACACTAGGTGATGGAGCCCACGGGGTCCAGTGCTGCCGATGTACATACCTGGCCGCTTACGAACAGGCTCAAGCCCTTCTAGAACCTGAATCTGCTCAGCACCGTAGTTGGTTGTCATGTTGTACGCTCCAAAAATGGGCCTAAGGCCACCCGGCTACCCAGTAGACTAAAATACTAGAAAATTATAGCACAAAGCTGCCACAGCGGACTCTAGGGCAGCTTCAGACGAAGAATGAACTAGGGATGCAACCATCAAAAATTTCTCGGCTAGAGTTATTGCCACAGAGCAGCACGCTCAATAGTTCAATTGTATCGTTTCTGCTGGTAATTGGCGGTGCCACTGCCACCGGTAAGTCATCCTTGGCAGTCGCTCTGGCTGAGCGTTTAGGGGGCGTCATTCTCAGCGCTGACTCCCGACAAGTATACCGAGAGTTTGATATTGGCACCGCAAAACCTTCGATCTGCGATCGCCAGCAGGTGCCTCATTATTTAATTGATATTTGCGTCCCCACCGAAACTCTGACGCTGGCCCAGTATCAGCACCAGGCCCAGGCATTGATTCAGCAGTTTCACCGGTTGGGCACCTCACCCCTACTGGTAGGCGGCACAGGCCTCTATATTGATGCGGTGGTAAAGGGACTGCGCATTCCCCCGGTTGCACCCCAGCCTAATCTACGCCACCAACTCGAAGCGCTGGGCCAGCCCTACTGCTACAGCCTGCTCCAGGGGTTAGATGCGATCGCGGCCCAGCGCATCCATGCCAACGACTCGGTGCGCACGATACGTGCCCTGGAGGTGTTCTACGTCACCGGACAGCCCATGTCGGCGCTCCAAGGCGAAGCGCCCCCTGCGTATCCGGTGCTCTACCTCGGCCTCGACTGCGATCCCCTTGCCCTAGAACGTCGCATCACCCAGCGTACCCAGGCGATGATCGACGCTGGTTTTGAAGAAGAAGTAATGCATTTGGTGGAGAAGTACGGCCCCGACCTGCCGCTGTTGCAAACTCTGGGCTATGCCGAAATGCTGCGCCACGTGCAGGGAAAGGTTGGCCTAGCCACCGCCCAGGCCGAAATTGTGCAGCACACCCGCCAGTTTGCCAAGCGTCAGCGCACCTGGTTTCGCAATCGGGCAACGGTGCAGTGGTTCGATGCCGAGGCCAAAGATTTGGTAGATCGGGTGTGGCGGCAGATCAAAGACTGGAGTCAGGTAAATCTAAAGTAAGCTCGCCGTTTTGGAGCAGTGGGATGGTCAGGCTACACTATCAGTACGACCATCCTTCCTACTAGTTTCCCTATGCAGGTTGCTAAGCTATCTATTTCAATTCCTCAGCCGCTGCTGAGGTTTGTGGAAGACTACAGGCATAGCCACGCCTTTAAGTCGCGATCGCAGGTGATTGAAAAAGCCTTAGAACTATTGCGCGAACGAGAGCTTGAGGAAGCCTATGCCCTCGCTGCGGAAGAATCAGACCCGGATTGGGAAGTCACTGTCGCTGATGGATTAACTGATGAGGCGTGGTGAGATTTACTACGCTGACTTAAATCCAGTCATTGGTTCCGAAATCGCGAAGCAGCGTCCGGTATTAATTGTCAGCAACAATGCGAACAATCGAGCCGCGTCTACCGTAACGGTGGTGCCGCTAACTTCCCAGGTAAACCGGGTCTACCCTTTTGAAGTGTTTTTAGCTGTGGATGACACAGGTTTGCCTAAACCCTTTAAAGCCCAGGTGCAGCAAATCCGCACGATTGCAAAACAGCGCATTGTGGGTCGCCAAGTCGGTCGTTTGGGCATTGGCCCCATGCAAAATGTAGAGGCTGCCGTAAAGCTACATTTAGATCTTCGGTAGTTCGCTCACCAGGCCTGATTTTGGAAAGCTCAGCATTGCCTAACACCCCAGGCGGCATTTCCACTAAGTTGAGTCTGTGGGGAAATTATAGGGTCATCGGGGAGTGCTTCACAATTGAGGCATCAACTAGCCGTGTCCAGTTCTCTACTAAAGCTCTTCATCAGCTAGCTCTTGATCCTCTACTGTTAGCTCTAAGGCGATCGGTTCGGCCTCTTCTGCGGCGGCTTCGATTAGCACCGGCTCGGCTTCGACCTCTTCCTGCTTAACTTCCAGATTGAGGGGAATGCGTAGGGGCTCGGGCTGCGCCTGCTCCACTTCCATTTCCATAATGGGCAGCGACTCAACCAGGTCGTCGAGGGGGCGAGGAATGACCATGACAGCGTGAAGCTCGCCGATGCGTTCGGCTTCATGCATACCGGCTTCGATCGCGATCGCCACGTTGGGCAGCGACCCCCGAATTAGAATTGTGCAGAGCCCTTCGCCAATCGCCTCGTGGGACATCAGCTGCACATCAGCGCTCTTGGTCATCGCGTCGGCGGCCCCTACCATCGCTGGGAAGCCCCGCGTTTCGAGTAGACCAATGGCTTGGCTACCCAGTTTACCCCCGGCTTCACTGCGCAGCTCGTCCCAGCGAGCGCAGATGGGTAGCACCGCCTCCAGGTTGGGCAAGGGGCGAGGGATCAGGGTCGACGAGACAAACTGACCAAATTCCTGGGCCGTTTCGACCCCAGCCTCGACAGCCATACGTACATCAGCAACACCCCCTCGTACAATAGCGGTGCAGTGGCCCCCGCCGGTTTTTTCGTAGCCCACCAGCAGTACATCGGCGGCTTTGAGCATGGCGTCGGCAGTACCCACCACCGCCGGAAAACTCTCCGTTGAGACCATACCCAGAGCAGCCCCGCGATACTTATCGCGCCGCTGAGCTTCTGTGGGGCGGGGTGCGGGCGTTGCCAGGGTCAGCCGCTTGGGCGCACCAGACTTGAGGTCAAGGGGCGAGGCTAGTTTGCCGTCGGGTTGCATAGGGTGCCTCTGCACAGGGATGTCTGCTTCTCCATTCTACGGCTTGTCTTCTGAGGTAGCGCCATTGAGCGCCTGACGATGGGGAAATAGGGTAGACAGGAGATGATTCACCTGGGTTTTACCATAGACCGAGGAACCATTCAGGCGGCTGCCGTTAGAGGTGTTGCTGCTAGAAGTGTTGCCGTTGGAGGTGTTGCCGTTAGAGGTGCCGTATTGAGCATTCTCATCCAGGCTGTTGCCGTGCCGACTACCGTTGCTCAACCCATATCCAGCGTTCCCGTTGGCGACATGAGTACGATGCTTCACCGGAGAGGCTGCGCCAACGCTAGACCCGCCCTCAGAAGAATTTGGTGGCGAGACAGGTTGACTTGGATCGCCCACTAGAGAACCTGGTGCCACAACCTGAGAAGCCCCCAAAGTGGGGTTAACGACTGTACTGTTCGAGCCAATGCACGTATGCTGCCCAATGGAGCCATGACCAACGACCAGCACGCCGCTGCCCAGGCTCACCCCAGGCTCAAGCACCAGGTCTCCTTGACGGGCTTGAACCACGACATCGGCACCCAAGCAGACCCCCGTCGAAATCACCAAACGACAGCCTGGCGATGCCCCCAGCAGTACACCGGGAGCCATAGATACCCCCGGTGCCAAATCCACATTCCCTTGGATATGGCCGTTGGTAGACGGGTTACTGGCCAGGGCGGGTACTACCACGGTCTAAGATCTTTGCGTCAGGAGTGGGTTAGGGGCGTTGAATCGTAGATTCGAGCACTCGTTTCTTTACCTTCGGATCGGTGCCGATCAGGCGCACGTACTCCCCTGGGTGCTGACGGAGCTGCGACTCTAGCGCAGACAGCACATCGGAGACTCGACTGCCGCCTAGGGAGCCGCCGGTTTGCCAAGCGCCGCTGCGGTAGCGGCGCGCATCGGCGTGCTCAAGACTGAGCCGACAGCCCTGATTTACCAGCTGCTGCACCTGCTGCACCACGTCTTGAGAAAGCCCGCCCATCGGAGCCGAGCCATTACTACTGGAGCCGTTACTACTGGAGCGGTTAAAGCTGGTGGGTGCCGGGGCCGCCGGAGTCGGGGAATGCTGATACGATACTTGGCTACCCGGCCGCTGAATGGTAATCGGCGTCATTCGACGCTTGGCCCTAGGATCGATGCCAAAAACGCGCACGTACTCGTTCGGATGTTCAGCCATACAGGTTTGCAAGGCTGCCATAACATCACCCTCGCGGTTGCTGGTGATGGGAGCGCAGGTCTGCCAGACGTTGCTGCTGTAGCGGCGAATATCGGCGTGCTCAGCCCCAATGTGATAGCCCTGGCTGAGCCACTGGCGTACCTGCTGGGCCGCATCTCCAGCAACCGACCCAGGGCCACCATAGCCTGGGGAGGAACCAAAGCTCGGGGACGTGCTGTAGTTAGGCGGATTTACCGATGGGCTAGATAGTGATCCGGGGCTAATGGCTGGAGAACTGCCGTCGGGGCGCTGAATCGTTACGGGTGCCACTCGGCGCTTAGCCTTTGGGTCAATCCCAAACAGCCGCACGTATTCACCGTTATGCTCGGCCAGACAACGCTCTAGGGCAGCAAACACCTCGCCTTCGCGAGACGCTTCGATCGGCATGCAGGTTTGCCATACATTACTTTTGTAGCGTCGGGTATCGGCGTGTTCGGCACCAATGCGGTAGCCCTGGCTGAGGTACTGGCGCACCTGGTTGACCACCTCCGCAGAGAGAGGGCCGCTCGAAACCGCCGAAGCTGGCCGATAGGAACTGTTAGTGTTTGACGCTTTGGCTACACTACCACCACTGACAGCCACGCCCTTGCCGTCGGCTCGCTGAATCGTTACAGGGGCGATGCGCTGCTTAGCCCCTGGATCAATTCCAAACATGCGCACATACTCCCCCGAGTGCTCTCTCAAACAAGCTTCTAGGGCAGCGAACACCTCTGACTCTCGCGGCGACTGAATGGGGCTACAGGTTTGCCAAACGCCACTGCGGTAGCGGCGAGAGTCGGCGTGCTCAGTACCAATGGTCAATCCTTGAGCCAGATATTGACGAGCCCGTTGGACAACGTCGGGGGGTAGCAGTTGAGAAGTCATAGTGCCAAATCCATCACGTTCGTTTGAGTCTGCTGCGCGGTAGGAGGAAGCGGAGCTGGTCGGCTCGCGCCAATTGGCCGGGGTCGCAAAGCCCGACGTTTCTGAAAGCTCGTTGGCCAGAGCCCGATCGGCAGGGCTGATATCGGGCAAGCTATCGGCCTGGTGCTGCTGAGTAATCACCGCACCGGAAGGCACCAGCTTACCCGGCGGTACTGCCACATCCTGCACTAGGGCGTGCATCATCACGATACAGCCAGCCCCTAAGCGAGCATTGTATAGAGTTGAGCGAAAGCCAATAAAGCAGTCGGGACCAATATAGACCGGGCTTTGCACCAGAACTTTGTAGGTTAAAAAGGCGCGATCGCCCACCCAAACTGCATAGGCTGTGCGATCGTCGCCCAGCACTCGCCCCTGGGTACGACCATAGATTGTGGTACCCTCCTGCAAAACACAGGCTGAACCCAGACGCACTGTGGCACCGGGGTCGGCCTGCACCGTGACCCCGGCTGCCAGCATGGCTCCTGGGTTTACCATCACTTGCCCGTGCACCTGGGCTAGAGGGTGAACCCGAGATACCTGTGGCCCAGACCCCTGCCCTAGAGCTGCCGTCTGGGTCGGAGATGCCGCTGGTGTGCGGATCGCCATTGCTACACATCCTCCAAAAGAACCCTTGAGCGATCGGGCATTTTAAAGCCCGGTCAATGTAGCCAAAGAGCTAGCTTAACCGCTATCCAGCCGTACCAAACCGATTTAGAACATCCTAAAACGCTCTTAACGCCTTAAGTAACGCCCCAAAAACGCTCTAAATGCGGCTAGCTAAAATCGTCCCGTTTGTTGTAGAGATTGCCGCTGTCGAGACTAACGGTGTCGACAATCGCAATTACGGCTGCATCCACGGGACGATTTTCGTAGCCGATGTGCTGGCGGGCTCCACTGCCTTGGGAAATCAATACCCATTCGCCAGGACCGGCCCCGACCACATCGGCGGCAACGGTATAGTCGGGCAGCAAGTCGCCCGTTTCGCTAATGAGCTGCACCAGCAAAAACTTCACGCCACTCAAGCTGGGCTCTTTACAGGTGCTGACTACCGTGCCGCGAACCTTAGCCAAAAGCATAACGACCTATCTGCCGTAGGGGCGGATACCGCTGACGCTTTCTCTAAATTGCTCTACCGCTTCGGTGTAGCGAATGGGCAGCACAAACTCAAGGTTTTCGTGGGGACGGGCAATAATGTGGGTGGACAGGACCTGGCCACCGTTAACCCGCTTGACATTCTCAATACCAGCCGCGACCGAAGCCTGAACCTCAGATACATCGCCGCGAATGATGACGGTAACGCGCCCGCTGCCGATTTTTTCGTACCCTACCAGGGTAACCCGGGCTGCTTTTACCATCGCGTCAGCCGCTTCTACTACAGCGGGGAAGCCTAACGTTTCAACCATGCCAACAGCAATTGCCATTCTTTTGTATCCTTTGTTTGCAGAGATAGAGATATAGAGAAACTTAACCGAATGCTGGGCTAGACCTGCTGCTCGTAATTAATTAATAGTACTGGAGCAGACCTAATACCTTTCAAACTGACGAGCCTGAAACCCTAAAGAAGCGTGGAACCTAAGTTCTAAACTGCTCTACCGCTTCGGTGTAGCGAATGGGCAGCACAAACTCGAGGTTTTCGTGGGGACGGGCAATAATGTGGGTAGAAAGCACTTCACCACCGTTGACGCGCTTGGCAGACTCAACACCTGCCGATACAGAAGCCTGAACCTCAGACACATCGCCCCGTACGATCACCGTGACGCGCCCGCTGCCGATTTTTTCGTAGCCCACCAGAGTAACCCGGGCCGCTTTTACCATCGCGTCAGCTGCTTCTACCACGGCTGGGAACCCGAGCGTTTCAATCATTCCAACAGCAATTGGCATAGTCGATATCTCCTTATATATTTAGGCAACCCTAGGCTCACCTAACACGTTTTACCAGTTATTCGGGCACGAAAAACAACTCCCGAAAAATTAAAAAAACGGGAATCGCCTCTGGAAAGCAAAAACGTTGGGTTGCCCAAAAATTCTTGATGACAGATTAAGCATAGGTGTCCATAGTCACTTTTGCAATATAAGCCCCAATGATTGTTGCTAATGTTGAATATTATTAAATCTTATGAAACAAAGCTTTTTCTATCGTAATTTATCCATACCTGGGTGAGAGTGATCGCTCACTCTTTAATTCAGGGGCTGCCCCCGCTCTTAGGAGCTTCAGGCGGGTTTTGGTGATTAATCGCTGACTTTAAGCATTTTTACAGATTGGCCTAGAAACTCACCGTTTCTAGGCTGAGAGGCCGATTGGGAATCAGGTAGAATATCTAAGTCATAGCGGACCTTAAGGCTCAAGGTGCGGCGTTTTTCGCCCCTACCCAAGCTGAGAAAGCTCATCCTAAGTAATGTGGCCGTTGTCTCAGAAGAGTCTGGGGATTGGGGCTGCTGCGGTAGTGCCGCTAGGGGCGATCGCCCTGAGGTGCTTCTGTACCCTACGGGTAGCCCCTGAGACAGAGAATAGAAATAGCACCATTGGTGCAAAGGGTGAGGTGTTGTCAGAGAGCGTCGGAATGACCCAGTTTTTTGTAGCAACCAGCTGGCTACTACCCGTTTATGGCCTAGTGGGGGCGCTGCTATCGCTGCCCTGGTCGACAGGTTTGGTGCGCCGTACTGGCCCTCGCCCGGCGGTTTACCTGAACATCGCCATGACCCTGCTGGCGTTTGGTCACGGACTGTTAGCCTTTCGGGGCATTTGGAATCAGGGGTCTCAAGAGCTGCTGTTTTCGTGGTTTGACTTTGCCGATCTGCACCTCACCCTGGCCCTTGACATTTCGGTGCTCAACCTGGGTGCCCTGGAGCTAATTACCGGTCTAAGCCTGCTGGCCCAAGTCTTTGCCCTGGGCTACTTAGAAAAAGATTGGGCCTTAGCCAGGTTCTACGGCCTGATGGGTTTTTTCGAGGCGGCTATGAGCGGGCTGGTGCTGAGCGGGTCGTTGTTTGTCTCCTACTCGCTGCTGGAGATGCTAACGCTGTCTACTTACCTGCTGGTGGGCTTTTGGTATGCCCAGCCGCTGGTCGTTACCGCTGCCCGAGACGCCTTTTTGACCAAGCGCATTGGCGATGTGCTGCTGCTGATGGGGGTGGTGGCTCTGGCCTCGCTGGCAGGCAGCCTCAACTTTAATGACCTATACGAATGGGTCAAGATAGAGGGGCTTTCACCAGCGATGGCCACCCTGCTAGGGCTGGCGTTGATTGCTGGGCCAATTGGTAAGTGCGCCCAGTTTCCGCTGCATCTGTGGCTTGATGAAGCCATGGAAGGCCCCAACCCTGCCTCTATTTTGAGAAACTCAGTGGTGGTCACCTGCGGGGCTTACGTGCTGATTCGGCTGCAGCCGATTGTGGTGCTGTCGCCCGTCGCCTTAGGCACCCTGGTCGCGATTGGTACAGTAACGGCGATCGGTGCCTCCTTGGTAGCTTTAGCCCAGGTGGACCTCAAGCGCACCTTCTCTTACTCCACCAGCGCCTACCTGGGGCTAGTGTTTATTGCGGCGGGTACCGAGTGGCCTGGGGTGGCGTTTACGCTGCTGCTTACCCACGCGGTGGCCAAGGCGCTAATCTTTATGGCGGTGGGGTCAATTATTACCACGACCAACTGCCAAAACATGACTGAGTTGGGCGGTTTGGGCAGGAAAATGCCTGCTACTACTTTGGCTTACGTAACCGGTGCGCTGGGAATGGTGGGGGTTTTGCCCCTGGGCTGCTTTTGGGGGCTGCGCATGGGAGCTGACTTTCTCAGTGGCGAGTATCCCTTGTTGGCAGGGGTATTTATTGCCGTCAACGCCCTTACCGCTCTGAATCTGACTCGGGTATTTCGCCTGGTATTTTTGGGCAATGCCCAGCCTAAGACACGGCGTGCCCCTGAGGTGCCCTGGCCGATGGCGGTGCCCATGGTTACCCTGACAGTGGTAACGCTTTTAGTGCCCTTGATTATGGGCAAGCTGACGCTGCTGCCCCCTTGGGAATACATCAACCCGCCGGTTACAGCCCTGGTACTGGTATCGGGATGGGTGGGGGTAGCCATAGGAGCCAGAGTGTCGCTATCTAAGTCGCTGGCGCGATCGCTGAATCGTCCCCTGCGCATTGCCCAAGACCTGCTAGCCTACGATTTCTACACCGAGCGGCTGTACGACAAAACCGTGGTGGCCGCCGTATCGAGCCTAGCCCGGTTTAGCAACTGGTTTGACCAGTACGTGGTTGATGGTCTGGTAAACGGCGTCGGTCTGGCTTCTTTGTTTGGGGGCGAAAGCCTCAAATACAGTGCCTCTGGCCAATCGCAGCTCTACCTACTAACCATTATTACTGGGGTAGGGCTGCTCGGAATTTTCATGACCTGGACGCTTTGGTAACCATTGGCCATGCTAAGCACGCTAATTTTAATTCCACTGGTGGGTGTCCTGGTGCTGTGCCTGTGGCCCGGCACCCTGGAGTCGAAGACCGCCAAGCTAATCAGCAGTGCGGCCCTGGCGTTTACCCTGGGTTGGGTTGGGCTACTGGCGACTCGGTTTGAACTGGGTACACCGGGGTTTCAGTTTGAGGAGTTGCTGCCCTGGGTCGAGCCGCTAGGACTCAGCTATCGCCTGGGGCTCGACGGCCTGTCGCTGCCGCTGCTGGCGGTGAATAGCCTGCTGGGCCTGGTGGCTATTTATATCAGCGATCCAAAACTGCATCGGGTGCGGCTCTACTATGTGCTACTGCTGGTAATTAACAGTGCGGTAGCCGGGGCATTTTTGGCCGCCAACCTGCTGCTGTTTTTTATTTTTTATGAGCTAGAGCTAATTCCGCTGTACCTGCTTATTGCCATTTGGGGCGGGGCGCGGCGCGGCTATGCGGCCACTAAGTTTTTGATCTATACCGCCCTGTCGGGAGTGCTGATTTTGGGCGCGTTTTTGGGCCTGGTGTGGCTATCGGGCAACACTAGCTTTGACTACGACAGCGGCCTGGCCGCCGCCCTGCCCCTGGCCCAGCAGGTGACTCTGCTGGTAGCGCTGCTGGTGGGTTTTGGCATTAAGGTGCCGCTGTTCCCGTTTCACACCTGGCTGCCCGACGCCCACGTGGAGGCCTCGACTCCGGTATCGGTGCTGCTGGCGGGGGTGCTGCTGAAGCTGGGCACCTACGGCGTGGTGCGGTTTGGCCTGGGGCTGCTGCCCGATGCCTGGATGGCTTTGGCCCCCTGGATGGCAACCTGGGCCGTGATCAGCGTGCTCTATGGGTCGCTGGCCGCGATCGCCCAAACAGACATGAAAAAAATGGTGGCCTATAGCTCGATTGGCCACATGGGCTACGTGCTGCTGGCGGCAGCGGCTTCGACTCCGCTGAGCATTGTGGCAACCGTGTTTCAAATGATTAGCCACGGGCTGATTTCGGCGCTGCTGTTTTTGCTGGTGGGGGTGGTGTACAAAACCACTGGCACCCGCGACCTGACCGTGCTGCGCGGCCTGCTCAACCCCGAGCGGGGGCTGCCCTTCGTCGGATCGATGATGATCCTGGGGGTTATGGCCAGCGCTGGCATTCCCGGTATGGTGGGATTTATTTCGGAGTTTTTAGTATTTCGGGGCAGCTTTTTGATCTTTCCGGTGCAGACGCTGCTGTGTATGGTGGGCTCGGGGCTGACGGCGGTGTACTTTTTGCTGCTGGTCAACCGGGCCTTTTTTGGTCGATTGGCGATCGCACCCCCAGCCAATACTCCCCAGCTTGATATTGTGTTGCCCCAGGTGAGCTGGCGCGATCGCGCCCCTGCTCTGGGCCTGTCCGCCCTAATTGTGGCCTTTGGTCTACAGCCCAACTGGCTAGCCCGCTGGAGCGAGCACACTACCCTGGTGCTGCACCAGCCCTACCAGGGGTTTGTACAGGCCGGAACCCGGTTCGCCCCCGCTACTTCGCCTGCCACTGTGGCCGATACCCTGGGCGATACCGTTTTGATCGCTCCGGCCCTAACCATGCCCCTGTCGAATGCCCCTGTTCCTGTTGACCCCTAACGCCCAGGTCTCTCTGCCATGACCAAAACCCTACCTCTGGCTACTGCTACCGCCCACCCCCTAGAGCCTTTTATTCAGAAGCTGCTGGGGGCTGAGGCTCTGCTGCCTGACTCTGAAACCAACATGTTGGAGGTGGTCGGCATTCTCAAGAGCTATGGGGTAGTGCTCGACGCCTACTCTAAAAATCTGATCTACATTGCCGACCACCAGTTTTTAGTGCTGTTCCCGTTCTTCAAGTACTTTAACGGTAAGGTCACGCTGCCCCAGCTGCTGCGCCACTGGTGGCACGATCGAATCAACTTTGAATATGCCGAGTACTGCATGAAAACCATGCTCTGGCACGGCGGCGGCAAGCTAGACGAATACCTCGACAGCGACGATTTTTTGCAGCGGTGTAGGGCTGCGATCGCGGCCAAAATCAAGTCAAATCCAGCCATGCGGGGGCTGCATGGCCTGTTCCCCGACTTTTTGCCCGAGCAGGTGCGCCAGCTCGCCTATTACAGCGCCCTGGGTCAGTTTTGGCGGGTCATGAGCGACTTATTCATCGATCTGTCCGATGCCTATGACGCGGGCCAGGTGAAAACCATTCCTGAGGTGGTGGCCTTTATCAAAGCCGGGCTGGTGGCTGCAGCTGCTAACCCGATTACCTACGCCGTCGAGCTGAATGGCAGCCGCTACGACCTGCTGCCCAAGTCGGCGGGGCTGACCTTTTTGATGGATGTAGCCGTGCCCTATGTCGAGGCTGTGTTTTTTCGGGGCACCCCGTTTTTAGGCACAGTCTCTTATAACGCCCAGGCCAATCAAATCTCGGTCGACCAGGGCCGCTTTGATTACGGTGCTCTCTACGCCGACCCCTTACCCATCGGCGGTGCGGGCATTCCTCCTACCCTGCTAATGCAGGATATGCGCCACTACCTGCCCGATTACCTGACCGCTTTCTACCAGTCTCAAGGGCGCGGCCTCGACGATGTGCGGGTTAAAATCTGCCAGAGTTTCCAAAAATCGATGTTTTGCGTCACCAGCGCCTCGCTGCAGGGGCTGCTGCCTCACCCTGCCGATACAGCGAACCTGGCAGAACAGTCTGCTAACCACGATTTTCTGGCTTCGTGGATGGATCGTCTGGCCACCTCTCGTTTGGATGTGGTTCAACTTTAGGAAAGCTAGCCACCACCACCGGGGCTGTTGTGTCCTAACCCAAGGGGTGATTGCTATACCTGTAGATCTGCATGAGACATTAGGTTTTGATCAGGTCAGCGACGGCGATCGCCAGGGCTTCTGGCTCGATGGGTTTAGCCATGTGTTTTTGAAAACCATGCTCAAAGGCCCGTTGGCGGTCTTCTTCACGGGCATAGGCCGTTAAAGCAATAGCGGGGAAATGCTTCCCCTGGTAAGCCGCTGAGGCGCGAATGTGTTGCAAAAGGCGATAGCCGTCCATATCGGGCATACCGATGTCGCAAACCAGCACATCGGGTGAAGCGGTCTCAAGATACGCTAAAGCGGCCTCAGCAGAAGGCATGGTATCGACCTCGGCACCATAGGCTCCTAAGACGACCTGCAACAATTCCCGCGTATCTGGGCTGTCATCGACGACGAGCACTTTGACACCCTGAAGATCGGACGTGGCTGAACGGTTGGCTATAGTGGTCGTGTGAGAAGCTTGAAGCAGCGGCAGGCAAATGGTAAACGTCGCCCCTAGCCCTTCGCCAGGGCTGGCGGCAGAAATAGTGCCGCCGTGGGCATCGACCAGATATTTGACAATCGATAGCCCGAGGCCCAAGCCACCGTACTGCCGCGTAATGGAGACATCTTCCTGGCGGAATGATTCAAAAATATAGGGTAAAAACTCAGAACTGATGCCTTTGCCGGTGTCGATTACAGTGATTTGGGCTTGATTGTTAGCTGTCTGTAGCCGAACCTCAATTTGCCCGCCAGCAGGCGTGAATTTGATGGCATTTGAGAGCAAATTCCAAATGATTTGCTGCAAACGCCCCGCATCTCCCCTGACCTGGCAGTTTTCTACAAAGACAAACCCTAGCGAGATGGACTTAGCTTCGGCAGAGGTTTGCACAACGTCTACTGCAGCTTTGATAACATCGGCTAAATCAGTAGCTACGACATCGAGCTTGAGCTTACCGCGCAAAATACGGGCCACGTCTAGAAGGTCATCAATCAGCTGGGTTTGTAATTTGACGTTGCGCTCAATGGTCTCCAGCGCTCGCTGCGTTTTGTCTTTGTCTAACTGGCGGGTTTGCAGCATCTTGGTCCAGCCCAAAATGGGGTTGAGGGGCGATCGCAATTCATGGGAAAGCACCGCCAAAAACTCATCTTTGACCCGGTTGGCCCGTTCAGCAGAGGCCCGGGCGACCTGCTCTCGGTGCAATAGTTTTTCGCGCTCGGCTTCGGCCTGTTTTTGGTCGGTGATGTCGCGAACCGTGCCGATGAATCGCTGGGGGGTGCCGCTGGCGCTAAAGTAAGCCTGTCCTTTAGAGGCCACCCAGCGACTTGGCCAGTCTGAGCGACTCACGGTGCGAAACTCTACATCGAAATGCCCGTCGTTTTCTGGCATTAGCGCAGTTTGAATAGCGCGATCGATCGGCTCGCGATCCTCCGGATGGAGACACGCAAAAAAAACTTTTATATTCACCTCGGCGTTGGCAGTAAGGCCAAAGATAGCTCTGCAACGGTTATCCCAAATCAGGTGATTGGCTTGGATACGCCAATCCCAGGTGCCGAGTTGGGCTGCCGTAAGGGCCATTTGTAGCCGGTCTTCGCTGCGGCGCAGTCGCTGTTCAGTGCGTTTGCGATCGCATAGATCCAGCACAAAAGCCACCGTCTCTTCTCGGGCCTCGCCCACCAGGCTATACCCCAGCAAGACCGGAATTCGGCTGCCATCTTTACGGATGTACTCTTTCTCGTAGGGGGTACAGGCCCCGTTCTCGCGGGCTTCGGCAATGGCCTGTTGGTCAAGGGGTAAATACTCGGCGGGGGTCATATCAGTCCAGCGCAGCTCGCCGCGATTCAATTCATCGCGGCTATAGCCAATAATCCGCAGCAGTTCGTCATTGGCCCGATGAATACTGCCGTAAATGTCTCCCTGCAAAATGCCGACCACATTGGCATCGACAAAACCCTGCAGGCGAGCTTCGTTTAGCGCTAGGGTCAACTCGGCCTGTTTTTGGGCCGTGATATCAATGTTGATGCCGCTGAGGCGAATCGGTGCCCCCCGGTTATCGAAGCTGAGGCGACCCAGACCCAGCAGCCAGCGAACACCGCGCTGGGGATGCACAATCCGAAATTCGGTATTGAACTCCGGCAGCCGTTGTTCGACTACTTGCTGCACTGCTGCATTGGCTCTGTTGCGATCGTCTGGATGCAGCGCGTTAGACCAGTCCTCATATTGAGGGCCTGCTGCTTTGGGCTCAATACCATAGAGGTCATAGTTTTCCGGTGACCAGAAAATTTGGCCCGAGGGAATTTCCCAATCCCACGAGCCGGCGTTGGCTCCCTGCAGGGCCAGCCGCAGCAACTGTTCACTGTGCCGCAGGGCTTCTTCAACCTGCTTCCGGGCGGTAATATCTCGCCAGGTGGCAACGAATCCATCCCCCAGCTTGGCGGCCCGAATATCAAAGGCCCTGATGAGTCTTTGCTGCCCAAACACATCCTCATAAATTAGGCTGTCTTTAACTAACGGCTCCCCCGTTTCGACTACCTGGCAGTACTCCTGAAACAAGCCGCTCTCAAGGTGCCCTGGCAAAACCTCCAGCAAATTGCGAGAGACCTGATCTTGCTTGGCCATTTGGTTACCGTCGCAGGCCGCCTGGTTGATGTATTCGATGCGAAAATCGACAATCTCTCCCTGGTCATTGCGTACCGCTGAATACACCCCGAAGCAGTCGAGCATGTTTTCAACGGAGGTGCGGAAGCGTTCTTCACTGTGCCGCAGCTCTGCTTCTATCTGTTTGCGCTGCGCCAGTTCTGTTTGGGTTTGCTGATACAGTTCTGCCTGTCGCAGGGCAATGCCCACCTGGGTCGATAAATCTTTAAGCAGGTCGATTTCTAAGGGCTGCCACTGGCGAGCCCCCGAGCACTGGTTGACCACCAACAGACCCCATAGGGCCTCCCCCTGCAGAATGGGAACCACTAGACTGGCGCGGATCTGAAACCGCTCTAGAAACTCCAGGTGACCGTCGGTGAGTCCGGCGGTATAAACATCCTCAATGATCTGAATCCGTCCCTGGTCACAGTCTTCGCCGGAGTTGACTCTGAAGTAGCCAGCTTCAATGTGTAGGTCTAAAATTGCGGTAAAGCCCTCGCTGACCGACTCCACGGCAATCATCCCGCTAAAATCGGGCTGACTAAAGTCGGGCTGAAAGCGGTACACAAATACGCGATCGGCCTGCAGAAACTGCCGCACTTCATCTACAGTGGTCTGCAAAATTTCGTGAAGATCGAGGGACTGCCGCACTTTGCCAGTAATTTCAGAGACGACCCGCTGGCGATCGATGCGCTGCTGCAGCTGAACCTGTAGCTGGACTCGGGAAATCGCCCCCTCGATCGCCAGTCGCAACCCCTCTGGGGTAATTTGACCTTTGATTAAATAGTCTTGAGCACCCGCTCGCATCGCCTTAACGGCAATGGTTTCGTCGCCCTGCCCGGTGGTCACAATCACCGGGCAGGGCTGCGGCGACTCTGCGGTGAGCTGGGCCAAATAGTCAAGACCATCGAGATCGGGCAACCGATAGTCCAGCAAAATTACATCGGGCTGATGCTGCCGCCACATTTCTAGGCCCTGCTGGCCCAGGGAAGCTTCTAAAATCGTGTAGGTATGGTTCTGATCTCGCTTGAGGCAGCGCCGATAAAGCTCTCGATCTTCGGGAGAATCTTCCACAACCAGGAGAGTGAGAGGCGCTTGTGTCATGACGATGGCTCCGGCGACTCAGGTCGATGGGTAACTTCAAACCAGTAATCAATCAGGGATTGGATATCTCGTTTCAGCTGATCATAGTCAATCGGTTTGACAATATAGCGGCGCACTCCCAGGTGGTAGCAATCCTGGATATCTTGAGGATTATTGGAGGTGGTGAAAATGATCACGGGAATGGTTTTCAGCGTGGCATCCTGTTTGATTTGGCGCAAGACATCTCTGCCGTCGGTACCCGGAAGGTTCAGGTCTAAGACGATTAAGCCGGGGTACTGAGCCGCTGTAGGCCCATCGGTTAGAACGGTCTGAGACAACTGGGCCAGAGCCTGTTCGCCAGTAACGCACCGCTGCACTGGAATGGAGATGGGCGATCGCCGCACAAACCGCTGAATGGCTTCAAAGTCTTCGTCGCTGTCTTCGACCACGAGCATCGGGTGTTGTGGCGCTAAAGAAACCGTCGAACTCAAGGTCATATTGTTTTCTCCGGCGATAGCGTTAAGAAAAAGGTGCTGCCTTCCCCTGGGGTAGATTTGACCCAAATGCGGCCCCCGTGGCGCTCGACCACTTTGCGGGCGATCGTCAGCCCCGCCCCGGTGCCACCGCCGTAATCGTCGCGCCCGTGCAAACGGCGAAAAATCTGAAAAATTTTGTCTGTAAACTGCGGCGGAATGCCAATGCCGTTGTCGCGCACGTAGAACACAGGGCTAGCGGTGATCGGGCTGCTATCGGGAGGGGGAGCCTCGGAGGGGTCAATCGCCCCAACTTCAATCCATTTGTGGGCTTTGTCGTTGTACTTGATAGCGTTGCTGATCAGGTTGGTGAAGAGTTCGGTGACCTGAGTGCGATCGCAGGGTACCTGCGGCAGGGGCTGAGGAATCCGAAACTCGATGTCGTTTTGCGATCGGGCAATCTTTAGGGTGGCGGTGACCTGCTGCACCAGGTCATTCAAATCCACCGGTTGAGGCTGCAGCTCGGCCCGGTCTAGGCGAGAGAAATGGAGCAGAGAATTGATCAGGTCCTCCATCCGCTGGGTCAGCCGCACCAGGGTTTGCAGCTTAGCCACCCCATCTTGATCCAAAACTTCGCTATAGTCTTCCATCAAAAAGTTGGCGTAGTTGTGAATTCCCCGCAGCGGTTCTTTGAGATCGTGGGAGGCAATATAGGCAAAGGAGTCTAGCTCTTCGTTGCTGCGCTGTAGCTTGTAGTTCATCAGCGCCAACTCGTCCGCCTGCCGCAGCACAATGCCAACGATCAGGTTGCGTAACTCTTGCACCGCCTCAATTTCGCTGGCTTTCCAGGGCAGAGAGGTGCCCTTCACTGTCTCTTGCCACAGCTCAAAGGATTGGCGCGGCGACAGGCGCAAACTGCCATCGGCAGCAATCTCGACGGGCTTGTTGGGGTTGCCGCCCCAGTTCACCGTTTGAATTACCTCTGGTCGAAACCAAAGCATAAAATTCCGATGAATACTCGAAATTTCTAGGCCTAAAACCCCGCTAGCAATGTCTTTGTACGCGGCGGCGGCAGGATAGTCCTGCATCAAGCACTGGGTTTTAAACAGACCCTGGTCAAAGCGAGGTTTAATCCAGTCGAGCAGGGCGTTAATGTCATCGTCATGGGGGGTTTGGCCAAAGCCAATACACTGGTTGCCGCTACAGACGATCGCCCCGGTAGCATTTACTAGCCCCAGCAGTTGGGTATCGAGCCGCGCCATACCGTCTAAAAAATGGTCTGCCTGGGACAAGGCGTTGACGAACTCGGTTAGCCGCGACTTTACGTGCATTTTGTAGTCAATGTCTTCACTGGCGGCTTTATTGTCCAATTCGACCGACATTACCTGCCCAATAAATTCGCAGGCGGTGCGGATGTCGTAGGGAATATAGTTGGGCTCATTGTGGTGGCAGGCAATTAAGCCCCAAACCTGCTGATTTTTAATTAAAGAAATAGACATAGAGGCGGCTACCCCCATGTTTCGCAGGTACTCCCTATGCAGGGGCGAAACGCTGCGCAGTACCGCAAGGCTTAAGTTGAGCGGGGCCTGGGTAACAGGGTTGAGGGCTGGTACTAACGGCACCGGTTCATACTGCGATTGGGGAATCAGCCGCAGCCAGTTTAGGGTGTAGAGATGCCGTGCTTGATTGGGAATATCTGTCGCAGGATAGCGCAGTCCGAGATAGGGCTCGTCTTGATGGGTATCTTCGGCGATCACGCTACCAGCGCCGGTTTCGTCAAACTGATACACCATTACCCGGTCAAACCCGGTCATCCGCCGCACTTCTTTCACCACCACCTGGCCCATAGCCTGTAGTGATGGCGCTTTTTGAATGTGAGTAATGACGCCCCTGACCTGGTGATAAAAATCAATAAAGTCTGGGCTTTGGAGGTCGCCTCTGGGCTCCAGTTCTAAAATAATAACGCTGTCAATGCAGTGAACGATGCCATCAAAATGCCGCGATCGCTCCCCCTGATCGACGGAGAGTTGGAGGGGGTTAAGACTTTCAAAGTCTTCGGCTAAGCCCTGCCGAATTTGTTGAATCTGGCCGGCGCTAAACAGCTTGGAAAGGGACTGGCCTAGCAGATCTTCGGGTGCTAAGCCGAGTAGCGTTCGAGTATTGCTACTCACCTGCAAGATCTCTAGGGTGGGGTCGTGTAATACCAGCAGCACCCCGTGGGGCTGAATGGCCCCAGGAATATGAATGGGTTCGCGATCGCAGTTTGTTAGATCAATCGGGTCTACCATTATGGTCAGCTTTTTGCATGGGGCCATATCTCTCTCTCATGTAGCCATGATCAGAGCGGTTTTAGAGTCTACCTAAAGGCAGAAATCCATCCAAAGATAGATCTTGGCATATGTAAGAGGATATAAGGTGACGCGTTTGCAGCGATCGCAGTGGGCTCGAAACAGTCACATCTGACCAAAATGCAGCAATTCTTATTTTGGAAGTTCAACTGCTGTTGGGTTGCTCAGATGTCATTACCATACCGGCATTCCTAGGGCTGGAACAGCTTTTTGCCAAAATGAGAATTGCTGCCAAAAATGGCGGGAGCTTGCTTCTCCCCAAGAGAGCTTCCATAGTTTCTCAGGGTTTTTCGGGCTACGCGGTCTGGTGCCGTGTTGTCTAAGTATGGAGTTATAGCTTTAGCCAGTTCGCTTAGGACAGTTCAACTGCCAACCGCCAAACTGGGGCGGCGACCTGGCCTATAGCCATCGCTAGTAGGCCGCTGTAAAGAATGTCCTAACCCTTGTGGCGACGACTATACCTGCCCGAGCAAATGGTTTTTCTAACTTCAACGATATGTTATCGGCACTATCGGCGTGACGATCGCGGGCAATATTCCGCTGAATGATGCCCTGGCCGTGGTCAATCCTGATAGTGCAGAAGGGGCAACCCTCTGGGCTAAGTACCTGACAGATTGGACATTTTGGAATCATATCCGCACCGCTGCTGCTGTTTTGGCCGCTGTTCTGTTTACCCTCTCGTTCTTTCAGCGATGGGGGATACCCAACTGAGAATTTGATCCGATCAAAGTTGGGCTGACCGTCATTTAACTCACCGGCCGATCAACTCTCTGGGCGGATCTAGGCGATCGATTCTTGGGCCTGAATACACCATTTCTCCAAACTATCGAGGAGTAAATTTAGGCCAAACTCAAAATCATGTAAACCATCGTGCCGCCCTTCTATAACGTGGTGGGTAAGTTGATTCAAATAGGGGTATTGATCTGCCGGAATCATGGCTACATAGTCTTTTGCCACAGCTGAATACTCCGCCGCCTCAAACGGAAAGTTTAGTTCCTGGAGGGTGAACCCATAGATGTGGCTATCGATCGCATTCCAAACACGATCCGCCATAGCATAGGAAAAGCCTGCTTCTACTAAACAGCCCAGCGTGGCATCCACATAGCGCAGCATTGCCACCCCCACATTGACCCGCGACACGATCGCCATCGTTGCCCAAGGGTGGCGCAACAGCACGGTATGGGCCGAAAGCGCCCGCTGCCGCATGGCCGTTTTCCAGTCTGTTTTGAGCGTAGGCAGCTCAATTTCGCCAACCACAGCATCGACAATGCCGTCAACAATGTCTTCCTTATTGGCGACGTGGTTGTACAACGACATCGCCTTCACCCCCAATTCCTCGGCCAGCTTGCGCATAGACAGGGCCTCAATTCCACCCTGATCCGCCAGACGCAAAGCGACCCGCAACACCCGTTCCCGACTCAGGGGGAGCTGCGGGGCTGGTTCTGAGCCGACTGCCTTAGCCATTAATGCTTTCCTGGTGTCTACAGCAGATAAAGTCTGTCATTCATCTTGACAAACTTACGCCGTAAGTTAAGCTTACAGTGTAAGTTGAGGTGCGGAAGCCGAGCTTGTGCCTGGCCAAGGCCTCTTAACGTGGGAGAACTGTATGATGACGAATGCCTTCGCCCCGATGCCAGAGAACACCCAAAGCAGTGGCCAGATGCAAGCGATCGCTCAAACCGAGTACGGCTCACCGGATGTACTGACGCTGGAAGAAATGGATAAGCCCGTGCCCCAGGCCAACGAAGTTCTGGTGCGAGTTCGCGCCGCTGCCGTAGATGCAGGCGTGTGGCACCTGATGCGCGGCACTCCCTTTCTGATTCGCCTGATCTTTGGTGGTCTACGCAAACCCGCCATCAAAATTCTTGGGACAGATATGGCTGGCGAGGTAGAAGCCGTAGGCGAAGCGGTCACCCAATTTAAGCCGGGAGATGAGGTGTTTGGCGACCTGTCAGAATCGGGGTTTGGCACGTTTGCTGAGTATGTCTGTGCACCGGAATCGGCCCTGGTGCGCAAACCCGCTAATATTTCTTTTGAATCGGTGGCTACCGTGCCGGTATCTGGACTTGCCGCCCTCCAGGCCCTGCGGGATGTAGGCCAGGTTCAGCCCGGTCAGAGGGTTTTGGTAAATGGGGCTTCCGGTGGGGTGGGGTCGTTTGCGGTGCAAATAGCCAAGGCATTGGGGGCAGAGGTGACAGGGGTATGCAGCCCGCAAAAGGTAGATATGGTGCGATCGCTCGGCGCTGATCACATCGTCGATTACACCCAGACAGACCCTACTCAACCGAGGCAGCCCTACGACCTGATTGTGGACGCGGCCGCCTACCGCCCGTTTTTTGATTTTCTACCCGCCTTGACCGCTGGGGGCACCTACGTCATGGTGGGGGGCTCCACGGCTGGATTTTTTCAGGCGATGCTGCTCGGCCCCTGGGTTAGCAAAACCCGCGATCGCCGCGTGAAGTTTCTAGAGTCAAAGCCCAATCAGGCAGACTTACAGACATTGAGCGATTTCTTGGCAGCAGGCAAGATCACTCCCTATATCGATCGCACCTATCCCCTCAAAGACGTTCCCCAGGCGATTCGCTATCTCGAACAGCGACAGGTGCAGGGAAAAGTGGCGATCAGCATTTAATTAAGAGTCGAATAGCGACCATTCCTCAACAGCTGGGTTTAGAAGGCTTTAAGCCTTTTTGCCGGCAGCTGGTTCAGAAATATGGTCTAAATCGACGAGATTCCATTTCAATCCTTGGTTCCGATAAATCCGTTTTTGTTTCAGCGGGTAATCTGCCACATCATGCTCTAGTCGTTGACCAACGACAATACATCTGAGGATATCATTACCAATATTTTTGAGCGTGTGAGGTTCGCCACCGGCACGATACCCGATAAAATCACCGCTTTTAACGGAGTATTTGGCATCTCCAATAGTGGCTTCTGCTTCTCCATCTAGAATGTAAACGCACTCATCTTCGTGATAGTGCTGATGGAGTTCGGTCGATTCGTACCCCGGTGCGATCTCAATAATGTGAAAGCCTAGCCCGGTTAACCCAGTTAGATCGCCAAGCGATTTATTGATGCGTTTTGCATTCTCATTTAGAAAGTGAGTCTTAGCTAAACCGGCATAAGCTTCAATTTCTTCGTGGGTAACGACGTATTTATCCATACTAAAATCCTTTCTAAAGGTGACGCATAGTTGAAAACCTAGCAGCACCTTGCTATGTCTTATCTCAAATCCGAATCACACATTCCCGATTTCCAAAAGGCAAAACTGTAGGGGCGAATTGCGTTCGCCCAGAGGTACTGAGGGTAACCCAACAGGATTTAGAATTAGAAGGCCGCATGCAACATTTTGAGCGTCAATTGGGCTTTTTCATTAAAGTCTTGCAGGCAAATCTGCTAGGGGCGCAGGTAATAAATCAAAGCCTGAACTAGATCGGGGGCTAGACCTAACCGGCGCTGCAAGTCGGCTAGGTCTTGGTAGGGTCCATGGCGCGATCGCTCCTGCACTGCCGCCTGGGCCAGCCCCGGAGGCATCCCCGGCACCGCACAGAGCTGGGCCGCCGTCGCCTGGTTCAGGCTGAGACAGGGTAGGGCACCGCTGTAGTCGTCGTAGTAGCAAAACGTCAGAACTGAAACCAGCGGCGCAAGCTGGGTTGAAGCTACCCCCAGTGCCGCCGCCACATCCTCTAAACAGTGGAACTGGACCCCAGCCTGACGCAGGCGCACCAACCCCTGGGCCTGGCGAATCGATAGCCCCGGCAAGCGCAGCCAGTCGTCTACCGTGGCCCGGTTCACGTCGATGTTAAAACCCAGTTGGGCCGCCTGTTCTACCTCCTGGTAAGACCGCAGCCGATAGTTTGGGTCCTGGCTCAGGCGACTAGCGAGGGGATCGAGCTGCGCCCTCAGAATTTGCCAACGCTTCAGCACAAAGTACCTACCCACTTACCGACTGATCTTTGCTTGTGTTCTCTGCCTGTATGTTCTGGCTAGGTTACCTGATCGAGCAGCAGGCGGCGCTTCTGCTCAAACTCAAGCTCTGAGATCAGTCCTTCCTGGCGCAGGGTATCTAGCTCTCGCAGGGCTCCTGCCAAGGCGTTGATTTGCTTCGGATCAAGACCTGCCTTAGCCTCTTTAGCCGGAACATCGATCGCGCCAAAAGCGTCGGCGGGCTGAGTCATCAGCAGAAAACCCTCAATGGCGCAGGCAACCCGAGGAATCTGCGTCCAGCTGAGTAGTAGATAGAGAGCACCCCAAAAGGGCTGTCCCAGGTAAAACTTATGAAAGCCTGACACCGGGGTGAAAACCCCAGCCCACGCTAGAAAAACGGCTGTTCGACGGGAACGCTGTGCCAACATTGCTTCGCCACCTTTGAAGCCCGTGAAATTTAAACCTTTGAACCGACTTTGAACCAGCTTGTGAAACCAGTATAAGCCCGGCGTAAAGAATCGACATTGACCTCCGGATTCTAGTATGGGGTTAGCATTGATCCGTAAAGATAACAAAGAGCCCCCTAGTTCTGCCCCTGAATGTCCCACGCTGCCTTCTCCCCTGAGTGGCTAAAACGTTTCACCGACCCCTACGCACTGCTGGGGCTATCAATAGCTGCAGACGAGCGCCGTATTCTCAAGCGCTATCGAACCGTAGCTAAACAGCTCCATCCCGATGCGTTGATGAATGTGGCACCAGATCTGCGCCAGTTTGCCGATCAGGTTTTGCCGAAGCTGGTCAACCCCGCCTACCAGCGTTTGAAGCAAGACAAGAGCCGCAATGAAGTGTTGGCCATGCTGCGCTTCAAGGTGCGTCGCCTGAGCCGCGACCAGCAGCTCAACCCCACAGGTAAGCAAAGTAAAAAGCTGCTGGCGCTGCCCGAGCCCGAGATTGATGTGTTCTACGAGCAGGCGGTTGACCAATTGTGCGATCGCCAGTATGAGTCGGTGTCTGATTTTGAGGCTTGTACCCAGCAGCTCAGTGAGCTGAATCTGGTCTACCTGCGCCGCAAAATGGGAGCACCCGTCATTCGCGAAAAGCGCGCTGGGCTGATCACCACCGCTACCCTCGCATCTGAATCGCTGGCTGCCGCGCCCTCCAACGGCAAGGCGGCCTCAGAGGCAATGTACGCCGACCGCCACTATGGCCGCGCCCAAGAGTATCTCAAGGGTAAAAATGTCCAGGCTGCTATTCAAGAACTCAAAGACGCGCTCAAAATTGATCCTCAAAACAGCAGCTACCACTGCCTAATGGGGCAGGCTTATCTACTCAGTAAACTGACGGGCATGGCTAAGGTGCACTTTAAGCAGGCCCTGCGCCTCAACCCTAAAAACGCCGTCGCCCTCAAGTATGCCCAGCAGCTCAAGGTGACGGTAACAGACACTCAGCCTCGCCAGGTTAAGGGCTCTGGGTCAACAACTGTACCCACGCCTGAGAAGCGATCGCTGTTTGGCGGTCTCTTTTCTAAAGGCATAAGCCGCTAGGGCAGATTGTTCCCTGGGGCGCGATTGGCAACACAGCCTACAGCACAGCGGGGCAGTGGATGTAATAAGATCGCAACGCTAACCATGATGCCTGTCGTGATTCGGAGAGCCCAAGCCCTGTGAACAGCCCTGTGAATAGTTTCGACGCCAAAACCCACCTCACCGTCGGCGGCACCACTTACACCATCTACAGCCTGCCTGCCGCTGCTACTACCCTGGGGGACGTCAGTCGTTTGCCTTTTAGCCTGAAGGTACTGCTCGAAAACCTGCTGCGCTACGAAGACGGGCGATCGGTCACGGCGGCAGACGTGCAGGCCGTGGCCGACTGGCTTCAGACCCAATCCTCCTCGCGCGAGATTGCCTACCGGCCTGCCCGAGTGCTGATGCAAGATTTTACTGGCGTGCCTGCCGTAGTCGATCTGGCCGCCATGCGCGACGCCATGGTGAACCTGGGTGGCGATCCCAACAAAATTAATCCCCTCTCCCCCGTAGATTTGGTCATTGACCACTCGGTGATGGTAGATTCCTTTGGCAGCGCTGACGCCTTTGGCGAAAACGTTGAGAAAGAATTTCAGCGCAACTTTGAGCGCTACGCCTTTTTGCGCTGGGGCCAGAGCGCCTTCGACAACTTTCGGGTAGTGCCGCCAGGTACCGGCATTTGCCACCAGGTCAATCTCGAATACCTGGCCCAGGTGGTGTGGACGAAGGACGAAAATGGCGAAACCGTCGCCTACCCCGATACCCTGGTCGGCACCGATAGCCACACCACCATGATCAACGGTCTCTCGGTGCTGGGCTGGGGCGTGGGCGGCATTGAAGCCGAGGCCGCCATGCTGGGCCAGCCCATTTCCATGCTCATCCCCGAAGTGGTGGGCTTTAAGCTCACCGGACAGCTGCCCGAGGGGGCCACCGCCACCGACCTGGTGCTCACCGTGGTGCAAATGCTGCGGGCCAAAGGTGTCGTCGGCAAGTTTGTCGAATTCTACGGCGATGGCCTTGACCACCTCACCCTGGCCGATCGCGCCACCATCGCCAATATGGCCCCTGAGTACGGTGCTACCTGCGGCTTCTTTCCCATCGATAGCGAAACCATTCGCTATTTAGAGTTCTCAGGGCGTGACCCTGAGCGAGTGGCCCTGGTCGAAGCCTACGCCAAGGCCCAGGGCCTCTGGCGCGAGGCCAACGCTCCCGACCCAGTCTTTACCGATTCCCTGGCGCTGGATCTGGCCACGGTGGAACCGTCTTTGGCTGGGCCAAAGCGGCCCCAAGATCGCGTCACTCTAGCGGCACTGGCCGATCAGTTCAAGTCCTCTGACTTCCCCGGCTTTAGCGGCAAAGACTACAGCGAAAAGCAGTCGGTACCGGTAGCCGGTACCGACTATGCCCTTACCGACGGCGATGTGGTAATCGCCGCTATCACCAGCTGCACCAACACCTCCAACCCCTCGGTAATGATTGGCGCTGGTCTGGTCGCTCGCAAAGCACGAGCAAAAGGGCTGACCGTCAAGCCCTGGGTCAAAACCTCCCTAGCCCCCGGTAGCCAAGTCGTATCTGACTACCTAGAACAGGCGAATTTACAAAGTGACCTAGACGCCCTGGGCTTTAACCTAGTGGGCTACGGCTGTACCACCTGCATTGGCAACTCGGGGCCACTGCCTGCCCCCATTGCCAGCGCCATCGAAGAAAATGACCTGGTGGTAGGAGCTGTGCTCTCCGGCAACCGCAACTTTGAGGGCCGAGTAAGCCCTCACACCAAAGCCAACTATTTGGCCTCGCCGCCGCTGGTCGTTGCCTATGCGATCGCAGGCAGCCTGGCCATCGACCTCAAAACCGACCCGATTGGCCAAGATACCGGAGGCCGCCCAGTTTACTTAAAAGATATTTGGCCCACCAGCGCTGAAATCCAGTCCGTGATGGCTGAGGCACTCACCCCCGAGATGTTCCGCAGCCGCTACGGCAATGTGTTTACCGGCACCGCCGACTGGCAGCAGATCGCCACCCCAGAAAGCCAAACCTACACCTGGAGCGGCGACAGCACCTACGTCCAAAACCCGCCCTACTTTGCCGATATGGCCCCCAGCGTCAACGGCCAGGCCTTTGCCGATATCATTGGCGCTCGCCCTCTGGCCATTCTGGGCGACAGCATTACTACCGACCACATTTCCCCGGCCGGGGCGATTAAGACCGACAGCCCAGCGGGTAGCTATCTGGTGGGCAACAACGTGACGGCTACTGATTTCAATTCCTACGGGTCACGGCGGGGCAACCATGAGGTAATGATGCGCGGCACCTTCGCCAACATTCGTCTTAAAAATGAAATGGTGCCCGGTTCCTCCGGCGGAGTCACTCGGTATATGCCCGACGGCACCGATATGTCCATTTATGATGCAGCCATGAAGTACCAGGCCAGCGGTATTCCTCTGGTGGTAATTGCAGGTAAAGAGTACGGTACCGGGTCATCCCGTGACTGGGCCGCTAAAGGCACCCTGCTGCTGGGTGTCAAAGCCGTGGTAGCCGAGAGCTTCGAGCGCATTCACCGCTCTAACCTGGTGGGCATGGGCGTACTGCCGCTTCAGTTTGTTGATGGGGTACATCGGGGTGGGCTGCACCTAGATGGCAGCGAAACCTTTGACCTGACCGGCCTGAGCGGCGGCATTCAACCTGGAATGACGGTCAATCTCGTAATTCACCGAGCCGAGGGTGACACCACCAAGGTGCCTCTGCTGTGCCGCATCGACACCTTGGATGAAGTAGAGTACTTCCGCCACGGCGGCATTTTGCCCTACGTACTGCGGCAGTTGTTGGTAGCTTAGGGAGCAACAGGGCGTAATCTGGAACCGTAATGCCCTGCCTCCGTCAAGGGAAGGAACACAAAGCTGTTCCTAACCAACTCCTCAACGACTCATTAAGACTCGTTGAAGTTGAGGCCGGAGGCAGGGCAACCCCTGGGAGAGGCTTCTATAGTTTCCATTGTTGGGGGAACCCTCACAGTAACCACTGCACTAACCATTACCAGGGATGCCGGTATGACCTCATCCATTGCTCCAGATCACGATCCACAAGTAGCTGCCCATCAGCCTGCCACCGAGGATCTAGACACCGTTTGTGTCGTTGGAGTGCCATCTACCCTAACCGTTGTTGAGGCGGTTGAGTTTGAGCAACAGGTCAAGCGCCACTGCCTCAGTCAGCCAGTCCCTAAGTCCATCATCATTGACCTCAGCCAAACCGAATTTATCGACAGTAGCGGCCTGGGTGCTTTAGTCATTTGCTACCGTACCTGCAAAGCTAAAAGCATGGATATGGTGCTGCGTGGCGTGCAGGAACAGGTGCGCATGGTACTCGCTCTCACCGACCTAGAGCAGCTGTTCACCTTTGAGGCGGTGCCAGGGGAGCCAGAGGCCCCTGCCCCCAAACCCGAAATGCGGTTTGTGGCGCTGACCGCTCACCCGTCAGTGACCTCTAAGGGCAAGCGCATTATAGATATTTTGGGCGCTCTAGTCGGGCTAGTCATCACCGCAGTGCTGTCGGTGCCGATTGTGCTAGCTATCAAGCTCGAAGACGGTGGCCCTATTTTCTTTAAGCAGGTGCGGTGCTCGTGGATGGGCAAGCGCTTTGAAATTTGGAAGTTTCGCTCGATGGTAATCGATGCCGAAGCGCTCAAGGCCCAGGTTAAAAACGAGGTCGAAGGGCCGCTATTTAAAAATGAAAACGACCCTCGCATTACCAAGGTAGGCCGTTTTCTACGTCGCACCAGTCTAGATGAGCTGCCTCAGTTCTGGAATGTACTGAAAGGCGACATGAGCCTGGTAGGCACTCGCCCGCCCACCCCGGATGAAATTGAGCAGTACAATGTGCCCGAGTGGCAGCGTTTGGACGTTAAGCCCGGCATGACTGGCGAGTGGCAGGTGAACGGTCGCTCTACGGTGAAAAAGTTTGAGGACGTGATTCGGATGGATCTGGATTACCAGAAGAACTGGAGTCTGGCCTACGATATTCAGCTGATTATCAAAACTGTTTTGGTGCTGTTTTCTAAGAAAGCAGGGGCGTCTTAACCCGTGAGTTGGCAGAGAGCTGATGGGTGCGTCGGTAAGTGGATAGGTGAGAGGGATCTGTTCCGCGATCGCCAAATTAGGATTCGGTCTTGGCAAGCCGCGATAGAGTAGTGGTATTGAGATTGCGGATACACCAGCGGCATGGGGGTACAGGTTCTGGCGATCGCGGTTTGGCTAGGCAGTGTTGCCCTGTACGGAGCCGCCTTTTTCTTTCCGGAAGTGCATCGTCGCCACGACTTTTTTTGGAGCGGGGTAGGCGCATTTTATGGCCTGGTGCTGTGGTTTAGCGCCGTTCAGACATCGCCCACCGAGCTGCTGGGGCACCTGGCCAGTATTGTGCTGCTGGGCTGGCTGGGCTGGCAAACCCTGACCCTGCGCCGCAAGCGCACCCCGCTAGATCTACAAACTCCCCTGACGCCCGACTCCTGGCCTGATTTTGGTCGACAGCTCAAGCAGTCGGCGTTGAGCCTGCTTAACGCAACGCCTTTAGGCCGCTGGCTACCTGAAACGGAAGCAGAAAGACAACCGGGTGATCCGGCGATCGCCATCAGCGAGATTCGAGTTTCATCCCTCAAAGATGTGGACTACGAGTTCGTAGACGAATTGGTACCCAGCCCCCGTCGATCTACCCTTACCGCAGGCCAGGCTCCCGAGCCTGCCATTGTAGAATCAGATCAGGCCTTAGCTTCGCCACCTGTCAGAGCTAAACGATTGCCTCGACCGCCAGCCCCACAGCCGCCGCCGCCGATCGCAGCAAAGCAAAAGCCCGTTAGCTTTGGAGCCAGATTGGCCGGTCTCAAAGCGTGGGTGGGGGATGTGGTAAAAGCCAAGACCGCGCCTAAACCCAAGCGGGCGGTGATCGAAATTCCGCCGCGTCCCTCGCCGCTTGCTAAAAATAAGGCTCAACCTGCGGCTAAAACCGATGCCCTTGCCAAAGAGAGAGCTAGCCTAGATCAGCCGCCAGGTATCACCATTGTCGATACCGAGGCGACCGAGAGTTTTGACGAGCCTGAACCGAGCGATCGCCACGAGACCGCTGCCGCCGAGGACCAGTCTAGCCCCGTCGAAGAGACCATAACAGAAACCCCAACTGGCTCACCCAGCCGTGGTGCTGAGGTCTGGGCAGATACTGAGGACACCAACTGGGCCGATGACGAAAATTAGGCCGACAGCGAAGATTCTGCCACCGCTGACCCCGATTAACCAGATTAGCCCTGCAATTGCCCTCAACCTGGCCTAATGTATATAGATGGCTCAATACGCCTTCTGCCATAATGGCGCGAGAATCTTTCAATCATCCTTCACCCTTAGTCGACCTCAGGCTGTGACAGACTCTAAAAGCTACAAAGATACCGTTCTTCTGCCCCAGACCAGCTTTGATATGCGGGCTAACGCCACTAAGCGCGAACCCGAAATTCAAGCCTTTTGGGCCGAGAGCAAAATCTATGAAACCCTGTCGACCAGCAACCCCGGTGAGGTGTTTGTGCTGCACGATGGGCCGCCCTACGCCAACGGTGACCTACACATTGGTCACGCCCTCAATAAAATTTTGAAGGATACGATTAACAAGTACCAGCTGCTTAAAGGTCGCAGGGTGCGCTACGTGCCCGGCTGGGATTGCCACGGCCTACCGATTGAGCTGAAGGTGCTCCAGGCCATGGACCCAGAAGCGCGGGCCAACCTTACCCCCATCAAGCTGCGCTATAAGGCAAAGGCCTTTGCGCTCAAAACTATCGATCGCCAGCGGGAGAGCTTCAAGCGCTACGGTATCTGGGGTGACTGGGAACACCCCTACCTGACCATGACCCCCGACTACGAAGCGGCCCAGATCGAGGTGTTTGGCCAGATGTACCTGAAGGGCTACATCTATCGTGGCCTGAAATCTGTGCACTGGAGCCCGACCTCCCAAACGGCTCTAGCCGAGGCCGAGCTGGAGTATCCTGAAGGCCACACGTCCCCCAGCATCTACGCGGCCTTCCCAATGGTGAGCGCGTCTGCCGAGGCAAAGGACGCGCTGGAACCCTACCTGGACGAGCTGGGCGTGGCGATCTGGACCACAACTCCCTGGACGATCCCAGCCAACCTGGGCGTAGCAGTGAACGCAGAGTTGACCTACGCCGTGGTGGAAGTGGATTCTGGAACACCGTTCAAGTACTTGATCATTGCAAAAGATCTGTGCGATCGCATGGCTCAGGTGCTGGGCTCAAAACTCACCCTCAAAGCCGAAATCAAGGGCGCAGCCCTGGAACATTCTACCTATCGCCACCCTCTGTTCGATCGCGATAGCTCCATTTTGATTGGTGGCGATTATGTCACCACCGAATCCGGTACCGGTCTAGTACACACTGCCCCTGACCACGGGGAGGAAGACTTTAAGGTTGGTCAGCGCTACGGCCTGCCGATACTCAGCCTGGTGGATGAAAAGGGCGACATGACTGCCGCCGCCGGTCCTTTCGCGGGTCTCAACGTGCTCAAGGACGCCAACCCCGCCCTCATTGAAGCGCTGGAAAAGGCGGGTTCTCTACTTAAGCACGAGCCCTATGGCCACAAATATCCCTACGACTGGCGCACCAAGCAACCGACAATTTACCGCGCTACTGAGCAGTGGTTTGCCTCGGTAGAGGGTTTCCGCGAGGCGGCGCTGAAGGCCATCCAGGGCGTACAGTGGATTCCGGCTACGGGTGAAAACCGGATTACCTCAATGGTGAGCGATCGCTCCGACTGGTGCATCTCGCGTCAGCGCACCTGGGGCATGCCAATCCCAGTGTTCTACGATACTGAGACCGGCGAGCCGCTGCTGAATGAAGATATTCTGACCCACATCAAAGCTATCTTTGCCGACAAAGGCTCCGATGCCTGGTGGGAGCTGTCGGAGGCGGAACTCTTACCGGAGCAGTACCGCAACAATGGCCGCACCTACCGCAAGGGCACCGATACGATGGATGTGTGGTTCGACTCTGGCTCATCCTGGGCGGCGGTAGCCCAGCAGCGCGACGAACTGAAATATCCCGTAGATATCTATTTGGAAGGCTCTGACCAACACCGGGGCTGGTTCCAGTCGAGCCTGCTGACCAGCGTAGCGGTGAATGGCTGCGCTCCCTACAAAACCGTGCTCACTCACGGCTTTACCCTGGATGAACAGGGACGCAAAATGAGCAAGTCAGTGGGCAACGTGGTCGACCCGGCCATTGTGATCAACGGCGGCAAAAACCAAAAGCAGGATCCACCTTATGGGGCTGATGTACTGCGCCTGTGGGTGTCCTCGGTGGACTATTCCTCTGATGTGCCTTTGGGCGGCAATATCCTCAAGCAAATGTCGGATGTGTACCGCAAAATCCGCAACACGGCGCGGTTTTTGCTGGGCAACCTGCACGACTTTGACCCCGCTAAAGATGCGGTACCCTACGACCAGCTGCCGGAGCTGGATCGCTACATGCTACACCGCATGACCGAGGTGTTTGCCGACATCACCGATGCTTTCGAGACTTATCAGTTCTTCCGGTTCTTTCAAACGGTGCAAAACTTCTGCGCAGTCGATCTGTCGAACTTCTACCTAGATATCGCTAAGGATCGGCTATACATCAGCGCGGCAGACTCATTTCGGCGGCGCAGCTGCCAGACGGTGCTGGCGATCGCGATCGAAAACCTGGCCCGTGCGATCGCCCCGGTGCTCTCCCATATGGCCGAAGACATCTGGCAAAACCTGCCCTACCCCATGGCCCACAAATCGGTCTTTGAGGCGGGCTGGGTAACACTAGACGACCAGTGGCAGCAGCCCGCCATATTAGATCTCTGGAGCCAGCTGCGCACCATCCGCCAGGAGGTGAACCGGGTGCTAGAACAGGCCCGCACGGCCAAGGATATCGGTTCATCCCTGGAGGCTAAAGCGCTGCTGTATGTGGCTGACCCTGACCTACGAGCACAGCTGGCAGCGATGAATCCTGCCGATGCGATCGCCTCCGGTGCAAACCATGTAGATGAGTTGCGCTACCTGTTCCTGGTCTCTCAAGTCGAGATCTTAGACTCGCCCGATCCGCTAGCGGGCATTAAGTGCAGCGCCGAGTCAGATGCCCTGGGCATTGGCGTGGTAGATGCCGAGGGTAAAAAGTGTGATCGCTGCTGGAACTACTCCACCTATGTGGGCAAGAGTAGCGAAGACCCGACGATCTGCGATCGCTGCATCGAGGCTCTAGCCGGAACGTTCTAGATTTTGTCGTACAGCAGTGCAGTATAGGTCGTCAGCGGGTTACCCTGATTTTCTTTGACCTGCCGCTAAATGGGGCTCAAGATTTGGCTGAGCAGCCGCAGCTGGTCGGCGTTGCCCATGGTGATCACCATATCGCCAGGGTAGAGGCGGGTGTCGGCAGTGGGGCCGAAAATCAGCGTACTGTCGGCCCGGCGAATGGCTAAAATGAGCGCCCCCGACTGACGGCCTAGCTGGGCCTCGGCCAGGGTCTTGCCAATCACAGGGCAGCTCTCGGGCAGCAGCAAAAACTCTTCCACATAGACTGACCGTTCGGCCCCGGTCAAAATGCCGTCTAAGAAGTCTACGACCTGAGGCCGCACCGCCGAGGCGGCCATGCGCTTGCCGCCGGTGATGTAGGGCGACACGACCACATCGGCTCCACCCCGCTGGAGCTTGATAATGGCCTCTTCACTGCTGGCTCGGGCAATAGCGCGAATCTGAGGCGACAGGGTTTTGGCCGAGAGCACAATGTAGAGATTCTCAGCGTCGGAGTGGAGGGCCGCTACCAGACAGCGCGATCGCTCTACCCCGGCCTGGAGCAATATTTGATCTTGGGTCGCATCGCCCTCGAGGGCGTTATACCCCAACTGCTGCGCCGTCTGAATCACTGCATTGTCGGAGTCAACCACAATGAACGGAATCGCTTCGGCAGAAAACTCGGCGGCCACCTGGCGGCCAGTGCGCCCAAACCCGCAAATAATATAGTGATCCTGCAATGATTCCATCAGCCTGCGCCGCTTGAGTAATCGAAACCCAGCCTGAAAGTGTCCCTGCACAATGGCATCGGTAAGGCTATTGAGAATGTAGGCAATCACACCCACACCCATCATGATTAGCAAGATGGTGAATAACCTTCCCCTGGGGCTAAGCGGATTGATCTCACCAAAGCCCACGGTTGAGAGGGTAATCACCGCCATATAGGTGGCATCGAGCCAGCTCCACCCTTCAACCAGGCGATACCACATCACCCCCAGGAGCAGCACACCGACCAAGGCGATCGCGCCGCGAATCAGATGTAGTCGGGTGCGTCGATAGTTTTCTTCAACAACGGTTTCGCCATAGCGAGGGCGTTTTTGACGCACAGGTGTTAACCCCTGAAACTTGGCCCTCTGAAACTTGACCCGACGACGCAGTGACATCACCCATCGGCGGCCATAGCTGCCCTATGGACTGCTTTAAATTGTAGGAGCAAAAAGCTGAAGCCGCAAAAAGCGCCCTGGGGTGAACCAGAGCGCGGATCCCCTATTCTGGAGGTAAACCTAGTCAGTCAGCCGCACTCGCCCAGCTCGAATACTGTCGAACACCTGGTTGATGTGCTGGCGATCGCTGGGGGTGAGCGCCGGGTTGCTGAGCATGGCCGTCGATAGAATGAGGTGGTCACGACGGCTCAACGTACCCTGTTGTATGACGGTGCTGACGAGGGCTTGAATAGTTGAAGCAGGGTTTTGGGGTAGAGACGACACCATGATTGCAAATCCTCGATGCAGGAGTGACGATAGTAGAGGCCCAGGCCAAAGCTCATGGGAGATGTTGTAGCGATCGCTACATTTTCATCTTCCTTAAGCATGCCCAATCCCTAAACCTTACGGTTGAGCCGCCAGTAAAGATTCAGTAAACTTGTATTAAAGCCTGGTTAAGGGTAGATCTTCCACAGAGAAGTTACGGAGTCATTCCAAAAAACAGTGCAGATCAAGAGAAATACTATGGAAATTTATCGAGTAGCGGCTTTTCGCGACAACTATATCTTTGTGCTCTACGACGCCACCTCTGCCCAGGCGGCCGTGGTAGATCCTGGCGATGCTGCTCCAGTCCTCCAAACCTTAGAACACCTGGGGGCCACGCTAACCACTATTTTTAATACCCACCATCACAGCGACCACGTAGGGGGAAACCGGCAGCTGCTAGAGCAGTTTCCGGCAGCTTTGGTCTATGGCGGGGCCGAAGACCGGGGCCGCATTCCAGAACAAACCTACTTTTTGCAGGAGGGAGATAGGGTGCAGTTTTGCAATCGCCAAGCCGAGGTTTTCTTTGTGCCTGGCCATACCCGCGCCCACATTGCTTACTACTTTGCCCCTACGACTGATACCGGCTGGGGCGAGCTATTTTGCGGCGATACGCTGTTCGCTGGGGGCTGCGGTCGACTGTTTGAGGGTACCCCCCAGCAAATGGTTGAGTCGTTGGGCAAGCTGCGGCGGCTGCCCGACGCCACCCGCGTGTGGTGTGCCCACGAGTACACTCTCAGCAACCTCACGTTTGCCATTACGGTCGATAGTGACAATGCTGCCCTGCGCGATCGCCTGAAGCAGGTACAGGCGACCCGCGCCCAAGACCAGCCCACGGTGCCCACTGACCTAGGCCTTGAGAAGCAGACCAACCCCTTTCTCAGATGGGACACTGCTGCCCTACAGCAGACTACCGGCAGCACATCAGGTGTGCAGACCTTTGCCCGACTGCGAGGTAAAAAAGACCTGTTTTAGGCCCTTCTACTATCTTTCCTACTCTAGGGAGCGGGTGCTATACAATCACAAGAGCAGCCCCAGGATGAACCATTATTCTGGGGCAAACCACCTTAGACAGACTACACAAGGGGCAAAACCTGGCTATGATGCTCAAATCAACGACCCGGCACGTCCATATTTATACCGCCATCGTTGCTAACAACGAACTGGTGCCTAGCGACGATAAACTCACCTTAGACATCGACCCCGATAATGAGTTCAACTGGTCCGAAGACGCGCTTAAAGCCGTCTACGCCGAGTTTGACCGCCTAGTCGATGCCGCTGCTGGAGAAGATTTGACCGACTACAACTTACGCCGCATTGGCTCCGATTTAGAGCATTTTGTGCGCCAGCTTTTGCAGAAGGGAGAGATTAGCTACAACCTTAAAAGCCGTGCCCTCAACTACAGCATGGGCCTACCCCGAATTGAAACCGAGGAGTCGGCTAGCTAAGGCCGATTGCAACTGGCCTCTAGCCCAGATCAGGCTGCCTTGATAATTAGAAACGGTGGTAGCAACTGATTTTGTCTGACTAGTTTTGTTTGGCAAATGCTTTTAGAGCTAGGGATTAGGGTCTCCAAGCGGTTCAAACTAGGGTTAGGTCCTCGGGGGTTAGATACCATTTAGAGATATACCAGTAGAAACTATAAGCTGTTTATCTACCCCCGAGGATCGTGATCCAGTGTTCTAATCCATCCTGTCGGTCGATCTCGACCCCACCTGCCAGCCACTGTAAGGTTTGCCAGACTCCTTTGCCATACCGCTTTTTGCTAGCGGTGGGCGATGGGCCTGTGGCAACCCATTCTGGCTCACTGATTGCAGGCCGATTTTTGGTTTGGAATGACGGTTCAAAATCAACTCCAGCCGGGCATCAGATCTGGTTAGACACTCGGCCCGATCATCCCACCCCGTCTCTGGAGCAGATTCCAGCTTCGGTGCTGAACTATCTAAAGCTATTTTCTCTGGCTCAGCATATTCCTCGGCCCTATGCCTACCTGACTCCAGAACAAACGGGGCTGTCGACGCCCGTCCTGATGCTCGACATGGCTCCCATTGGCGTTCGGATCACGTATCCGGCGGCTGAAAATGCAGGCTCTTCCCTAGATTCAACCTCAGGGGGGCAGATCGAAGCGGTATTTTTGCCCACCCTAGCCCAAATCTGGACTCAGGGATCGGCCTTGCAGCAGCTGAATTGGCTACGGCAGGTTGCCAGTCTATGGCCTGTACTGGCCACCGAGCGGGTGGTTGCAACCCTGCTAGATCTAGACGGACTTCGGGCCGATGGAGCCCTGCTGCGGCTCACGACCCTGGTGGCCGATGGCGCTAGCCCTACGCTGACCCAGCTTGGCCAGCGGTGGCATGACTTGGTAGCGACAGCCCAGCCGTCGGTGCGTCCTTACTTGAAGTGGCTAGTCAAGGCTCTCAAGGACGGGCACATAGCCTCTGCCAAAGATTTGCTGGCCGAGATTGAGGGAGCGATTCAAACCCTGGGCCAGGGGCTGTTGGTGACGGTAGACTGGGCAGCCGATACTGACCAGGGGCCTACCCGCGATCGCAATGAAGACGCCTGCTACCCAGAAAAGGATCCCCGCCAGCAGCGGTTGACTGGGCAGACAGAGGGGGTTGAGACGCCGCCCCTGCTGCTGGTGTGCGACGGCATCGGTGGTCACGAACAGGGTAATGTGGCCTCGCAAACCGCAATCAAGCTGCTACAGCAGGAGCTTGAACCGCTGACTCAGCAGCCCCATTTGTCTCTGGCTGCGATCGCCCAGCGCCTCAGACAGGCGCTAATTTTGGCCAACGACGCGATCGCAGCTCGCAACAACGACGAACAGCGATCGGCCCGAGCCCGCATGGGTACGACGGTAGTAGTGGCTTTGGTGCATTTCCCCTACGTTTCCATTGCCCACGTGGGCGATAGTCGAGCCTATCGCGTTAGCCCCCGCACCTGCTACCAAATTACCGTCGACGATGATGTCGCTTCGCGTGAAGCCCAGATGGGCTATGCCCTTTACTCTGAAGCGGCGCAGCTACCCAGTGGAGGGGCCTTGATTCAGGCCCTAGGCATTAGTGACTCTGACTTGCTTTACCCCACGGTGCAGCATCTGCTGCTTGACGACAGAGCAGTGCTACTACTGTGCTCTGACGGACTGAGCGATTACGATCGCGTTGAAGCCCTGGCCCCCTACCTAGTTGCGCCCCTGACAAGCGCCCCTGGCCCGATTAGCCCTACGGTCGAAGCCCTTATACAGCAAGCCAATCGACTCAATGGTCACGACAATGTCACCGTTGGGCTGATGCGGTTTATCCCGCAGCCGGGTGCCCTACCGACCCTCCCTCCCGGACCGCTGCGGCAGGCCAATCCGACTCTTGATCACGATTCGGATACCGTCCCCGCTGCGTTTCCAAAGACCGTGCCGCCATCCACTCCAGTTGTTTCCCCAACGACACAGGCCAATGTCAGGCCTGCCCGCTCAGGCATGGCCTGGGGTCCGTTTTTGGGGGGTATAGCCGTGGTGCTGACTGGTTTGGGGGCAGTGGCCCTGGCCTGGGACCGACGGCCCCAAGCCCCAGTGGCGCTACAGCCCCTGCAAACAAGCTGGTCAATCGCGGCCCTAGCGGGACAACCGCTGCCCGCCACCGCTCTGGCCGCTACCGTTGACGTGCCTGTGGGGTCGTATTGGCAGTCACAGCAGGCTGCAACCCCTGGCCTTGAGACCAACGGCCTGCTGCTGCGATCGCAGCCAGGGCCGCCAGCCGACGCTGGGGTGGCTAACGCCTCAGTGGCGACGGGTAGTGTTCTTAGGGTTGTCAGTCGCCAAACCACAGCTGACAATGTCGACTGGGTACGGTTACGGGTTTGCTCTATTCCTTCCGGGGCATCGCTAGATCAGCGTCCCCAGGAGACTAGCCAGCCCCCCATATCAGCGGCTAACCCCAACCTAAGCCAGCAGCTCCTAGCCCCCGGCGATGAAGGCTGGGTACAGACCCGCCAACTTTACAGAGCAGCGGCCTTTTTAGAGTTGGTTACCCCAGCCCAATCGGGCCGCTGCCTGCCCTAACCGGCTTGCTTCAGTTCCTAAATCCACCTTTTTGGCCCTGTTGATTTCGGCCTGCCTATGCTGTCGTCCGATGCTCTCACCCTCAGCCTTGCCATCGATCGCCTCACCCAGGTCGAGTCTAATCACTATGCCATTTGGGTGTTAGAAAGCCCGTTTCCGGGCGGCTATGCCCACCACGATCGCCTATGGGATAGCCAGATGGCCCAGCTTTGGGAGAACTGGCAGCAGTTTTTTTCGCTGCGGGGACTGCCTCAGGTGCCCCACGTGCCCTCGGCCTACGTCCCAGAGTTCCACCTTGATGATTTGCTCGACCGGGTTGCCCCAGCGGCGGAGACGGGGGGCAAAACCGGTCGATTGATGCAGGGGTTAGGGGTAAGCCTGTGGGAATGGTTGTTTGACGGCCCGATTCGCCAGACCCTAGAGCGCAGCTTGGGCATGGCCATTGGCCAAAAACGTCCGCTCAAACTACGGCTAGAAGTGCGTCCCCACGAGCTAATTAGCCTGCCTTGGGAAATTATGCAGCCTCAGCCTGGCTGCCCGGCCCTATCGCTGGGGCCGCAGGTGCTGTTCAGCCGTACCGCCAGCGCTGTAGGTCCGCTGCTGGAGGCTGAACCAGACACCTCTCTGCGCATTTTGCTGGTGCTAGGGCAGGATGATCCGGGCAGCGCAGAGGGTGCTAAGAACGTCTTGCAGCTGCCCCAGGAGGCCGAAGCCCTCAAGCAGTTGCTAGAGCTCAGCGCCTCTCGCCTTAGCTATCAGGGGGCTAACCCAGTCGTTTGCCAAGTGCAAACTCTGATCGAACCCGATGCCAAAACGCTGCTAAAAGCCCTAGAAACCGGGTACTTTAACGTATTTTTCTATGCGGGGCATGGGGTACCCGCCCCCGATGGGGGACTGCTGTTTTTGCGCCAGGGGGGCAGCCTGAGTGGCACTGAACTGGCCCAAGGGTTAGCTCCCAACGGCATTCGCCTGGCGGTATTTAACACCTGCTGGGGAGCCCAGCCCGACCTGCTTCAGCAGCAGGTGATTCCCCGCAGCAGCCTGGCGGAGGTGCTGCTGCACCACGGTGTGCCAGCGGTACTGGCGATGCGCGACTCGATCGCCGACCACGAGGCCTTGAGCTTTATTCAGGTGCTGGCTCGGGGCCTGGCCGAGCGGCAGCCGATCGCCCAGGCCGTTGCCCTGGCCCGACAGCACCTGCTGACGGCCTATCGGTTTAACCATACTGCCTGGACGTTGCCGGTACTCTATCAGCATCCTCAGTTTGACGGACACCTGCTGCACGAGGTTGGGCTGGCGGTGACCCAGCTGCCGGGTCAAGATCTACAGTCGACTCAGTCGGTGGTGCTGCGCTGCCTAAACAATCCGTCTCGAATGTGGCGACTCTATGATGGCTATCTGCGGGTGGGGCGGCTACCTGACAATGACCTGGTGATTTTAGAGCCTTGGGTGTCAGGGCAGCATGCCGAAATTTTCAGCCGCACCCAATTTGAGCAGGGGGTACCGGAGACATGTTATTACCTGCGGGATATGTCGCGCAACGGCTCCTACTACTACGGTGATGGTGGCTCCTGGCAGCTTGTACACCGGAGCGAGGTGCCCCTGGCCCTGGGTACGGCGCTGCGATTTGGTAGTCAAGATGGCGAACTGATGGAATTTACCCTGGAGGGTAGCCCCAACTCTCCCCCACCCTGCTAGTAAAAACGGCAAATTGTTCACGCCGTACGGAATCCTCCAGCGGCACAATGTATCCACTGACATCAGGTACTGTTATCCTCTCGTGCATCTATAGATAATGCTATGACCCAGCCATCCCACAACCCCAATTCTGCCTCTGAGCCCGCTATGGCCGCCGAACACGATTTGCTTGCCACGATTCTTCATGCTGAACCGGCGTACCCCTGGCAGCCGCTAGCTCCAGAGGCAGAGGGCTATCTAACTGGCCTAGAGACCGAGTTTGATGCTCTGGCCGATGATGACCTCAATACCGCGATCGCAGCGGGATGGCAAACCCTAGCGGCCCAAATCACGACTCAAATGAACGGGGCTCAAGTCGCTGCTCAATCCACGCCAGGCCTGGCCCTGGCAGCAGCTACCTCGGTGCTCGATCAGCTGCGTCAGTTTCAGGGACGGCTACCCGGTGAGCTATTACAAAGCCTGGCTACGTCAGCTACTACCCTGGCCCGTAGCGGTCAGCCCCTAATCGATCAGCTGGTGCAGTGCGTGGGCGATATCTTACCTGGCTGGAACATCGACGACCTGGCGGTGCTGGCCCGGCCCTTGGCCTACTCGCTGCGCGATGGCCGGGGCGAAATTTTAGAGCTAAACCTGCGGGCGATTCCGGCTACCGAATGGGCCTCGCTGTCTGACCTAGAGCAGGCAAGGTTAACCCTAACGATTGCCTCGGTAGCCCTCAAGGCAGCTGAGATTGACGAAAGGGCTAGCGATCCCCCCCTCTGCTAACTAGGCAGGTGAGCAGACGATGCCGATAGCATTAATCAGCGGCACCAGTCACCAAATTGCACCAAATCAATTGAGCGGCACGTTACGATCTCGTAACGCTTCACTGACAAGGCAAGATTCTCGGGGAATCATGAGAATGATTAGCTTCTTTGCATAAATAATTTTCAATGCTCATGGGACTTTACCTTACCCCCTGGTTGCGCCGTCAGCAGGCTCGGTATCGCTATCGGCAGGCTCTTACCCTGATTCGTCAGGGTAACGTCGATGCGGCACTGGCGATTTTGTCCCAGGCGCTAGACGGTTATCCCTGTCCGGTCGATATTCATATTGAGTTGGGTAAGGCCCATTGGCACATGGGGAATACGGCGTCGGCGCTAGACCATTTTACCGCCGCGATCGCCCTCGACCCCACCAGTGTGCGCGCCTACGGCAACCGTGGCCTGCTCTACTGCCACCAGGGGCAGGATGACCTGGCTTTGGCCGACTGGCAACGGGGTCTGGAACAGCAGCCTGGCCACGCCCTGATTTACTACAACCGGGGGCTGCTGTATTTTCGGCAGCAACACTACACCGCTGCCCTGGCTGACTTTAATGCCGCCATTGCCGCTAACCCCAATCTGGCTGAGGCCTACCTTCACCGAGGCTACACCCACGAACAGCTAGGCCAGCCCGCCGCCGCTGCCAACGACTGGGAACTGGTGCTCTGTAACGATCTCAACCTCGATCAGGCGCGGCTAAAATTACAGCACCAGTACCAGGCCCACCGCGATCGCGCCCTTTCCCAGCGCCTGCAGACAGAGCTAGGCCTACGGCAGATTGCTGTTGTAGCCCAGCACCAGGACGACAGCCTGCGGATTCAGGTGTACCGCCCGGTGGGGGTCGGCATCAACTACTTCACCCTGCCCGACCAAATTCGCACCTTAATTATCAAATGGCAGCTAGACGAAGTGCAAAGCTTTGAACTCACCGGGCAGGTGCAGGACCAGACGGTGGTCGAGTGGCGGGGCAGCTACAAGCTCTTTCAGGGACAGCCCTGCCCTCCGGCTCGTTGGCATCGGGTACTGCTGACAGCCTTCGTGATTTTTCCGCCGCTGGGCATTCCCGCTCTGGCCTGCGCTATGAACCTGCGCCAGGCCTACCAGCGTGGCGACTACCTGACCGCGCTGCGGGCCTCCAAGGCCATTCAGGGCCTGTGCCGCGCCGGGGGAATTGCCTCCCTCACGCTGGTCACGCTGCTGGTGGGTTACTGGGGCTACCAGCGTCTCTACGGAGAGCCAGAGGCTTCGGCGGCCCCAGTTCAGTCTCCAGCCCAGCTTGCCCCACTCAGGAAGCAGGTTCCGGTTGATAATTAGCTGCCAGTTCAGCCGGGGTCATGGTTTCGTAGCGCTCAAAGGGCTGGTGAATCCAGGGGTTGTCGGGCAGGTAGACCACGTGGTAGTCGGGCTTGATAATGGATTCGGCCTTGTACCACAGCACCGCCGTGCGCAGATCTTCAATGTAGAAGCCGTACTTGTGGCGTAGCCAGTCCATCGATTTCTTCAGGCTGTAGCCCGAGTCGACCAGGTCGTCAACGATCAGCACCTGACTGCCCAGGCTAGGGGTGGTCATGCTCAAATCGCGGGAGAAGGTGATAGCTCCCCGAGTGCGACCATCGGATCCGCCGTAGGAGGCTGTAGATAAAATAGCCAGCGGCACGTCAAACAGGCGGCAGAGGGTATCGCCAATCCGCAGCCCGCCCTTGGCCAAGCAAACAATCTGGTTGAACTCCCAGCCCGATTCGTAAATCTGGACGGCCAGCTTTTCAATATCGCGGTGATAATCGTCCCAGCTTACATAAAAATCAGCCATAGCCATTCTCCTAGGCGATCGCCCTAGCGTACCAACTGCTGTCCTGCGTTTGCCCAGCTCTTTAAGCCAACTCTCTATCTAGCTAGAGTTTTGTCCAGAGAAGCGCTACAGTTCCTAAGCTGGACTCAGTGTAGGGCGTTTTGCGATGGGGAAATAATACACTGAGGACGCCGTTTGAATTGTTATACCAAGTCCAGCTTGGGATCTGGAGTTTTCCCAACAGCAGAACTCTACTTCTGGACTTGAAATGGTTTGTACATCAACCATTGATAGCACCGCCTTTGATTTCTCCATTTACCGAGCACTCAACCTATGGATTCCAATGCTCCGTCTAACCGTGCTGGCCGCCCTGAGCCTAAAGCGTTTTCGCTCTGGGGCAAGCTGGCCTTTGGTGCCGGAGACATTGGGCCGGGCATGACGGCCAACCTGCTGGCCTTTTCATACTTAATCTTTCTAACGACGGCGGCGGGGCTAAGCCCGGTAGCCGCAGGCTCGGTACTGGCGATCGGGCGAATTTGGGATGCGGTAAATGACCCCTTTATTGGCTACTTGAGCGATAAAACTCGCACCCGCTGGGGTCGCCGCTACCCCTGGATTTTGCTGGGAGCGATTCCCTTTGGGGTGACGTTTTTCTTGAATTGGATAGTGCCAGGGTGGGAGAGTGAGGCCGCCAAATTTTGGTACTACGTGGTGATCTCGCTGCTGTTTCAGGTGTTTTATACGGTGGTGAATTTGCCCTACACCACCCTCACCGCCGAACTCACTAAAGACTACGACGAGCGCACCGAGCTGACGGCCTTTCGGCTGGGGTCGTCGCTGTTTGGGGCGATCGCTGCCCTGGGCCTAGGCCTGGTGATTACCCAATCGATCGACGATCTGCGCCAGCAATACCTGGTGCTGGGGGGCATTTGCTCGGTGCTGTCGGTGCTGCCGCTGCTGTGGTGCGTGTGGGGTACCTACCCCTACGCGGTGCAGCGCAACGCGCTCCAGCCCGCCGATACAGACGAAGTTGCCCTGTCGTTTCCGGCCCAAATTAAGGTCGTCTTTGCCAACCGGGCCTTTTTGTTTGTGGTCGGCATTTATTTATTCGCCTGGCTGGCTCTGCAAATGACCGCCAGCATTATCCCGTTTTACACCACCTTCTGGATGGGGCTGGATTCTTACTTTTTGGCGGCGCTGCTGGTGCAGGGTACCGCCATTCTGATGATGGTGGTGGTCAACCAGCTCAGCCGCCGTCTGGGCAAGCAGGAAGCGTTTTACATCGGCATTGGCGTCTGGATTATTGCCCAAATCGCGCTGTTTTTTGTGCAGCCGGGGCAGGTGGCGTTTCTATATCTGTTGTGCGTTGTGATTAGCTTTGGGGTGGCCACGGCCTATGTGGTGCCCTGGGCCATGCTGCCCGACGTGATCGAACTCGACGAGCTGAAAACTGGCCAGCGGCGGGAGGGCGTTTTCTACGCCTTTATGACCCTGCTGCAAAAGGTGGGGCTGGCCCTGGGGCTGTTTTTGGTCAGTCTGGCGCTGCAGTTTTCGGGATTTGTCAGCGAGGCTACAGAGCAGTCTCCCCAGGCGTTACTGGCTATTCGCGTATTTATTGGCCCGGTACCGATGGTGTTGCTGCTGGCGGCGATCGCGCTAACCCGGTTTTACCCCATTACTCGGCAAATGCACGAAGAAATGTTGCTGCAGCTGGCCGAGCGCCAAAGACAACAGGACTCAGACGTATCAGAGTCCTAGGCTCTACGCTGAATTCACAGCCGAATATCCAGGCGTGGCCCAGTCCGGCGATCGAGGTGTAGGTCAACCTGTGGTGGTCAAGGGCAAAATGTGCTAAATTCGCATTCAATACAATAGATACGCTGCCTAATTCAGCACCTGCTACAGGTCTGCTGGAGCGGAGGAACCACTTTTTGGGGCTTATCTCAGGGCGAATCACATCGCTAGAGAAGGGGATCTCTCACCCCTCGCCCGTCAGCTAACTCCGTCGGCCTTGGGAGAGAACGTACTGGAAGCATTTTCTAGCGCTATCCGTAGTTCTCCTACAACAGTTAACCCTCGGTGAATGACTTTCATCGGAGGGATTTTGTTTAGCACTACAACAGGAGACAGGCTATGGAAACCTGGTCTGAGATCACCGCGTCGGTGGTCTTTTTTGGGGTATTGGCCCTGATCGCTACCGAGCGTCTGCATCTGACTATTGCCGCTTTTTTGGGGGCAATGCTGCTGATTTTTCTGCATGTGCTGACGCTGGAGCAGGCGATCGCCTACATCAGCCAGAGTCATGCTACGCTGGCGCTGTTCTTTGGGGTGATGGTGATGGTGCGGGCCTTTGAGCCCACCAAAATTTTTGAGTACCTGGCCACCCAGATGGTAATTATGGCGAGGGGCGAGGGCAAACGACTGCTGCTCGGCATTGTGGCGATTACGACCCCGATCTGCGCCATGCTGCCCAACGCTACTACGGTGATGCTGCTGGCCCCGCTGATTCCCCCGATGGCGGCAGAGCTAAATATCAATTTTGTGCCGCTGCTCATTTTGATGGTGTTTGTGGCCAACAGCGCTGGTCTGCTCACCATTGTGGGCGATCCGGCTACCTTTATCGTGGGCAGCTCGATCAACATGAGCTTTTTGGACTATTTGCTGAAGCTGAGTTTGGGGGGCGTAGTGGCGATCGCAACCATTGTCGTCATGCTGCCCATTCTCTTTCCCAACACCTGGAACAAAAAGCTGGATGACCTCGACCACCTGCCCCGCCCTGTGGTCAACCACCCCCGCATGCTGGCCCTGGGCGGCGCGATCGTGGCTATGGTGCTGGTGCTGTTTGTGGTGGGTGAGAGTCTGCCAGTGCCCATTTCGCCTGCGGCGATCGCGCTGCTGGGGGCGGCCCTCTGCCTGTTGCTGACCCATCACAGCGGCATCGACACCGTGCAAAACATTCTGCGCGATGTCGACTGGAGCACCCTGGTGTTTTTCATGAGCGTGTTTGTGTTGATCGGTGGGCTGCAGGAAACTGGGGTAATCAGTGCTGCGTCAGGTCTACTGGGGGTGGTGATCGGCCAAAACATCGCGCTAGGGGCCATGCTTCTCCTGTTTATCACCGGCATTCTCTCCAGCCTGATCCCCAACATTCCCCTGGTAGTGGCCATGGTGCCCCTGCTGAAGGAATACCTGGTGAACGTGAACCTGGTAGGGCCAGAGCTGCTGTCGCCCGATTTCGCCGGGCAAATTCCGCCGGAGATTTTGCCGCTGTTTGCGGCCATGATGTTTGGGGCCACCCTGGGCGGCAACGGCACCCTGGTGGGGGCGTCGTCAAACATTGTGGCGGCGGGTATTGCCGAACAGCACGGCAAGCCGATCTCCTTTCGCCTGTTTTTGACCTATGGCCTACCGCTGATGGCGCTGCAGCTGGTGGTAATTAGCGCCTATGTAGGCATCCGGTTTTTGCTATAGGTGAGGCTAGGGCACGGCCTGAGTCGTGTCAGCGATCGCTCAAAATACTCCCGCCCAAGTCGTAGCGAATCCGACTTGGAGGCGGGTAGAATGGTTAGAATTGATACATTTATCGGGTCTATTCCAGCGCTGGAACTGCCTTTGGTAGTCATTGTCTGAGAAAGGCCCTAATCTCGATCTAACACCCTCGTTGTCTACTTTGTGGGAGTCACCATGAGCAACCCGCCCAGCCCCGATCGCATTCTCATCTTCGACACCACCCTGCGCGACGGCGAACAGTCGCCAGGAGCGACCCTAAATGTCGAAGAGAAGCTGGCGATCGCGCGGCAGCTGGCGCGGTTGGGAGTAGACATCATTGAGGCTGGGTTCCCCTTCGCTAGCCCCGGCGATTTTGAAGCGGTGCAGAAGATCGCCCGTGAGGTGGGCAGCGAAACTGGCCCCACCATCTGCGGTCTGGCCCGCGCCACCAAAGGCGATATCGAGCGAGCCGGAGAGGCAATCAAACCCGCCGCCAAGGGGCGCATTCACACCTTTATCGCCACCTCTGACATTCATATGCAGTACAAGCTGCGCAAGAGCCGGGAGGAGGTGCTGGCGATCGCCCCTGAGATGGTGGCCTACGCCAAAACCTTCACCGACGATGTCGAGTTTTCGCCTGAGGATGCGGGTCGCTCTGACCCTGAATTTTTGTATCAAGTGCTAGAGGCCGCGATCGCAGCTGGTGCCACCACCGTCAACATTCCCGACACCGTGGGCTACCTCACCCCCACCGAATTTGGCGGCCTGATTCGCGGCATTAAAGAAAACGTGCCGAACATCGACCAGGCGGTAATTTCTGTCCACGGCCACAACGACCTGGGCCTGGCGGTAGCAAACTTCCTTGAAGCCGTCAAAAATGGTGCTCGCCAGCTCGAATGCACGATCAACGGCATCGGCGAGCGGGCGGGCAACGCGGCCCTGGAAGAACTGGTGATGGCCATGCACGTGCGCCGCGCCTTCTACAACCCCTTCCTCGGTCGCCCCGCCGACTCGGAAGAGCCGCTGACCAACATCGACACCCGCCAAATCTACAAGACCTCACGCCTGGTGTCGAACCTAACCGGCATGTTTGTGCAGCCCAACAAGGCGATCGTGGGGGCCAACGCTTTTGCCCACGAATCTGGCATTCACCAAGATGGCGTGCTCAAAAACAAGCTCACCTACGAGATCATGGATGCCACCTCCATTGGCCTCACCGATAACCAGATCGTGCTGGGCAAGCACTCGGGCCGCAACGCCTTTCGCACTCGCCTGAGCGAGCTGGGCTACGAGCTAGATGACCAAGCTCTCAACCGCGCCTTTTTGCGCTTTAAAGAGCTGGCCGACAAGAAAAAAGAAATCACCGACTGGGATATCGAGTCGATTGTCAACGACGAAACCCAGCAGGCTCCCGAGCACTTCCACCTCGATCTGGTGCAGGTCTCCTGCGGCGACAGCGCCAAGCCCACCGCTACCGTTACCCTGCGCACCCCCGATGGGCAGGAGCTGATGGATGCGGCGATCGGTACCGGCCCGGTGGATGCGGTGTACAAGGCGATCAACCGGGTGGTGGATATTCCCAACGAGCTGATTGAGTTCTCGGTGCAGTCAGTGACAGCGGGCATCGACGCCCTGGGCGAGGTCACCATCCGCGTTCGCCATGAGGACCGGGTGTTTTTGGGTCACGCCGCGAATACCGACATTGTGGTGGCCTCGGCCCATGCCTACCTCCACGCCCTCAATCGGCTGTACGCCTCGCTGCAGGGCGAAAAGGTGATTCACCCTCAGCGCGATGCGGTAACGGCGTCGCTGTAAAACCTTCCGAGTATCAGAGGCTGATTCATGGTTGGAAGACGTTTCCAATAGCACCGTTTCAGCCTCCTACCCCAGTTTAGGGGAGCGATCGCCTTCATCTACCGCACCGTAATTTTTATAGGGCTTTTGAACGATTTCTGTCTAGGTGTTATTTAGTCGCCAGATAAAAGCTTAGCCGTCGAGACATGAGGGTGTTTCGGGTCATACTTGGGCGATGGCTTCTTTTTCTTTTTCTTCTTCTTTTGCGGAGGGGCTTTGAGAAAGCGTTTGAGCTTGACCTTGGCGGCTAAGACCTGGAGGAAATCGGCTAACTCAACGACCGGCATTCCGGCAAAGCCTTGCCAGAGGTGAGGTGGAATGGCGATCATCATGCCCTGATAGGTGCCTGGCAATTCATTGACCACGTAGAAAT
>NZ_JADEXE010000039.1 GCF_015207265.1 Nodosilinea sp. LEGE 07298 | reverse complement strand
CCCCTCATTCACCCACCCAAGACCATGCAAGTGCTAAACACTCCCACCCAATCCACCAACCCCATCCAGACCCAGGAACCCTTTCTGGTGATCGACAACCTGACGAAGGTTTATCCCACCGCCACCGGCGACTTTGTCGTGCTCGACGGCATTAGTCTAGGGGTCAACGAAGGTGAATTTGTCTGCGTCATTGGCCACTCCGGCTGCGGTAAATCGACCCTGCTCGATATGGTGGCCGGGTTTCGCCAGCCCACCGACGGCGAAGTGCGCCTACAAACCCAAACCATCAGCGAGCCCGGCCCCGATCGCATGGTGGTGTTTCAAAATTATTCGCTGCTGCCCTGGCTGACCGCCTACGAGAATATCTATCTAGGTGTGAACTCGGTCTTCCCCAACAAGCCCGAGGCGGCGAAAAAGCACATCGTCATGGAGCACCTGGAGATGGTGGGCCTAGCCGATGTGGCCAACAAAAAACCCAGTGCCCTCTCCGGCGGCATGAAGCAGCGAGTCTGCATTGCCCGCGCCCTAGCCCTACGCCCCAAGGTGCTGATTTTAGACGAGCCCTTTGGGGCGCTCGACCCGATTACGCGGGAAGAACTGCAGGAAGAACTGCTGAAAATCTGGCAAGACCACCAGATCACCGTGCTGATGATCACCCACGACATCGACGAAGCACTGTTCTTGAGCGATCGCGTGGTAATGATGACCAACGGCCCCGCCGCCAAGATCGGCGAAGTCATGCGGGTGCCCTTTGCTCGCCCCCGCGATCGCGCCCGCATTATGGAAGATCCGCGCTTCTACGAACTGCGGAACGAAGCCCTCGACTTCCTCTACCACCGCTACGCCCACGACGACACCTAAAGAAAACTTCTCTCAAGTGGGCTATAAACCCTGCCTCGGGCGCACGATTGTGCGCCCCTACAACGGGCTCGCACCACATCCGAATTCAAAATTCCTGAATCAAAACAAATATCCCGTAGGGGCAAACGGCGTTTGCCCAAAGCCCGATCTAGCGTCACAGCGGCAGGAACGGCTACTGCGATCGCAGCCTGTTCTGATACGGTTCCAGCGCGTTATCCAGCGCCGGATAAAAGATCGGCGACGGAAACAGCGACTCAAAGAACTGCACAACGGGAATATTCTCAACTCGCGGAAAAAAATCTGATGGGTTGGGGCCATCGATATGGCGGCTCAGCACCCCAAACCCCAGTCGCTCACTGCGGGGTTGCCAGCTGGGGGCTGTGCGTAGCCAGTCGGTAAAATTGTTGGCATTTTCCATACTGGCTGTCAGCTGATCAATCACCTGGGACGGCGGCAGCGCCTGAGTCAGGTCGTCAACATCCTCGGGCTGGGTCACCCAGGCCCGCTGCAGCAGTTCCTGGCGCTGGTCAGGGGTTTGCCAGGCCAAAATCGCGTATTTAGCCGGAGTTTCAGCCCAGGAAGAGGCATCGACGGTTTGGCCAGCAGCTAGCGCCAGCAGCCCCTGCCGCAGATCGTCATTGGCGGGCCAGTCTTCGGCGGCGGCTTCTAGGTCGCCGCGCCACCAGCGCAAACTGCCGCGAGCCTGCCGCAAAAATTGCTCAAACTCAGGATCGTCGGCCTGCGAAATCAGCTCGCTGTAGCGCTGCTCCAGCCGATCGAGCACCGCCGGGTACAGGGTAACGAAGGGCGGAATCTGCCACAGCGAGCTAGTCAGCAGGGCGGGATGGCGAACGATCTCCAGGGTTAAAGCCTCGGTCGCGCAGTCGAGATTGCCGGTTTGCAGGCAGGCCACCCCCAGCCCAAAGAATACGCCCCGTTTGGCGGGCACCAGGGCGATCGCATTCGTAAACGACGCCTGCGCCTCAGCCGGTTTGCCATTCTCAATCTGAAGCCAGCCCAGGTTCGAGTGGCCAAACTCCTGGTAAGGCACGATCTCGTTGCCGGTCTCAAACCAGGCGATCGCATCGGTGAGCAAGGTCTGGCGCAGGGGCGGGTTGTCGCTCGACTGCAGCGCAAACTCGCCCAGGTGGTAGCCCAGCTGATAGGGGTAGTAGGGCTCCCAGGGGGCCAGGTCGTGGGCCTGTGCTACCTGGCTGGCGAAGCGATCGAAGTCGGCAGGCTGATCGGTAAGGGCCGAAAAGCCGCTGCTGGCGGTGCCCCATGCGCGGTGGGCGGGCACCAGCCAGAGGGTCATCGCCAGAGTCAGTCCCAGGCCCAATCCGGCCAGCCAGCGGTGACGGCGCGGCGATGCGGCACCGTCCTCGGTTGTGGAAACGGGGTTAAAGCTGCGGGCGAGCACGGCCAGGTAGAGGGCGATCGCGCCTGCGATCGCGGGAATGTCGAGCTGGTAGTCGGTAAGGCTCATCAGCCCAAAGGCAAATAGTCCCGCCAGCAGGCTCCAAACTAGCACTGGCGGCAGCCCGGCTGGAGTCTCCTGGGCACCCCACCGCATCCACCGCACCGTCAGCACCACCAGCACCAGCACCAGCGCCAGGGGCACTACCACTCCCCAAATCCCAAACTCGCCCCAGAGCTGAGCCGGGGTGCTGTGGAGCTGAAACTGCAGCTCGGCGTCGCGCCCGGCCCAGTTAGGCCGATACTGCTGGTACACCAGCGGCACACTACCCGGCCCCACACCAGTCAAGGGCTGGCTGATACCCATGCGCCAGCCCACAGCGTTAGTCACTACTCGGTAAGACAGCTCGCCGCCCTCAAAATTGCCCTGGGCCAGATTGCCCAAAACCTGCCGCAGTCGCGGGTTTGCCACAAAGCCCAGCACCAGCAAGCCCAGGGCCGTGCCACCCAGGGCTAGGGCCAAAGGCCGGGGCAGGCGGTTGTAAAGCAGAGAAATGCCGACGGCGAGTAGCCCGGTGACCATCAGCGCCAGCCAGCCGCCGCGCGAGCTGGTGGTGTAGAGGTTGAGCAGGCCCAGCCCCAGGCCCACCAGCCATAGCCAGCGGTGCCAGCCCCGCTCCACCCAAGCCAGCGCGGCAAGCAGGGGCAACACCAGCACCAGGTAGCCCGCCACATAGTTTTGGTGGCCGATGGGCTGCCAGTTGCGCAGGCTGGTCAGCGCAAAGCTGAAGGACTGATCGACGCCATAGCTCTGCAGCGCGGCCAGCCGAGCCAGCTCCGGCTGATAGATCTGAGTCAGCCACAGCCCCAAACTGAGCAGAATAAACGCCAGGGCGACGTACCCCTGAAACCGCAGCAACGTGTGCAGGCGTTGGCCGTAGCGTAACCAGCCGCCGAGGGCGTAGACGGCCGCGATCGCCCCCACTGCGGCCCACCCGTACCACCTCGCCTGGGCCGGAAAGTCAGCCGCCAGGGTGGAGATGATCAGTCCCGCGATCGCCAGCAGCGCCATCCAGTCAAAACCATTGCCTAAGCGCTCCACGGGCCGATGCCACAGTTGCCATAGCAGCCAGAGCAGAGGCAGGGTCAGCCCCACCTGCCACAAAAACACCCAGGGCCACGACACCATCAGGGTGCTGCTGCCCGGCAGCAGGGTGAAAATGACGTACAATGCCGCTGCCAGCAGGGCCAGCAGGGTGCCATCGCTGGGATCCTGGGCAACGGGTTTGGGTTTGGGTAGAGCATCCTCGGTCATGGCGGCGGGGGTTCAGGAGGTAGACAAATCTAAATCTGAGAGGCGAAAGCGGTTGTGGGTGGGATGGGGCAGGCCCAACGATTTGGTACGTAGGGCCTCAATGCGGCGATCGAGAGCCGGAAACTCTCTCGGCCAGGCCGGAAAGAGGTTGAGCTTGGCCACCAGGGTATAGCGCTGGAGGTTGTGCGGCGTCAGCATGAGGGTAATTTGCTTGGCCTGGTAATTGCGGTAAGCAAAGGTTAACGACCCCCGGTAGCCCTCGTCGGGACGGGTGACAATAGAGCTGAGCCACAGGCGCAGTGGACGGATAGCCAGGCTTTCTTCAATCAGCAAAGCATCGAGGTCAGACGGTACATCCTGGGGCTGGGCCGGAGCTGGATGTGCCTGAGGGTCAAGCCAGGTGGCCAGGAGCTTAAGCTCGGGGGACTGCTGCCCCAAGCTGAGGTTATGCTCTACAGCTTCCAAGGCAGCAGCGGGATCAGAGTCGGCCCGCAGCAGCGCGGCAACAACTGGACGCAGCAGGTTAGGGGCCACCTCCACCATCGGCTGCTTTGTCCACCAGGCTAGCAAGACGCGGGTTTCGTAGAGGGCTTGAAAAGCGGGGCTAGCGGCAGAAACCCCGGCCAGCAGGGTGTCGTACTCCGCCAGAGTAGCCCGAGCCACGGCGGGGTAGATCGCCTGGTAGGGAGCCTCCTGCCAGTGGGGATAGGTGAGGGCCGCAGGGTTGACCAGAACTTCTAGGGTAAAGGCGGCGATCGCCTGTCTAGTCTCGCCTGCTTGCAACAGCAGATCGCCTAGCAGCCAATAGCCGTAGTGCTGGTGGCGGGGCATAAGCTGCACGGCGCGGGCGGCATAGGGCAGGGCGCTAGCGGGGTCGGTAGTCTGGTGCAGTACCGCCAGGTTGTGGTTAAACCAACCATCGTTAGGGGCTGCCTGCTGGGCCTGCTGGGCGTAGTCGAGCATGAGCGATCGCACATTTTCCTGCGCCTCCGAGTCGCCCAGCATCTGGTCTAGGCCCCACAGTGCCTCAGTGGCCACCGCCGCAGCGGTCGGATCCCACGGGCTGAGGCGATAGGCCTTGTACCAGCGAGTATCGGCCAGGTTGAGCTGCTGGCTGTAAAAGGCGCGATCGGCCAGGGCACCGTAGGCCACCGTAAGGGTAAAGGGCAGCCAAATAGTCAGCAGCAGCCCCAGCCATAGGGCTACTGCCAGGTAGCCGTGCTGCCTGGCATCTGCTCCGATGGGCATGGGTTGGGGAAGATAGCGATCGCCCAGCGCCAGCAGCAGCACCACTACCCCCAGCAGCGCACCCGCAATGGGAATATTTTCGAGTTGATAGTCGGTCAGGCTAGAGACCCCGTAGGTCAGCAGGCTGCCACCAATGCCGCCCAGCAGCGCGCGATCGGTCGTTTTCAGCGGCTGTCGCCACAGGCGTATCCACAGGCGCAGCACCAGCACCATTCCAGCCAGCAGCACCGCCAACCCCAGAAGGCCCAGTTCTCCGGCAAGCTGCACCGGGGTATTGTGCAGCTGCTGAATATGGTCAAGCCCAGCCCCAGCTTCGATCGGGCGATAGAGGTTCGACACCCGACTCATTACCCCAGGGCCAACCCCCAACAGGGGGCGATCGCGCAGAATGTTGCTTCCCAGGCGCAGCATAAACCAGCGATCGAGGGTGGGGCCATCGGCCAGCCCCCCAGCGCTAAACCAGGTGCGAATGCGAGGATTGCTAGCCAGGGCTAACCCCACGGCGATCGCACCGCCCAGCCCAGCCAGCACCCAGCGCCCGCGATGAATCGGCTTCACCCGATTCAGGCGGCTGAGCCAGGTCACCCCTAGCCAAACTACCAGGCCCAAAATTGCCCCGCGCGAGCCGCTGACATACAGGGCCAGCAGCAGCAGCCCGGCGGTTGCGATCCAAATCCTTCGCATCCAACCCTGGGCGGCGATCGCCGCCGCCGCCGCCAGCGGCGCCATCAGGGTAAAATAGCCGCCCACAAAGTTGTGGTGGCCCAGGGGTTGATGGTTGCGCAGGGCCGTCAAAAAATTCTCTGAGGCCCACATAGCCGCATCGGGACGCCACAGCCCCAGGCTGACTACCGCTGTGCCCGCAGCCACCACCACTAAGCCCCACCATAGCCGCAGGCGGGTTAACCAGGTGCGTTGGCAAGGCCGCGCCCCAGGCGTATCGACCACGTTGCGATAGACGTACAGCACCGCACCGTAGGTCACAACCAGGCTCACGTTCCACAGCGCTACGCGGGGAAAGGGCGACACCACCGCCGACAACAGCACAACAATTCCCAGCGCCAGCGCCACCCAATCTAGCCCATAGCCCAGCCCATGGAATTCAAACTTTGATGTCACCTCCAAGCTGGATAACCCTGACTCAGGGTTTGCACGGTGCGAGCCTCGTAACTGCCGCCACAGCGCCACCAGCAAGGCCACAGCCCCAACCTGCCAGAGCAAAATCCAGGCCCAACCCACCATGCGGTAGTAGCTCAGCGGCAGCCAGCTAAACACCAGCAGCACCAGCCCTCCGGCCAGCCAGAGCGGCACGTTAGCCAGACAGCGGCGCAGAAATCTGACCCCTCGCTCAACCGCACCTTGAGACTTTGCGGCCGCCGGAGTAGGGGAAGGATCGGCGGTCAATAGGCCCCCTTACCCCACAGCACAATGCCCAGGGTGGCGGTGAGAATTTCTAAATCCAGATTCAAAGACCAGTTATCGATGTAGTGCAGGTCGAGGCGAGCTACATCGTCAAAGGTATCAATGTCAGAACGGCCCGAAATTTGCCATAGGCCGGTCACTCCCGGCAGCACCTGGTGGCGAATATTGTGCCAGCCGTCAAACTTAGCCACATCGCGCACGGGCAGGGGACGCGGCCCCACTAAACTCATCTGGCCGCAGAGCACGTTAAACAGCTGGGGCAACTCATCTAGGCTGGTGCGGCGCAGCAGGCGACCCACTCGGGTAATGCGTGGATCGTACTTCACCTTAAACAACACGCCATCCGCCGACTCGTTGTGCTGCTCTAAATTCGCCTGCAACCGGGGCGCATCAGCCACCATAGTGCGAAACTTCCACACCTGAAAGCGCTTGCCGTGCAGCCCCACCCGCTCCTGGCGAAAGAAAATTGGCCCCGGCGAGTCGAGCCGAATGGCCAGAGCAATGCCCATCAGGAGCGGGCCTAGCGCTAGAACGCCAAGCCCCGCTCCCAGGTAGTCCATCCAGCGCTTGAAGCGGTAGTCCCAGCCGCCCATCAGGGGTGCATCAAGGCGCAGCGTGGGCAGACCGGCCACGGTTTCAGGGGTACCTCGGCGGTAGAGCATATCGCGGCTGGTGGGCAGCAGCTGCATGCCAATGCCCGCCCGCCGCAGCTTCCAGTACAGTTCTGAAGCCAGGTCAGCCGAGGGAATACTCTCGGCCAGCACCAGTGTTGCCCCCGAAGCCAAAATTGCTTGATACGTGGTGGCTGAGTTGGCGGTAGTGGCCAGCGCTGCCCCAATCACCGGCACATTAGCCCGCTGAGATAGCACGTCGGCCAGGCGCTTGAGCCGAGGAGCGGGGGCAATCAAAAATACTGAGGATGGCATCTTCGCTTGAGTTAGGGGGCGCAGCAACAGCGTTGCCACCAGCCTTAGCCCCACTACCAGGCCCACCCCGCTAAACCAGGCTGAGAAGAACAGCGATCGCGGCAAATCGAGCTTTGGGTCATAAAAGTACATCACCACCAGCGACCCCAGGTAGACCAGGCTCAGCAGCTTGCCCGCCCGCAGATGTCGTTGTCCCTGAGAGGTGGTGTCGTAGAGACCGCCGTAGGCAAATAGCCCCACGCTACAGGCTACCAGCACCCAAAAGGGGCTGGGCAATCCCAGCCAGGTCCACCACACCAGCTGCGGCGGAATCGGCGAAAAGAACTGGTTGAGCGACCTGGCAATGTGCCACGACAGCCCTAGCGCCAAAATATCGGTGGTTAAGAGCACCAGACTCCGCCGCCCCGGCCCAGTAACCGCATCGCGCAGCTGTAGCTTCAGCCCCCGAGGGGCACGAATATCTTGACGGTGGCGGGGCCGCTGATGCATGACAGCGGGTACAGCGCGGTGGCAATCCATAGCAAGGGGCAGACGCAAGGGATCAAGTTGCCCCTAGTATTCCGCAATTGTGCTGAGAAACCATCATTGGGAATGGGTTTGAGGTAACGCGCCGGGTTTAAGGGTGTACACAAGTTCTAAGGGACTCGCAAGAAAATAAGGTACTTGCTGATCGGACTTCGACTTCGCTCAGCCCTCGATCACTGAAGGTTGAGCGAAGTCGAAACCTGCCTACCTGGTACACCATTAACCCGTAGATCCCTAAACCTTAAACCCTGAACCCTGTTCCCTACTCCGCGCTCCCAACAGCCTGTACCTAGCCACCTGCGCCCCAAACAGCAGCACAAACGCCGGGTTGTTGATCAAGTAGCGCTGCCACAGGCGGCGCGGTTCCTGGGCAAAGCGGTAGAGCCACTCTAGCCCCAGACGCATCATCCATCGGGGAGCCTGAGAAACGTCGCCACTAAAAAAGCTAAACGCCGCTCCCACACCGATCATGACGGCCTGAACTTGCCCCTGGTGACGGTGCATCCACTGCTCTTGCTTGGGGCAGCCCAGGCCCACAAACACGACTCTGGCCCCCGACTGGTTAATCCGATCTATATCAGCTGCGGCTTCTGCCGATGACAATGGACGAAACGGGGGCGCATGGGTACCGGCAATAGGCAGGCCAGGAAATTGCCCTTGCAGGTAGACCGCCATCTTCTCCAGTATGGAGTTGGTGCCGCCGTAGAGATAGATCGGCAGATCGAACTGAGCCGCGCGATCGCACCAGGCCAGCATTAGATCTGGACCGTAGACTCGGCTTTGACCCGGTATGCCCAGCAGTCGTAGCCCCATCACCAGCGGCATGCCGTCTGAGGTGACCAGGGCCGCGCCTTCGAGAATACGCTGGTACTGCGCATCCCAGTAGGCAGTCATCACCACATGCACGTTAGCCGCAACCACATAGCACGATCGCTCCTGCTCGGCCCAAGTTTGGATGCGATTGCAGGCATCGGTGTAGCTTGTAGCATCTACACGGGTTTTAAGAATGCGTCTAGCCTTCAGGCTTGGCTCTGTCATGGTAGTGACCCTTGTATGGTCCCTATTTTAGCGGTAGCCTGTAACGTGCCCGCTTTAGCCCTGCTCCTCCAGTCTGTACAGGCAACTGCATAGCAAAATAGCGCATGCTTGTGGCCGGTTGAGCACTGTTTTACGCGGTATTTTTTTGTTTATGTAGCGCGCTTGTCTTTTTCAAAAGACAAATCACACTTACAGTTGTATTAAATTCCTGATTGCGCCACCTGAGCTCTATTTTGGGACTGTAATGGCCAGGGTATTGATTTGCAGACCCCAGCAGAATGCTTTAGAACTCAAGACCTAGCTAGTTCGCCCCAGCTGAGCATGGTTTGAGGTTGATACCGCCATCCTGTGTGATTTTTGACGGCCTAGGTTTGAGTTGACCGATAGTCTTGGAACGGTAAATATTCAGCCAAGACTTGACATTAAATCTTTCGGACGCACGTTTTAGGGGACTTTATACACCGTGGACGCACCGCAGAAGCTGGCTTTTGTTGTTCAATCTAACCGCCTACAGGGGCTGATGTGGCAGGCGCTGCTCAAGTCTCAGAAACTAGCCGTCATCCTAGAACCTGCCAAGGGTGACCTGGCCGATTGCATGAGTCAGATTGCCAGTGCTGGGTTAACCCTGCCCGATGTAATTGTGCTAGATGCCGAAGCGGCAGAGCTTAACCCCTACGAATTTTGCCGCTGGTGCCGCGCCGCTTTCCCCAAGATGCAGATTTTTCTGACTCGCTGCCGCCAGCTTCATGTTTCCGATACCGAACGGCGCTGGGCTAAGCAGCAGGGCGCAACCGATTTTCTCAGTGGCTTTGATCGGGACACTCTAATGACCAGCGCCACCGAGAATATCAAGTGCATTCTCACCAGACTCGATTACCCCTTCCTCAATGAAAAAGCGCTGCTAACGGTGCTGCTCAACATTCGCCGCCAGTTGGGCACCACCCAGTCGGCATCTCCAGCCCTAGCCATTCGCCCAGACACCGTCAAGGGCAAAAGCACAACACCTGGACTATCTCTGGCCGGTGCTAAACCCCCAGTAGAAGAGCCAGTTTCTCCCGAGCAACCCACCCCAGACCCACTCAACGATGTTGCCTGGGTCACCTCCGGGTTAAGGGCTTTGAGCAATGGTAAAGCCCGCAAAGCTGCTAAAGATTCCTTCACGCCGTCGCCGCCAGCGGTTGAGTCAAATGCTTTGCCCAAGCGAGCCCTTGACGAAAAACTAGCCGATGGCACCACTGTGCGCCGCTACCGAGGCGTTGTGTACTAGAGCCAAATACCATTTTCTCACTGTCACTCACAAAGAGGCGAGGCTTTTGAAGGCCTCGCCTCTTTGTGTTGTTAGAGCTGGTTAGGCGTCGGTTTCAGGAGCCGGATCGCTGGCTTTTTTAGCTGTAGACTTCTTTTTCGTGGTCGATCGCCCGCTTGTGGTCTTAGTAGACTTAGCCGCACTAGACTTAGTCGTTTTTTTCGTGCCAGTAGTCTTGGTCGTTTTCTTAGCACCGCTGGTCTTGCTGGCCGCCGCTGTCTTTGTGGTGCGAGAGGCCGTAGATTTGCCCTTGCCACCCTTCCCCTTTTTCGTCGATGCCTTAGCGTTAATCCAGCTGAGAGCTTCCTCCAGGGAGATAGCGTCGAGATCAGTACCTTCGGGAACCGATGCGTTGACCTTGCCGTGCTTGACGTAGAGACCATAGGGGCCGTTAAACACGGCCACTGGCTCTTCGTCTTCGGGGTGGGCACCCAGTTCTTTGAGAGGGTCAACCTTTTTGCGCCCCCGCCCTGCCTTCGGCTGGGCCAGCAGTTCTAGGGCGCGCTCTAGGGTCACCGTTAGCACGTCGTCGTCGCCCTTCAGCGATCGGTAGTCGCGGCCCTCCTTACCCTGGTCATGAACGATATAGGGGCCAAAACGGCCTTGGCCTGCCTTAATCGACGCACCAGTGTCGGGATGCTGACCCAGCTTGCGGGGCAGTCGCAACAGCCCCACGGCCATCTCCAGGGTAACAGCCTCGGGCTGAGTGCCCTTTGGCAGAGAAGCCATTTTGGGCTTGGGGTTGTCGTCGGTGGGTTCACCCAGCTGCACGTAGGGGCCGTAGGGGCCAATCCGCAAAAAGATCGGCTCCCCAGTGTCGGGGTGCAGGCCGACCTTGTCGGGGCCTTCAACTTTTTGCTTAATGATGCGCTCGATCTGATCCCCATCTAGGTCGGCAGGGGGAACATCTGCCGGTATAGAGGCCTTAACCGACTCTTCACCGGTGCCAATTTCGACGTAGGGGCCGTAGCGACCAATCCGAATTTTGGCTTCCAAATCGTCGAGCAGTACCGTGCGGGCAGCGGTGGGATCGATCTGGGTTTCGCGATCGCGAACCAGGGTTTCTAAACCCTGATCACCAGAGTAAAACGCCTTTAGATAGGGCAGCCATTCGACCTCGCCGGTAGAAATATCATCGAGGGTTTGCTCCATACGAGCGGTAAAGTGGACATCCACCAGGTCGGGAAAGTTTTGCTCAAGCAGCTCGGTGACGGCGAAGGCCGTAAAGGTGGGGATCAGGCTGTTGTTGACTAGCCGCACGTAACCGCGATCGATGATAGTACCGATGACGGTGGCATAGGTACTAGGGCGGCCAATGCCCTCGCTCTCTAAAGTCTTGACCAGGGTGGCCTCGGTGTAGCGGGCGGGCGGTTGGGTTTCGTGGCCGATCGCCTCTAGGTCGGTGCAGTTCAGGGCATCGCCCATAGCCAAGACGGGCAGCAGCACCTCCTGGTCTTCGATCGCGGCATCGGGATCGTCAGAGCCTTCAACATAGGCCCGAAAGAAGCCGGGAAAGTCAATCCGCTTGCCGGTAGCGCGGAAGATGGCATTCTCGACCTCAATGGAGGCGGTGATGTTGGTTTGGCGGGCCTCAGCCATTTGGCTAGCGACGGTACGCTTCCAAATTAGGTCGTAGAGGGAGGCCTCGCGCCCGGTCAGCCCGGTTTCTTTTGGCGTTCTAAAGGTGCTGCCAGCGGGGCGAATGGCCTCGTGGGCCTCTTGGGCACCTTTGGATTTAGTGGCGTACTGGCGAGGTTTGGGGCTGAGGTAGTCGGTGCCGTACTTGGTGGTTACACAGGCCCGAGCAGCGGAAATCGCCTGCTCAGACAGATGTACCGAGTCGGTACGCATGTAGGTGATGTAGCCCTGCTCGTAGAGATTCTGGGCAACTCGCATGGTGTCGCGGGCCGACAGCCGCAGCTTGCGGTTGGACTCCTGCTGCAGGGTAGATGTGGTGAAGGGAGGAGACGGCTTGCGGGTGTTGGGGCGCTCTTCTAGGTTGCTGACGGTCCAGACACCAGCCTGTAAGCGAACTTGTAGCTCCTGAGCCTGGGCTTCGTCGAGCAACACCACCTCGCGCCCGGCGGTAACGCGGCCAGTGGCTTCATCGAAGTCGCTGCCGTTGGCCAGGCGAGTGCCACCCAGGGAGTACAGCTTGGCCTCAAAGGCGTTCTTATCCTTCAGCAGACTGGCCTTAAGATCCCAGTAGGAGCCTTTGCGGAAGGCGCGGCGCTCTTGCTCGCGTTTAACCACCACCTTCACCGCTACCGACTGTACCCGGCCCGCCGATAGCCCGCCAGCAATTTTCTTCCACAGCAGGGGTGACAGGGTATAGCCCACCAGACGGTCTAAAATGCGGCGGGTTTCCTGGGCGTGCACCAGCTGGCTGTCGATGTCGCGGCAGTTATTGAGGGAGGCTTGAATTGCCTCTTGGGTGATTTCGTGGAACACCATGCGCCGGGTAGGCACCTTGGGGTTGAGCACCTGGAGCAGGTGCCAGCTAATGCTTTCGCCTTCGCGGTCTTCGTCAGTGGCCAGCAGTAGTTCATCGGCGTCCTTGAGGGCGTCTTTGAGGGTCTTGACCACCTTTTTCTTGTCGCTGGGCACGATGTACAGCGGCGCAAAGTTATCCCCTGGATTTACCCCAAGCTGAGCCCACTTCTCGCCCTTAACGTTAGCGGGAATTTCGCTGGCCGATCGCGGCAGATCGCGTACGTGCCCCATAGACGCCTCAACCCGATACCCTGACGGCAGGTAGTTGCGAATCGTCTTGGCCTTGGTAGGAGACTCGACAATGACAAGGGTTGACATAGTGCTGCTGGCGCTTCAGTGGTAATCGTTAGCAATCGCGATGAGGCTCTTTCAGTCTACGAGACTAAATCTAATAGAGTTTTGATCTATAGAATCTATAGAGTTTGCAGGTGTAAGGGGCCGTTGATCAACACTGTACTGCACACCTACCGAACTGCTGTTGCCCCTGGCTATGAAAACTTAACCATTGGGAACTCGCTATAGAGACCTATACGCTAAATAAATAGATCATTCCGCTAACTATCGTCTAGCCCTGGCCCAATTAACTTACTGGATCAACCCAGACCCATTCATAAGGATGCGAAAGAATCTGGTCGGGGTGCGGCGATCGCGCTACTATCTGGCCAGGACAAGATAATTGCAGCCGCAATTGCAACCATTGAGCGATCGCCTCTGGTCACTGCACAATTGAACTGGTACGGTTAGATTAATCATCTCGTAGAGAAGAGAAAAGGTACCCATGGATCTCGTCAACCTCGGGGCGCAGCTCAATGCTGGCACTATCTGGCCGGAGGCCGTTCTGTTAGCCACGATTTTAGTGATTTTGGTGGGCGATCTGATCCAGGGCCGATCATCTTCAGCTTGGACACCCTATGCGGCGATCGCGGGGGGGCTTGGTGCCACCGCAGCCCTGGTGTTGCAGTGGTCTATGGTCAACCCAGTTGGGTTTTTAGGGGCCTTTAACGCCGACGATTTGAGCATCGTGTTTCGCGGCATTATCGTTTTGTCGGCGGTGGTAACCGTGCCGATGGCGATTCGTTACGTCGAGCAGTCGGGCACCTCTCTGGCCGAGTTTTTGGTCATTTTGCTCACCGCTACCCTGGGCGGCATGTTTCTCTCGGGGGCCAGCGAGCTGGTGATGATTTTCGTCTCCTTAGAGACCCTAAGTATTTCGTCGTACCTGCTGACTGGCTACATGAAACGCGATCCCCGCTCCAACGAGGCGGCGCTCAAGTACCTGCTGATTGGGGCTGCTAGTTCGGCCATTTTTCTATACGGGTCGTCGTTACTGTACGGGCTGTCGGGGGGTGAGACTCGGTTAGCTGCGATCGCCACCAGCATTGTTAGCGACGGCACCGATGCCCCGATTGGCCTAGTCGTGGCCCTGGTGTTTGTGATTGCGGGCATCGCCTTTAAGATTGCCGCCGTGCCCTTTCACCAGTGGACCCCTGACGTGTATGAGGGCTCGCCAACCCCGGTCGTTGCGTTTCTGTCGGTCGGTTCTAAGACCGCTGGCTTTGCCCTAGCCATTCGCCTGCTGGTTACTGCTTTCCCGCTGGTATCAGAGCAGTGGCACTTTGTCTTCACCGCCCTAGCCATTCTCAGCATGGTGCTGGGCAACGTGGTCGCCCTGGCTCAAACCAGCATGAAGCGACTGCTGGCCTACTCCTCCATTGGCCAAGCTGGGTTCTTGATGATTGGCCTGGTAGTTGGCACCGATGCGGGCTATGCCAGCATGCTCTACTACCTGTTCATCTATCTGTTTATGAACTTGGGTGGCTTTACCTGCGTGATTTTGTTCTCGCTGCGTACGGGCACCGACCAAATCAGCGAGTACGCTGGGCTTTACCAGAAAGATCCGCTACTCACCCTATGCCTCAGTATTTGCCTACTATCGCTAGGGGGCATTCCGCCGATGGCTGGGTTCTTTGGCAAAATCTACATCTTCTGGGCCGGTTGGCAAGCAGGGGCCTATGGGCTGGTGCTGGTAGGCCTAGTCACTAGCGTAATCTCGATTTACTACTACATCCGCGTCATCAAGATGATGGTGGTCAAAGAGCCCCAGGAAATGTCTGACGCCGTTAAGGGCTACCCTGCTATCCGCTGGGATCTGCCCGGTATGCGCCCCATGCAGGTCAGCCTGATTTTGGCGGTGGTGGCCACCTCGCTAGCGGGCATTTTGTCGAACCCGTTGTTTACGATCGCCAACAATGCTGTTACCCAAACCCCTATGCTGCAAAGCTCTACAGCCCAAGTGGCGGTTACTCCTGTGAGCGGCACAGTAAAGAACTGAAAAGAACTGGGGTTACGCGAACCGCCTACAACAGCCATTTTGGTTGACGAGTTAAGGGGTTAGAACCTTCTAACCCCTTAACTCGTATATGGGTGAATGGTGCTGAATCAAGGTCGGTAGGCAAAGCCCACCAGCAAATCAAGGCTTTCGGCGTTGGCCCTGCTGGGCTGGTCATGGACCATCGAAACGCCCATTTCAGTAACATTTGTATAGGCGTACTCTAATCGCTGCGCTAGGTGGGGCTAGGATAGCTGGCTTCTGCGGGAGGAGTTGAGTGGATGAGCGGTTTGGTTTTGTGCTGTTCAGGGTAGGCGGCTAGGGGCAGCAGAACACGGCTGTGGGTACGGCCATCGTCGAGGGTAGAGAAGCTGATTTCACCCCCAAGCTGATCGATCAGCAGTTTGCAAATCGCTAGATGCAGTCCCGGTGGGCCATCTAGGACCGAAGGGGCCAGCACGTCTAGCGGCTGACTTTGGCTGAGTTCGTCCAGCAGGCGGGGTAAACACTGCCCATCGTCAGTAACCGAAAGCTCGACCCAATCTAGGTTGAGCACCCGACACCAGAGGTCAATGCGCCCTCCCACGGGCGATCGGTTGCAAGCGGCCGCCATGATTTCGTAGAGAATCAGCTCGAGCTTGAGCATGTCGCCCCCGAGCACCACGTTGCTCTCGTTGTGAACCTTAGACCAGAGCTGGCGGGCTTCTAGAATGGGGTTGACGCGCTCGATCAGACGATTGAGTAGGCTAATCAGCGGCATGGTCTGATGCTCGCAATGAAGCTGCCAGCGCTCGCCGACCAGAACCACCTCAGCATTTTCCATGACGGCGGCAATCTGACCGTGGAGCAGCTGTAGCTCGCCTGCGATCGCGGTGTCTTTGGCCTGCAGGTGGGCCAAATCCTGGGCTAGCTTACCGAGCATGCGATACAGGTCTTCTAGGCGGTGGTGCTTGTACCAATTCAGGTTTTCGAGCTCCTGGCGTTGCTGAGTGAGCATGGTGGTCATGGCCAGGTGTCGCTGCGACCAGGCGAGCTGGCTAGTCAGCAGCTTAAAGATCGTGAAGTGGTGGTTGGCCCACTGACGGTGGGGCAGCGACACCGCCACCGCTATGCCCGTTACCGTGTGCGATGGGGCTGTTCTCAGAGCCGTAATTAGGAGGCGACTGCCCGCAACCGCTCTAAACCAGGCACTGGTTTCGGTCGGTAGCTCATCGACGCAGAGGGGCAGTATGCCGTCGGTTTGCAGCGCCCAGTTAACTAGGGCATCAGACCCCACCGGAATCAGGTGATGGGTATCGACACTAACGCTGGTATCTTGACTCACCATCTGCGTCACGGTGGCTGTAGCACTACCCGGTGACCAGCTCACCAGCAGTACCGCCGACCCATGCAGCAGCTGCATGACATGCTGCAGAGTAACCTGTTCGAGCTGGTCAGGGTTCAGCTCCTGATGAAGCGCCTGTAGGCCCCACTGAATCGACTCATAAATATGCTGCTGCTGGTCGAGCTGGCGCTGCAGCTGCCACTGGTGCAAAATTACCCCAATCTGGCGGGCCACCCCCTCAAATAGCGATTGCTCTGTGGTGGTCCACTGGCGGCTGATGCTGTCGCAGATTAGCACCATGCCCTCGGGGGCGTTACCAGGGGCGACATTGCCTACCAGTACCGCCTGGGCACCCAGGTCAAGCAGGTGGGGCCGCCAGGCCATTAGCTTGAGTTCGTGGGTGAGATTGTCGATACTGATGGCCGCCGGGCTGCGCTCTAGCATTTGCCAATCGACATCATCGAGGCAGGGCCACAGCATGGGTACCCCTCGGGGGCGACCAGCCTGGCTTTGAAAGCAGAGGTCGTAACCATTGCGATCGGGGTTGAATAACAGCACAAAAAACTGCTGAATGCCCAGCCGGTCTTGCAGTACGGTGAAGCAGGTCTGCAGGGTTTGCTGCCAGTCAACATCGCCGTGGATGCCCTGAATCACTCCGGTGGTGAGGTGCTGATCAAGCTCGGTTTGGCGTCCGGTTTCTTTGGCGACGGCAGCGGGTAAGGCCACACTGAGCAGCTGGGCAGCACCGATGAGAAACTGCTTTTCAGACTCCTCCCAGATGCGCGGTACGGTGCCTTCTACCGACAAAAAACCCATCAGATCGCCCTGGCGGCTGATGGGGGCAATCATCAGCGACTGGGCTCGGAGCTGCTGCATCAGGCGATCGGAAATGATGCTTTTGAGTGCGCCCCGGCTTTCGCCTACCACTACCAGCTGCTGGTTGCCCAGTGCCTGATAGAGGCCACGCACCTCGTCGACGGCAATATGCAGCGATCGATCGTCCTCTGGTAGGGCAGGTCGAGTCGCCGACCCCGGTGTGCGCTGCCAAAAATAGTTGCCCTTCGGCTCAAACCAAAAAATTCGGGTGCGCTGGGGGGTAATAAATCGCTGGGTTTCGCGCACGAGTTCTGTGAGCTGACTGTCGATATCAGGCAGGTTGCCCAGGCGACCAATCAGGGCCAGCAGGGGTTGCCCTAGGCGCTTGGTCTGCAGGCGCTGCTGCTCAGACTCAAAATGGTGCAGCGCCTCGGCTAGCTCGCCCATCACAATGGCCAGGTAAGAGCGCTCACCCAAAGAGGCACTTTTACCCCAGTCGGGGGAGGCCAGCACCAGCAGGCCAAAGCAAACCTCCTGGCGCTTAACTGGGAAAAAAATGGCGCTTTGCAGGGCGAGCTGTTTGGCGATGGTGCCCCACTCTCCGGCCCGAATTTCGTTTTGCAGGTCGGCCACGATCAGGGGCCGCTGCTGAACCACTACCTGCTCCATCACATCCCCAGGGGTGAGGTTGATCATGGTACGGATGGAACGCATCTGGCGGGGGCTATGGCAGCCCTTTGTCACCAGACGATGGTTGACTCGATCGTAAAGGCCAACCCAGGCCACTTCAAAAGAAAACTCCTGGTGCACATGGTTGAGGGCCAGGGTCACGGCTTCCTCTGCCGTTATGGCACCCCGCAGCGCCTTGAGAATGCGCGACAGAGCCATGATTTGATGCTCGTGCCGGTCGGAGGAAGAATCGTGGGGTTGGGATTGCGCCATTGGCGTCAACACTCGCTTCGGTTGCAGGGAAGAGATCAGTCAAAAAAGACTGGCCTGGGTTTTAAGCTAACCCAATGTCAGCCCCCTAGAGTTGCCTAGGACGCTCATCGCACCACCTTCCGTCCACTCGGCTAGTTCTTAGTAAGACTAAGACTGGCCAGGCAATGGCGGTTTGATTGCTGTAGACTCCACCCAGATCTGCCAAGCGGCTCTAAGCTAGCCTCCAGGGCTGCTTTAATGGGGTAAGGTGACAGTCGAACGCCTCACCTCCCCCTTTAAGACCGCTAACCGTTGTGCTCATCTGGCGTGCTCCATCGTTGCAAAGGCCACTGACAGCCAGAGTTGTACCTTTAGCCTGAATATCAGTTTACCCTGCCCGCCGTTTGCATTTACCACTACCGTCTGTGAAAGATCCTTACCGCCAGCTTGTGCGCCCGCTCTTATTTCATGGCGTCACGCTCGACCCAGAATTTCTGCACCACCGCACGATGAATCTGCTGACCTGGCTGGGGCAGCCGGGCCAGCATCCGATGGCAGCCCGCGCCCGGCCGTGGCTGCGGCAGCAGTTTTGCCTCAGCGACCCGCGTTTGGCCCAAACCTGCTGGGGTCTGACCTTTGCCAACCCCTTGGGCCTAGCGGCGGGCTTCGACAAAGACGGAACGGCGGCCCCGACCTGGCCTCTGCTGGGTTTTGGCTTTGCCGAACTGGGTACGGTCACCTGCTATGCTCAGCCGGGCAACCCGCAGCCCCGGCTGTTTCGCCTGGTGCAGGATGAGGCGGTGTTGAACCGTATGGGCTTTAACAATCAGGGGTCTGCGGCCCTGGCCGATCGCCTGGCCGCCTACTGGTACAGCGATCGCCCCAGCATTCCGATTGGGATTAATTTGGGTAAATCGAAGGTGACTGAGCTAGCCGATGCCGCTGATGACTATCGAGTGAGCTTTCAGCGGCTCTACCCCTACGGCGACTACTTTGTGGTGAATGTGTCGTCACCTAATACGCCAGGGCTCAGATCGCTGCAGGCTGCCGACCAGCTAGGCCCAATTTTGGCGGCATTGCAGGCAGAAAATAGCGCTGGCAAACCGCTGCTGGTCAAGATTGCTCCCGACCTGGCCTGGCCCGACATTGACGCTGTCGTTGAACTGGCCCAAGCCTATGAACTGGCGGGCATAATTGCCACCAACACCACGATCGCCAAAGAAAGGCTCAAAACCCAAACCTTGCTACAAACCGGCAACCGGGTCGCAGAAGAGGCGGGCGGCATCAGCGGTGCCCCTCTACGCCAGCGATCAACCGAGGTGATTCACTACATCTACCAGCGCACCGGGGGCAGCCTGCCGATTGTGGGTGTGGGGGGTATCTTTACCGCCGCTGATGCCTGGGAAAAAATTGTCGCGGGGGCTACTCTGCTTCAGGTCTACACCGGCTGGGTTTACGAAGGCCCCTGGATGGTGCGGCGAGTGCTGAAAGGGCTGCTGGCCAAGCTAGAGGAGCACCAGCTGCCTAGCATTAGTGATGCTGTGGGGCTGAGCCATCGCTTGTGACAGTTGTAGTAGCTGAAAAATTCCCTGATTTGCGGCTTTTACGGGCAGGCGATTAGAAACTTGTATGACCTTTCATTAGCGGATTGGCCAAAACTTTGAGATGTCTTGTGGGAATAGGCATCCTGCCTGTCTTGACTAGACGGCTATCCCACAAAACTTTGGGCAATCCCTTATTTGCGGTTGGGCGTGATTTTCTCGACCAATTCTTTAGCGCCTGCGACGACACCACCTTGGTCAGGATTTTCCTGGCGGTACTGTTTGAGATTTTCTTCGTAGGTATTTTGCACCCCGTTGGGGTTGTCAATCACCTCTAGGGCCTCGTCGTAGGCCTGATCTCGGGGTTCTGCAGTCATGGTCTTATCGACGGTTGGGGTAGAAGCCCGTTGGGCTTCGGCGGCGTAGGCAGGCTGACTGGCCAGCATGAGCCAGCCCATGATGCCGACCAAGCTAACCAGGGCGATCGCGCGCAGACGGTCACTAAACCATTCTCTAGAGCGGGTGATTAGGCGTTGCATATCAGTTCCTCAATGGATCACTGTATAATACGCAACCAAATGATGGCCCCTCTCTTCCCTCAGACACATTCGACGGGGTGAGTTACTCCTTAAATTGGTGGGGCAAATGCTATTTGCCCCTACGGTTTGGCCTTTGTGGAACTGGGGTTGTGTGATTTGGATTTAGTATCAGGTGCTGGCTGTGCCCGATCGCTAGCACAGGATTTGAAATTGTGAAAGCTTCCTGGATCGCTTTTTACTTGAGCACGCCATTATTTACGGTGGGGGAGCGACTGCTGTAGGATGATTGCTTATGTAAAATTTCGGTTGGCTTGAGGCATTGGCGCTAGATTCGTGTGGCGCTTTGGGCTTTGGGCTACCGCAAGAGTTGGTGTGTTGCGCCGTGGCCTTAATTCCTCCATCCCAGTTGCAAAAGCTTGAGTCTTGCCCTAGCGGCCCACTGCAGATTTTACCCTTGGCGGCATCGGCGGCTACCCCTAGTGCTACAGACCATAGCCCAGCGCTGCAAACGCTGACGTTATCTCTGACCATACCGACTTACAACGAGGGGCAAAACATCGCTCCCTTGGTCGAGCGTTTAGCGGCTCTGCTCGACGGCGTGCTGCCCAACGACTACGAGCTGATTGTGGTCGATGACAACAGCCCCGACTTAACCTGGACTACGGCCCTGGAATTGCAGGCTACCTACCCTCAGGTGCGGGTGCTGCGGCGGCTGGAGGAACGGGGACTTTCTTCGGCGGTGATACGCGGGTGGCAGATCGCCCGAGGGCAAATCTTAGGCGTTATCGATGCCGATTTACAGCATCCCCCCGAGGTGTTGGTCGGGCTGTTAGAAGCCATCCAGCAGGGTGCCGATTTGGCAGTCGGCAGTCGCCATGTGGAGGGCGGTGGCGTCAGCGAGTGGAGCCTGACCCGGCGGGTGCTATCACGGGGAGCACAGACCGTGGGGCTGCTGCTGCTGCCCCAGGTGGTGGGCCGAGTGAGCGATCCCATGAGCGGCTACTTTATGGTGCGGCGAGAGGCGATCGCAGGCCCGCTGCTCAACCCCAAAGGCTACAAAATTTTGCTGGAGGTGCTGGGGCGTGGCACCATCGACACCATCGCTGAGGTGGGCTACGTGTTTCAGGAACGCCAGGAGGGAGCTAGCAAGGTTACCTGGCGACAGTATGTTGACTACATTCATCACCTGCTGCGGCTGCGGCTGGGCGGACGGCTGTCGCGGCTGCACCAGCGGTTCCCGATGCAGCGGTTTTTGCGCTTTGGCCTAGTTGGGCTGAGCGGCGTGGTGGTCGATATGGTGATTCTCTACCTGCTGCACAGCACCCTGGGGCTGCCCCTGACTCGCAGCAAGATTGTGGCGGCTGAAGTCGCGATTATCAACAACTTTATTTGGAATGATGCCTGGACTTTTGCCGATGTCAGCATGCTACAGCGAGGCTGGTCGGCACGGCTAAAGCGCTTTCTCAAGTTCAACCTGGTCTGCCTGGCGGGGCTGGTGCTAAATGTGCTGGTGCTGAATGTGGTCTACAACCTGGTCTTTGGCCAGCGCTGGGCCTACCTGGCAAATTTGGTGGCGATTGCAATCGTCACCTTCTGGAATTTTTGGCTCAACCTAAAGCTGAGCTGGCGGGTGACGCAGGTGAAATGAGGGGTTTAGGGTACAAGGTGTCCGGTACAAGGGTTTACCCTAAACCAGACACCTTGTACCCTAAACCTGCTTGCCTCAACGACAGTCGAGGGTAGCAAACACCTGGTCGGCGGTAGCCTGGGGCGTATCGCCATGGGCCAGCACCCATGCAAAGCGATTGTCGTTGTTGTACTCCACAAAGGTTAGCAAGCTAGCGGCTTCGTAGGTAGTATTGCTGTCTGAAAAGCTGCCCGACTGTATCACCACCGACACGGGCTGGCCACAGAGGGTGCGGTCTTCTAACCGCTGCTCACCGAGCTGGTAGTTGCCTTGGGTTGAAACGCTGTCCTGAAACTGCTCGGCAAAAGTTTGCTGTGCCTCGCGACCCTGAAGATAGCTAGGCAGCTGCCCCATCGTCAGCAGTACCGACGGCGGCGAGTCGGTACTGGCGACTTGAATTATCTGTAGACCAAACATCCCCATGTTAAAAATGCTCTGGCTCTCGCCGGGGATGGCGTAGGTAAACAGCTCCTCGGTTTCGCCGGGGCTTTGGTCAGGGCCAACGGCAAATCGCAGGGTGCGATTGATGAAAAATGCCAAGGCTAATCCAGCTAGCACCGTTAGCCCCAGGCAGCCGCCACAGCCGATCGCCACCCACTTGGCGGTACTACCGCTGCTAGGAGGTGAGGTGGGCGCTGGGTCAGTTGGGGTCATGGCTACGCACTAGCAAAAGGGAGTAGGGCCGTCACTAGTGCCATCATAGGTTGCCTTGGTTTGAGGCCGCTGCCGCTGCTGATGAATCTTTGCGATCGCAGGACGCGCGATCGCCTGGTCGTGAGATATTAGCTCAGCCAGCAGGCAGCGGAGCCTGAAGCAATCTGTCAAAGCTAGCAGGTTTTTTGGCACTAAAAAAAGCTTACTTGCCCCAAAACGTATCTTTAGCAACTTAAGCTGCGGATTGTCAAAGTGTTTATAATGCTCAATGCTGAAAAATGTTCTTTCAACAGGTAGTTTTGCTATGGCTTTTTTTCGTCTACCCGGTGCTAGGGTGTCTGCGGCGGCCTGGGGTCGCCTGGGCGCAGCGGCAGCACTCTGCCTGAGTGGTGCCGTGGGCTGCACCACTCCAGTCGAAGTGCTCGACCCCAATGCCCCTGCTCCTGAAACTCCTGCCACCGAAGGACCTGGCGCTACCATTGATGTATTTTTTGGCGATGTCGAAAGCCCCGCTGGCGGCACCGTGAAACAGCTCAGACTGCCCGGCCCCGAGAGCGCGGTGCTAGTGACCTGCAATCAGGAGGGGTTTACCCCGTTTGCCTACAGCGACATGGGTATGGACTGGGTCGGCTGTGAAACAGCTACCCCTAGTGGCACTGTGGAGCTAGAGTCTTCCCCTGCCGAGCCTGAGCTATCTGATGTGCCCGGTCCCGTAGGCGGCACTGTGTCTCAGGTAACTATTCCTGGACCCCAGAGCGCTATCTCAGTGCTCTGTGAGACCGGTTCTCCCTTTGTGTACGAAGACCAGGGCACCTGGGTGGGCTGCGAGGGTAGCTAGGTTTTGGGTTTACGGTGTTAGGTATACGGTTCACGGTTTTACCTTGCACCGTGAACCGTATACCGTAAACCCGATACCCTACGCTCCCACCGCCTCCTTAGCGGCGTAGAGCACCTCGGCGGTGATGCTGTCGATGCCCTGGTCGCGGGCAAACTTTTCGGTATTGCGCTTCACCTTGCCGCGTACAAAGCCGGGGATTTTTTGCAGTTCGGCTAGGCCATCGGTGCTCCAGCCGAAGCCAGCTTCGACGGCGGCATCGGCACTCATGGTTTTAGTGAGGATCTCTTTGGTGTCGTGACCGCCAAAGAACTCCAGCAGGTGGTCTTCCATGCCCAGGGTAAACGAGTTGTACACCAGGTCGACAATCTGGTTAGCCCCTTCGTAGCCCATAAACGGACGATACCCCACCGGAAAATTTTGAATGTGGATGGGGGCGGCAATCACGCCGCAGGGGATATCTAGCCGCTTGCCCACGTGGCGCTCCATTTGGGTGCCGAAGATGGCGGCGGGCTCAAGCTGGGCAATGCGATCGCCGATCGCCCCGTTATCCTCACTGATCAAAATTTCGTCGCAGTACTCGCCCACCTCGGCGGTGAACCAGTCGGCGTCGCACTTGCAGTAGGTGCCCGCCAGCACTACGTGAATGCCCATCTCCCGCGCCAAAATTTTGGTCATGGCAGCGGCGTGAGTGCTGTCGCCAAACACGACCGCCTTTTTGCCGGTCAGGTTTTGACAGTCGATCGATCGCGAGAACCAGGCCGCCTGAGACACAAACCGAGTCTGCTCGTCGATGAATTCGTCGTAGTTAACGTCGGATCCCTGCTCGTTCAGCACCGCCTGAATGGCGCGAATGCAGCGGGCGGTTTCGACAATGCCCATCGGGGTGATGTCGACATAGGGCGTGCCCAGCTCGTCTTTCAGGTATTCGGCTGTCAGCGGCCCCACTTCGCGGTAGGGCACCAGGTTAAACCAGGCCCGGCCCATGTTCTGGATGTCGTGGACGCTGGCCCCTTCAGGCATGACCAGGTTGACCTCAATGCCGAGCTGGGCCATTAGGGTGCGCAGCTCGCGGCAGTCGTGGTTGTTGTGGAAGCCCAGGGTGGTCATACCGATAATGTTGACCGAGGGCTTCTCGGTTTTGCCCTCCGGCAGGGTGCCCTGCTTGCGGGCTTTTTGCAGGTAGAACTGCACGATTTGCTGCAGGGTGCGATCGGCAGCCTGTAGCTCGTTGACGCGGTAGTGGTTGACGTCGGCCAGCATGACATCGCCCTGGGCATCGAGGCTGGCCCGCTGCACAAAGTTCGCCAGGTCTTCTTGCAGAATGCTGGAGGTGCAGGTGGGGGTGAGCACAATCAGGTCGGGGCGCTCTTCTTTGTCTTTGCGCACGATATTGTCGACCACCTTTTCTTGGGAGCCGCGCGCTAAAACATTGCGATCGACAATGCTGGCGGTGACGGGAGTAAAGTCGCGCTCCCGTTCCAGCATCGATCGCATGACGTTGAAATAGTCATCTCCCAATGGCGCGTGCATGATCGCGTGCACGTTTTTAAACGAGCTGGCGATGCGCAGGGTGCCAATATGCGCCGGGCCGGCATACATCCAGTAGGCCAGTTTCATCGGGTGAGTCTCCTTGGTAGCGGTGGTCAGCGTGAGTTTGCCGAAACACCCTGAGCCGCGCAGGCCGGTGACCCATCGGTTTAGATTCTCACTAAGATGACACCGAAATGGGGGGCTCTGAGAGAATTCTTTACCTCGTCTTGAAAACCGAGCGGCTTTGGTCGAGATTCAGGGTTGAGGGGTGACGGCCATTCGAAACTCAATTTCTGGTAATTACGGGTTTGCTAAGCTGACAGCAGTGCCAAAGCCGATCTCTATCAATTCTTAGCCGCCTGTCAGGTGGATGAAGTTGAGGCCAAAATCAACTTTCGCGCCTGGGTCAGATCCAAAATCAATCCCCTTTAATCCAATCAACACCGTGGGCGAATGCTATTTCTCCTATGAATGGGCCTCACTAGCGTCGGGCTATGGGGCGCAGAGCTAATCAACCGGTTGCCAGGCAGCTGTTGAGCGCTTGGTCAAAGGCCTTTGGCGCATCGAGCATCAGCCAGTGCCCCGTATTGGGAATTGTTGTCGTCGACAGAGCCGGACGCAGCACGTGCAGGCTAAAGGGCATGGCCTTTGCGGCGGCTAGAATAACGTGGGCATTTGCCCCAGGCGAGGCCAGGTAGGTATCGAGACCATCTAGGGCTGGGAAGGTAAATAGCTCGCGACTGGTGCCGCGTAGCGCCGCCTCGGGGGTTTGATCGAGGCGGGTCAAAATTTCGGCGTGGGTTTCTGGGGTACCCCCCATCAGCGCCTGGCGAAAGGATTGCGTTAGCACCGATCGCCAGCCCTTACCCAGCATATCGGCCTGCATGGGGGCAATCTGGGCCGCGTAGACATCGGCTGGGCAATGGGTACAGTCAATGGGTGGGTCGACCAAAATCAGCTGGGTTAGGCGCTGGGGCTGGGCGGCGGCAGCGGCGATCGCAACTGAGGTGCCGTAGCTGTGGCCCACCAGGGCAATTTGCTCTAATCCCAGGGCATCGAGCACCGCAAACAGGTCGGCGGCACAGGCCGCAGGGGAATAGTCGTCGTCTGGGGGTGGGGTAGAGGTGCCGTGGCCCCGCAGGGAGATGGCGATCGCGTCTCTGCTCTGGGCAGTTTTTTCCAGCTGCGCCTGCCATAGATCGGCATTACAGGCCATGCCGTGAACAAATACCACAGGCGGTAGCGCAGTCTCTTGAGCGGTCTGGGCCACTAGCGTCTGGATGCTGCCCTGGGGAACGGCGATCGCGACTGAACGCACTGACCCTGATTCAATCTTGCTCGGACTTAGAGAGGTCATGACCTGAATTGGTTACCTGAAGAATGGTGCGAATCAAGGTTTCGGCCTCGATTGGCTTGGATAGGTGACTTTGAAACCCATTCGCCAGCGCCTGAGCCTGGTCGGAAAGGCGGGCGTGGGCCGTAATGGCGATCGCCGGAATATCCGCCTGGGGAGCAGGCAGCTGAGTTCGAATCGTTTGCACTAGCGTGTAACCATCCATGTCGGGCATGCTGATGTCGCACAGCAAAACGGCGGGCCGCATCGAGTCAACTAGGTGCAGCCCTTCTTTGGCCGAAGCCGTGGTTGTCACTACCGCCCCTTGAGCCTCCAGCAAAAAGGCCAGTAAATCACGGGTGTCGGTGTCATCTTCGACAACCACAATTGGCAGGCCGTTGAGGGCGTGGGTAGAGGGTTCATCGAGCAGAAGGTTAGGGGCCGGTGGCGTTGGGGAGGTAGAATGCGCCAGTGGCAGGGCAACGGTAAACGCGGCCCCCTGGTCGAGGCCAGCGCTTTCGGCCCAAACGCAGCCCTGATGCTGCTCGACTAGGTGGTGCACGATTGCCAGCCCCAGTCCCAGGCCCCCCTGGGAGCGGGTGATGCTACTGTCGGCTTGCCGAAAGCGATCGAAGATGTGTGGCAAAAAGTCGGCGTCGATGCCCTGTCCGGTATCGGTGATGCGCAGCTGAGCATAGGCCGGGGCCGGGGAGTAATCTTGAGGACAGGGGCCACTGGGCAACCTGCCTTTGGGCAAACTGGCCACGACCGACAAGTGAATATCGACTCGCCCCTGCTCGGGGGTAAATTTGACCGCATTGGTGAGCAGATTCCAAAACACCTGCTGCAGCCGCAGGGCATCACCTGTCACCTCCAGGCGATCGTAGTCGTGAAAATTGGTGGTCAGGGCGATCGCCTTAGCCGTTGCCGCAGGTCGCACGGTTTCTAGGGCCGTTTGGGCGACCGTAACCATATCTACCGGCAAACGGTACAGCTGTAGCTTGCCCCGCACAATCTGTGAAACATCTAGAATGTCTTCAATTAGCTGTTTTTGGGCCAGGGCATTGCGCTCAATGGTGTCGATAGCGTACTCGACTTTTGGCGGATCCAGCTTGCCGGCCTGCAGCAGATTTGCCCATCCCAAAATTGAGTTTAGCGGCGTGCGCAGTTCGTGGGACAGCACCGCAATGAAATCATCTTTCATGCGGTTAGCGGTCTCGGCTTCCTGACGAGCCGCCTGCTCACGAATGATTTGGGCATTGGCGGCTTCGGCCTGCTTGCGCTCGGTAATGTCTTCAACGGTGCCCACGTAGCCCAAAAAGTTTTTTTGCTCAGACACCATACGGGCGGAGCGAACTGAAGCCCAACGGTCGGTCTCGCCCCTGGGCCGCAGGCGAAACTCTTGGACGTAGTCTTGCCCGTTTTGCAGGTAGGCGGTCCAGGTCGATCGCGCCGCAGCCAGGTCGTCAGGATGGACCGAGTCTAACCAACTCTGGCTCGGTCTCTGGTCTAGTTTCTGGCCTGGGGCAGGCTCTGGGGAACCTCCACAGATGACTTGGAACCGCGGATTGGTGTAGACGCAGCGGCCCTCGGTATCGGTGACAAATACCCCCACCGGAGAACAGGTGCTGAGCAGGCGAAATCGTTCTTCGCTGGTCTGAAGTTCGGTATTGATGGCTTCTAGCTGGGTGGCCTGGCGCTGTAGGGTTTCTGTTTTTTGCCGCAGCGCCTCGGTCTTTTTAAATAGCTCAATAAAAATAGCCACCTTCGACAGCAAAACGTTGGGCGCGATGGGCTTGAGTAGGTAGTCAACCGCACCTAGGGCATACCCCTTAAACATAAACTGTTCGCTGCTGCTAAAGGCGGTCAGAAAGATGATTGGGGTATCCTGCGATCGCGGTCGCCGCCGAATCAAAGTCGCTACCTCAAAACCATCCATCTGGGGCATTTGCACATCTAGCAAAATCAGCGCAAAGTCATCTTGCAGCAGACAGCGCAGCGCCTCTTGACCCGAGGTTGACTTAACCAGGTTTGCCCCCAAATCGCCCAAAATAGCCTCTAGCGCCACCAGGTTTTCGGGCTGATCATCTACTAGCAAAATGTTGACTGGAGATTCGGTTGGCATGCCTATACTCCCGCTGCTGGGCAAAGGTGAATGAGGCGAGGCGCAATATCGGCCAGCGGTAAAACCCAGTCGACATTGACGGCTGCGATCGCAGCGGTAGGTAAAATCGGGCTTTCTGCAGTGTTTGGCGCTTGCACAATGGTCACCCCTCCCTGCGCCTTGAGTGACGACAACCCCTGCACCCCATCGTGATTGGCCCCAGTCAAAAGAACGCCAATAGCTCGCTCGTTGTAAACGTCTGCCGCCGACTCTAACAACACATCAATAGATGGACGCGCATAGCAAACCGGCTCATCAACAGAGAGCGAAAAATACCCATATTCTACCAGCAGATGATAGTCAGGGGGGGCAAAATAAACGTGGCCAGGCTGGATACGTTCTTTGTCTTCGACTTCATGCACAGGCAAAACCGTAAACTTTTGCAGAAAAGAACTCAGACCCTGATCGGACTCTTTATGCCGGTGTTGAACGATCGCCAGGGCGGCAGGAAACGCTGTAGGGAGCGATCTTAGCAAAGTTTTTAAAGCCGACAACCCCCCTAAGGAGGTGCCTATGGCAATTAGTTCGTAGGCCACTAACTCCGCCTCCTGTATAGCTTTTCAGCTTTTGCTAAATCGTCGTAAGCCATTTCATACTTAGTAAACCGAATGGTCTCTTGCTTGCCCAAGCCGAGTACGCCAAATTTACATAAGCTGTTGTAGAACAGCTCATGCACCTGATTCTGCAGCGCCTGGTTAAAGTAAATCAGCACGTTGCGGCAGATAATGACATTAAATTCATTAAAGGAACCATCGGTGACTAAATTGTGTTCGCCAAAGACAATTCTTTCCCGCAAAAAAGGGCGCAAAATAACGCTGTTGTAACGGGCCGTATAATATTCGGAAAAGCTACGACGCCCGCCTGCCTTCAAGTACAGGTGGGTATACTCCTGCATTTGTTTGGACGGATAGATGCCCTGTCTGGCCGTTTGCAAAACCTTTTCGTTGGCGTCGGTAGCGTAGATGCGGCAGCGGGGGTAAAGCCCTTCTTCCTGTAGAAGAATGGCCATAGAATAGACTTCTTGCCCGGTAGAGCAGCCTGCGTGCCAAATTCGAAAGAAGGGGTAGGTGCGCAACAGCGGTACTACCTGCTGCCGAAAGGCGATATAAAAACTAGGGTCGCGAAACATGGCCGTTGTATTAACCGTTAGCCCTAGCAGCAGGCGATCGGCACAGGCGCGATCGCCCAGCATCTTAACCTGCAGTTCGGGTACGCTAGAAAGCCCTTCGGACTTCAAAAAGCTCTGTATGCGGCGCTTTAGAGACGCCTTGGCATAGTTACGAAAATCGTAGCCATACCGATGATATAGCCCCTCTATCAGCAAGTGAATATCCACATCGTCTGGCTTTAAGATACCCACTAATCTCGCACAACTGGTTCGAACAACTGGCCTAAAGCGTGAGTGCTATGCACAGGTTTAGATTAAAACCCATCACGCTTTAGATCTATTGTCGCTTAATCCTTTGGCTAGACAGTATCTCAAAGAGAGGATTTTAGGCTCAGATTAGGTGTATAACCACAGGCGCAGCAGGGTTAGCAGTTGTTCGGTATCGATGGGTTTGGTGATGTAGTCTGAGGCTCCGGCCTCGATACACTTCTCGCGATCGCCCTGCATGGCTTTGGCGGTCAGCGCAATAATTGGCAGCGATCGAAACTGATCCTGCTGGCGAATCAGGCGGGTTGTTTCGTAGCCGTCTAGCTCGGGCATCATCACATCCATCAGCACCAGTCCGACATCGGGGTTGGCTCTCAGCGTTTGAAGGCCGTCGCGGCCATTTTCGGCAAACACCACGTCCATATCGTACTGTTCGAGCAAGCTGGTAAGGGCAAACACATTGCGCACATCGTCATCGACAATCAGCACCTTTTTGCCCGCCAAGGCCGGGTCACTGTGCTGCAATCGCTCTAGCATTTGCTGCTGACCCGGCGGCAGTTTGGCCTGCACGCGGTGCAAAAACAGAGCGGTTTCATCTAGCAGCCGCTCGGGCGATCGCACATCTTTAATAATGATGGTCTCAGCCAGGCGGCGCAGCTGGGTCGCTTCGGCTTCGGTCAAGTCTTTGCCGGTGTAGACAATGATCGGCAACCGCACCAGGGCCGGATCCTGCTTGATCTGCTCGATCAAGTCAAAGCCGTTCATATCGGGCAGGCCCAGATCGAGCACGATGCAGTCGCAGGGCTGCGATCGCAGGGTCGCTAAGGCCGCCGCCCCCGTATGTACAGCGGTACTGGTCACCTCTGGGCCGCCAATCAGCTCAATAATGCTTTGGGCCTGCACCGGGTCGTCTTCGATCACCAGCAGGTAGCGCACCCGCCGTTCGACAAACTGCTTGATATCAATCAGGGTTTGAGTCAGCACCTCGGGCGCAACGGGTTTTTGAATGTGCGCGATCGCCCCCATCTGAAACTCCCGCTGCTGCTGGTCATTCACCGTCATCACGTGCACCGGAATATGGCGGGTCATGGGGTCGTGCTTGAGCTGTTCAAGCACAGCTAGACCATCCATGTCGGGCAAATGCAGGTCGAGGGTAATGGCACTGGGTCCAAACCGCTGAGCCATCGCTAGGCCGCTCTGGCCTTCGAGGGCAACCAGCACCTTAAACCCCTGCCCCCGCGCCATATCGAGCAAAATGCGGGCAAAGTTGGGGTCATCCTCAATTACCAGCAAGACCTGGTCAGAAGCATTTCCATCCGCCTGTACCTGGGTTCGGTCATCCGCTAAGGTGTCGGGCAGGGGCGACAGCGATCGCTCCAGGCGATCGCCTACCGTTGCAGCGGGCTGCGGTGCAGGGGTGGCCGCCGGAAGCTCTTCCGGTGGCACGGACGGCCCGATCTCATCATTGGCAGGGGCTACGTAGTGCAGGGGCAGATGGAGGGTAAATGTACTGCCGCGATCGGGCTGACTTTGCAGATCTAGCATTCCGCCCAGCAGTTGAGCCAGCTGCAGGCTAATCGACAACCCTAGGCCGGTACCGCCGTACTTGCGGCTGGTGGTGCCATCGGCCTGCTGAAATGCGCCAAAAATGCTCTGCTGTTTTTCGGGCGCAATGCCAATGCCGGTATCGCTGACGGCAAAGGCCACCTGGTCACCGTCGAGCAGGGAAATGTGCACGGTAACACTGCCGCGATCGGTAAACTTGATGGCGTTAGAGAGCAGGTTTTTGAGAATTTGCTGTAGTCGCCTGGGGTCGGTCGAGAGGCTGGAGGGCAGCGCGTCATCGAGCACAATCTCAAACCGCAGCCCTTTGCTGGCAGCCAGCGGCTCAAAGGTGCGGACCAGCTCCAGCTGAATGGCTGTAAAAGGTAGGGCTTCGACCGCCACCTGCATCGTGCCCGACTCGATTTTGGCCATATCGAGAATGTCGTTGATCAGATCGAGCAAGTCGGCCCCGGCAGAATGAATCGTGCGGCTATACTCAACCTGCTTTTCGGTCAGGTTGCCGTCACTGTTGGTGCTGAGCATCTGGGCCAAAATCAGCAGGCTGTTCAGCGGCGTGCGCAGCTCGTGGGACATATTGGCCAGAAATTCTGACTTGTAGCGCGACGATTGGGCTAGCTGAGTGGCCTGGTCTTCTAGGGCCTGACGGGCCAGCTCAATCTCTTGATTTTTACGCTCGACCTGCTGCTTTTGCGTTTCGAGCAGCTCGGCTTTTTCTTCCATTTCTTCGTTGAGCTGCTGCAGTTCTTCGTTCGACTGCTGTAGTTCTTCCTGCTGCTGCTGCAGTTCTTCGTTCGACTGCTGTAGTTCTTCCTGCTGCTGCTGCAAAACGTACTCTGATTCTTGTAGAGACTGGGTGCGCTCTTCGAGCAGCTGATTGCTGTGCAGCAGTTCTTCCTGCTGCTGGCGCAGTTCTTCGGTCAAAATCTGCGATTGCTCTAACAGCTGCTGGGTTTGCAGGTAGGCGGCGATCGCGTTGATCATCACCCCTGCCACCCCGCTGGCCTCTTCTAAGAAGGTGAGCTGCAGATCGGTAAATCGTTGAAAAGAGGCCAGTTCAATCACCCCTTGAACCTGGTGCTCAAACATCACCGGCAGCACCACAATGTTGAGCGGCGGCGCTGCGCCCAGCCCCGATCGAATGCGGATGTAGTCGGGGGGCACCTCGGTCAGTAAAATGCGCTGCTGTTCTAAGGCACACTGCCCTACCAACCCCTCGCCCAGGGCAAACTCGTTTGAGAGGTGTTTGCGCTCTTGGTAGGCATAGCTGCTGAGCAGCTTGAGCCGGGGCGGTTCGTGATTAGGATCGAGCAGATACACAAGGCCCTGCTGCGCTTCTACCAAGGGGGCAATGTAAGTCAACACCAGGTTCGCCAGCGTTTCGAGGCTGCGCTCACCCTGCAGCTGTCGCGATAAATCGGCCAGGTTAGACTTCAGCCAGCGCTGTTCTTCGTTGGCTCGAATGGTTTCCCGCAGATTGGTTACCATTTGGTTGAAGGTGCGGGTCAGTATGCCGGTTTCGTCCTGGGATGTGCTGTTGGGCAAGTCGATCGCTAAATCACCAGCTGCCAACCGTTCGGCGGTGTCTGAAAGCTCGCGCAGAGGGTCAGAAATATTGCGCGACAGCGCCCAGCCCACCAGCGATAGCAAAATAAACGAGGCCGGAATGCCAACGGCGATTGTATAGAGAGTCTGCTGAGCCGACAGCTGCGATCGCTCGGCTCGCTCCTCCAGCAGGTCCTCTTCCTCTAGCCTCAGCTCCGCGATCTGATTGCGGAGCTGCTCCATCAGCTGTCGCCCCTCATCCGTCAATACAAAGTCTTGCGCCGCCGCGAACCCGCCGACATTGCGCCGCTGAATGCCCTCTTGCAGTCTGTTCAGCCGGGCGTCGATTAGCGGTCTGAGTTCTATCAATTGGTTGTAAATAGCAGGGTCGTCGCGGGTTAGCTGGCCTAGCGCCTCATATAGAGCGTCGACCTCTGCGACGGCCTGGTTGTAAGGCTCTAGATACTGAGCTTGGCCGCTAATCAGGTAGCCCCGCTGGCCTGTTTCGGCGTTGGCTAGCTCAGCCTCTAGCTCGTCGAGATACCCCAACACCTGGTACGACGTCTTCTCCCGCTGGGCATTGCGAATCAGGCTGGTGGTGGTTCGATAAGCAACGGTCCCGAGCAGCGTTAAGATCACTAGCCCCAGCCCAAACCCAGCACCAATGCGTGTTCCAATTTTGAAGCGATTTAGCATGAAAGTCTATCAACGAGCTGACGCAACCAAAATCCTACCCTAGCGGGGGCCATTATGGGGTTGTTTCTATCTCTTTTAGCGATCGCTGAGGTGCAGGCTGAGCGCTGGGTATAGGGGGTGTTTGGGGTAGCTACCGCCTGGGCATAGTCGATATCAATAGTGCAAATTTTATCTAAGTTTCTTTGGTCTTTTTTACCCTTAAACTGGCAGGCAATTCGAGTTGAGTTAGAGCTTACTTCTTTTGGCATAGGAGCCACGATAACCGTCACCGCAAGGCGGTTCATTGCGTCGGGCAAAATCACAATACAGGGCCTGGTTTTAAAGATTGTTGCCAACTGTAAGGGTGAGGTTATAGCTGTGGCCAGTCTGGTTAAGACAGGTCTCCCTTAGTGGTGCAGAAAACTTAGGGCAGTCTCACCATGAGAATGTGAGGACCTTAGCGAACTCAATGCGACAGTCTAGGGCGTCTCGCTTGCATTGAGAGGCGCAAGCGGGCGGTGGATTGCCCTTAGGCAAGGCTTGGAGGATGGGCAAGGGCAAACGCTCGTAGCAAAGCCGAGCCAGTTCCCGCAAACCGAGTTGCAGAAAACTCAAGCCCCGGTCGCCATGCCAATCCAGACGACTCC
>NZ_JADEXE010000372.1 GCF_015207265.1 Nodosilinea sp. LEGE 07298 | reverse complement strand
CTGGTGCTCAGCTCTAGCCGCCTCGACGCCGCTGGCACCCCCAGCAACCCCGCCGCCCCAGGTCGCATTTGGGAGGTGATGGTGGCCCAGCACCTAGAGCAACGCCTGGTAGAGCGCAACCAAACTCTGGTGCGGCGGCTTGCCTATCGCCAGATTGCCTTCACCTTGCTGCGACGCTTTGCCTACAGTGATTGGCAGCAGCAGCTGGTACGGGCCAGTGACTATACCTTCGAATTGGAATGGGTGGAAGAGATTTACCCAGCGCTGCCCACCGCCTACCCAGAGCAGCCCGACCATCTCGATCTGGGAACCCTGTCTGCCGATGAGGCCCGCAGCCTGGATCTACCCCTGCGCAACGGCAACTTCCAGCAGGGGGCGCTGGTGCTCCAGTGGGATGCCCTTCCCTTTTTCTACGAGCATCGTTTGCTGCTCATTGCCCAGAGCGCCACTACGGTCTCTACCCCTAACGAAATTGTGCAGCGCGACTTCGAATACCGCACCCCCGAGCCCACAGGTGAGGTGGTCAGCATTACAGCCCCCGTCCGGGTCAACCCCAATACCCCCGCCATAACCCTTCACACTCGCCAGGTAACCCTACCCCTAAAACGGTTGTGGGACGCCCTACCCGCCCATGTCCAAGATCAGTGGGAAGCCGAAGACCCCGCTACCAGCACCGGGGTTCGCCGCAAGCCCGCCTCACTGCCCGACCCAGAGGTGATCTACCAGGTGGTGGAGCTATACAGCGGCAACCTAGAGGTACAGGTGGAGTATTTCTTTGACCCCACCGCAGGGCAATATGCCCTGCGCCAGCTGGGGCAACGCTTTCTGGGTGAGCTAAAGCGGCTACTGCCGCCGCCCGCCACTCAGCCCCAGGCCGATTTTAGGTTAGAGACTGGCCTGCACCAGATCCATGAGCTGCAGCTCCAGCGGGCAAGCTATTTTGAACCACCACTCATGTCCCTGGCTACTACCGAGGCTAAGGTGCTGCGTCGGCAGGCCCCTTCGCTGTTTTTGGTGGGGGTATTTGACCGCCAAGACCGCGTCAATCTGCTGATCAACTCCGTGCCCGGCCTCTTCCAATCGCCGCTGCCAAGCGCGGGTAGTGATCTGACTGCTCAAGAAAATAATTTAGATGAGTGGTACTCTACCCGAGTCTTTGCCAACCCGCCCGTATCGCCCCCCGATCTGAGAGCGCCGGTACCTCTGCCCGAGGGCGGCGCGGCGGTGCTGCCCGACCTAGTCGACTACCCTGAGGTGCCCAAGCTCACCACTATTCCCAGGCTGCTGCGGCCTAAGCTCACCATTCGCCCCGATCGCATCACCTGGCAGGGCACCATTGTGGAGGCAGAAAAAACGGTCCTCAACAGCTATGGCAATGGCTTGCCTGCTTACCAAGCACCGGCAACCGCTGCAATTAGTAGCGTCTTAAAGGCCCTGGCAGAGAAGACCGTCACGACCCCCTACGCCCTGCCGCCGCGCAGGCCCCACCCGGCAGGCACGTTTATAGAGGGTTTTGCGATCGCGGTCACCTATCCCCCCAATCCCAACCCCCAGTGGGTGCTGCGCTGGACTGGGCCTATGGATACCGCCACCCAAGCCCTCCTCACCGCTGGAGCCCAGGACTATGAGCCACAGTACCGGCAAGGGGTAGAGGCCTTAATTAACCAAGTGCAAGCTGCCAGGGACTCAGTTACCACCGACCCCATCAGGGGCATTTCGCCCCTGCCTGCCACACCGGTAGACCTGCGCAACAAGCTTCTTACGGAAACCGAAACTGGCGCAGACCGGACAGAGTTCCCCCCCACCGTTACCACAACCCACACCCTTAGGTGGCTGGGGTCAATGACTCTTGCCGAAGAATCGCAGCTAATTGCAACCTTCAGAAATCAGCCTAGAGAGGTGGTCAACGCCGTCGATCAGCTAATTAGAGAGGTCTTAGCGGCAGCCCCTCGAACAACCGTCTCTGAGCAAACCATTGCCTTTGCCTGGCCCCGGCTCGACCAACTTGACGCCAGCCAGCAGGCACAGACCGTTGGCAATCCGCTGACTGGGCTAACTCTGATCGGGGGCTCTGGGGCAAGACCCCAGCTTCAGTGGAAAGGAGCCGATAATCTAGGTGTTTCAGCCCAGGATTTGGTGGCGCTGGTGCGCAGTCGTCTCCAGCCGGGCGACCCCTTTATCAGCGCCTTTGCGGCCCTCATACCCCAGCTCGACATCGCCTATAGCGCACCGATGAAGCTCAAGTGGCTGCGGCTGCGGGGGCTGCTGTCGATCGATGAGCAGGTCGCCCTGCGCCAGCTATTTAGCAATCACCTAGCGGCCATTGAGGCCCTGCTGGTGGATATTAGCGATCGCGCCGCCATCGACCAGTTCTACAACGCTGGCTTTAGTCAGCAGCCGATCTCTGGGCCGTTGACGCTTCCAGATCCGCCGAACCCAGATTCGCTGAATGCAGTAGTAGACTTTCCCACCCCCAACGAAACCGTACTGGTCTGGCAGGGAGCGGTCAGTGCCACCGAGCGAACAGCGGTTCTAGCTCTCACCGGGGATGAGGCGTTTACCACAGCCCTAGAGCAGCTGACTCGCCTGCGCCCGGCCACAGCCGCCGATCTGCCGGAAGACATTCGGGCCGAGCTGGAGATCACACCCGCCTCTGCAACGGCGACCGGCAAGCTCACCTGGAGTGCCCCAGCCTACACCGATGCACAGATTCGGAGCTTGCAGGGGCTGGTGGTCGATGAGAGCTTTGGGGCCAGCCTGCGGCGGCTGATCTCGACGATGCTAGAGCAGCTTGCCAGAGTCGAGCCCCCCGAGCCCATCAGCGTGCCCCTGGAGGCTTTACCCTCCCTCCGGCAAGTCTCTATTCCCCTGCCCGCAGCGGAAACTACCCGGCCCGCCACCGCTACCCTGCCCGAGATCTTGCAGGGCAAGCTGCTGATTGGCAACGCGACGATTCGCTACCACGGGTTAATGACTGTGGATGAGGGGCAGGCTTTGCGCCGTCTCTATAGCCATCCCAGCGATCGCGCCGCCGTTGAGCGCCTCTTTCAAGCCTCTACCCAGCAGGGTTTACAGGGGCGCGAACTGCGCCTACAAGCCCGTCGCGGCAGTGCCGCTCCCAGCGACCTCATAGCCCTTGCCCCCCAATCTTTACCCCAGGCCTAAGTCATGGTGTCTACTCCCACAACCACTGTGCCCACCGTTTTGCTCGAAGGCCCTTTTTGGCAAGCCGATGTAGAGGTGGTGCAACTGGCCAGCCCCAGCCAGAACCATGCCTTTCGCAGTCTCTGGCTAGAGCGGCACCCGAGCACCGAGTCGCTCTACCTGCCCGGCACCCTAATTTTGCTGGGCTGTGTCCGCCGGGTCACCGTTACCCCTGTCACCGTTACCCCTACCGCCGCCCAGCAGTACAGCTGGCAGCGATCGCCAGGCCCCGCTCCCGCCGCAGAATTCTCCGATGACCTGCACAACGCCCTGGCTACAGGCGCGCTGACCCTGTTGCTGGTGCAGGCCGACCCCCAGCGCTGGCCTGACCTGGGGTCGACAACCACGACGCCCAGCGCCCAGTCTTGGCCGCCTCTCACCTGCTTAGCGGGCGATATCGCCCTGGGCACCTTTCTCAGCGCTCAGAGAAATGCCACCGAGAACCTCTACAACGCTCTGGCAGTCAGTGCTCCGGCGGCGGCAGATCTGGATCAGGGGAAGCGGCAGGGGGGAACCCGCCTGCGGACGGCTCTGTCGGTGCACAGCAGCGGGCTGTCGCTGTATGGTGGCATCGATCTGCCCTGGAAACCTGAGCCCCTAGCGGCGGCCCTGCAGTTAGCCCAGACCTTTAGCCCTGGCCCCGCTGACTCAGCGGGGCTCTCCACCTTAGAGCCCGGCCCCTTTCGCCTCACTCTGGAGGTGGAGCGGCTTACGCTCCTCGAACGCCAGGCCTGGATCGAGGCCTGGCAGGAGCTAAGCCAGTACCTCACCCCCCGCAACCCACTGAATGGCACGGTGCAAGCCGCCGCTGAAGCAGGCCCCCACTGGGTCACCCTGGAGGTCACCAACCCCACCGCCGTCCCCAACCTATTTTGGGAAATTCACGCCTGGGGGCAGGAACGCAGGCTCAATTTTGCCAACGATAGCCTCAGCCTAATTCTGAGTAACCAGTCGCCCTACGATACCGATGTGCCCCCCACCTCCCTGGGGCGCATCGCGCCGCACCGTGTAAAAGTCAGCCGAGACGGTGACCACCTCATTCTGGAGCCAGAAGCTGGGCTTGCCGCCATCGCCGAGGCTGGTTCCGAGCCTGGGCCAGACTATACCTACCATTACCAGGCCCCAACCCCTACGGAGCCCTCAGAAACTGTCACCCTCAGCGACATCACCTTGGCCTTTGACCCGGTAGCGGTGCCTGAGTTTTTGCGGGCTCGTCAAGGGCAACTGCCGCCTGCTACCGGGGCTGACACCTTTGCCGCGCCAGTTCTGTGGGGTTTTATGCCCCTAGAGCAGGGCTGGTTTCAGCTGCCAATTCTCAACCTGACAGAGCAAATTTATCTAGACAATAGCCTGGCGCGGCCCCTCTCCACTACCAGTACCGCCCCCAGTCTGCTTCAGGGGGCGGTGTCTCTGGGCAATGACAACCCCAAGCTACTCAAGACCGACTACCCCAGCGAGCAGCCCTGGAATCTGGTACTGACCAATGTGGCCCACCTGAGCGGCAAATGGATCCTAACCCCCGCCGAAGCGACAGGCTACCGCCTGAGCGAAGTGACTCTGCGGGGCACGGCCCCCGAGCTGGTACTCAACGGCCTGTTTTGGCTTAGTACTAGTCGCCCCCTGGCCCAGGAGGCGCTGCCTGAGCTGGACAACTGGGTATCTGGGGTGCGATCGCACTCCCTGCGCACCGTCCGCGACAGCGACCTATTCCCAGCGGCGGCGGTGATCCAGCTCGCCAACCTGACTCTTTCGGCCCGAGCACTGCCGCCAATTTCTCGCTCTGAGCCCAAGCCGGTGGTAGCGGCGCTAGGCCCCTGGAGCTTTAGCTACGACGTCAATCGAGAGATCCTGGGCGCTCTGGTCGAAAAAAAGGTGTTGCCCGCCAATACCTTCAGCCAGTTTTTGCCCTGGGTGTGGCAGCACCACAGCACCCTGCCCATGGTGCAGGCCCTGCCCCTGACCCAAACCCAGCTCCCCCCCAACTACCCCAGCGCCAATCGCCAGCTGGTGCCCTTTGAGCTAGGGGTCCAAGACTCGAATGGCAGCGGTGGCTCCATCGCCTCGCCGCAGAGCTGGCGGTTTGAGGCAACCGGGGCCGGGGCCTGGCCCCAGCCGGTCGGCACCGCCCCTGCGGCCAGAGAATGGACCCAGTTGTTTGATTTGCCCCTGGTTTCCCTCTCGCTGCCTGGGCTAGTGCTCGACCCCAGGGCAGGCGAGACGGGGTTAGCCGCCGACTTCAGCCTCAACTTACCCAGCCAGTACCGCTTCGACCTACCCTACACCGATGAACCCAACGCCCTGGCCCAGCTGCCCGAACCATCCCAGGACGCCGAAGCGGTCTCGCCCTTGCCCACCT
>NZ_JADEXE010000371.1 GCF_015207265.1 Nodosilinea sp. LEGE 07298 | reverse complement strand
TCCCACAGATTGTTGGGTGTCGTCATCACAAGTCCTCCCGGTCAAGTTCACGGATGGCATAGATTTGCAGGCCGGTTTGGCGAATGCTGTAGATGGCCTGCTCCAAAGGGGTATCGCCATCGGGCACAGCGGGCGCGGTGACCGCCTCGACAAACACCTCCCGGTTAAAGGGAATCGCTTGACCCAGGGCATTGGCGTCGTTAAAGACATAGAGATGGGCCACCACCGCCACCTTCCAGCGCCCCTCCCCAACCACCTCGGGACTCCCAACGTGGTTGATCACCATCACCACCTGACTCGTGCCCGTGAAGACCCCCGGTGGCGTCAGTTCGGCCACCCGCTTCAAGAAGTCCTGGCGGAAATCTTCCGAAAAGGCAAAACTGGCTTGCCAGCTGGCGGTGGCAATATTGCGCCGACCCTGTTCCACCTCAATCGGTAGGCCAGGGTCGGCCCTGGGCTGGCTGGCCTCTTCCGCCGTGGTGGCAGGCAGGCTGCCGCTCCAGTTGAACATCAGCACCAGGGTGTCATTGACAAAACGTCGGACTGTTTCTGGGGTGCGCTCGCGAGAGCCCATGGTGCCGACTCGAATGGCCTGCCCGTCCTGCATTTGCACCAGGGTGGGGGCATCCTGACGGCTGAGACGGCTCAGGGCACCAGCCTGAAGAAACAAGACCACCAGAATCACCAGCTGCAACCCCACGCTGCCCAAGACAAACAGGGGTAGGTAGTTTGTGTTGCGTTTCTCAATCAACTGCACCATGGGATGTGTCCTTATGAGTGAGGTCAGCGACGCACGCGGTAGGCCCGACGTCGGCCCGAGTAGCCAGGGGCACGGGCGATGCCACCCATGGCCCCCGTCCCCGCAATCACCCCAGCGGTACTGGTGAGGGCTCCAAAGACCGTCATGCCACCGCCCGACGCCAGGGCCAGAGAGAGAATAGGAGCTAGCAAGCCGAGAAAGAAGGGGGCAATCAGCGGGTGAGAATCCCCGGCATTGAGTACCGCTAGAGAGACCAGGCCTGAGAGGATGTTGAAACTGAGTTTGGCAATAGCCAAAGAAAAGAACCCCGTCAGCCAGGCGAACAGCGGTTTAGCCCCCACTGGCAACAACGAGCCGCCCACGGCCAGCGGCCCCAGGGTGGCCGTCAGCAACAGCGAGGCCTCAATCAGCCACTGAAAAGCGATGTGCAGCGCCATCAACAGGCCTCGGGTCACGGTCTGAAAGCCCGAACCCATTAGCGCCCCTCCGAACCGCAGACCCGAGTCGAGGGGATTGTCCCCGGCTTGAGCCGCCTCCAATGCACGGGACAGGGCATTGGGATTGCCGGTTCTGGCGCGGTAGTCTTCGATAAACTCGCGGGCTTCAATCGCCGCTAGTTCGATGCAATTCGCCCGCTCTTCAGGGTTTTGCAGCTCATAGCACTGGTTGCGGCGCTGAATGATAGTCTGCTCCACTGACCCCTCCAAAACCGCCGCCTGATAGGCCTCTTGCAGCCGAATATCCGCAGCCGTGTAGGACAAAACGTCCTGGTTGACCTGGTTGATGTAGTTGCGGATGTCTAGGGTAATGGCCGCTAGGCGATCGCCGTTGTTAGAGAGCAGCACAATCACCAGCAGCGGCCAGATGAAATCGGCATAGGCGCGACTGCTTTCCCCTTCCACCATCTGCCGTGTCCACTGGGTCATAAACAGGAGCAGGGTAGCCACGGCGAATAAGACCCCCACCCGAGCCAGGGCAAAGTAAAGCCCTCCCTGAAGCACGCTCTCCCAGAGCTGGTTCCAGCTTTCAGCCACGGCTTCAGACGCGACAGCGCCGCCTTCAATGATGTCGGCGGTGTCGCGGGGCAATTGGGCGATAGGTGAAACGGGCCAACCCAGCAGCATGATGCTTCACATCCAAATTGACGTAATGACTGAGAGACGTCTAGAACAAACGGGCCTGGGCGCTAATTTGCAGGGTGTCGAGAGCATTGCCCAATTCTTGGAGGCGGCGGGCACGGGCCTCTTGATCCAGGTTTTGAGACATGTTGGCCAGGTTGAGGTTAGTCAACTGAGCGTCCTGGCGAGATTGCAGCAGTTCTGACTGCACCGCCCCCAGAATCTCTGACTGACGGGCATTTTGCTGCGCCATCTGCTTGATCGCCGCCTGGGTAGAGACAGCCGTCTGAGCCGAGTCAGCGTGCTGCTGCACCTGGCCGATGGTGTTTTCAATCCAGGTAATCTTGTCGCGGGTGGCGGTTTGCCCGGTTTGGCCTAGCACCGCATCGACCTGGGCGCGGGTGAGCTGCCGGTCAACTTCATTGGCGGTTTCAAGGCCTGCATAGATGCTGTCGGACTGAGCTAGATCGCCCTCCAGGATGGTCGCCAGCTCCGTCGAGATTTCAGAACGTACCCGATTGGGGTCAACCAGGCCCAGATCGCCCAGGGCGTTTTGGATCACACCCTCTAGATCGCCGGGCAGCGGCGTGAGTAGGCCAGAGAGGGTTTGCTCGATGTAGGTTTTGCTGGTCTCAAAGGCCTGGCGGAAAATGCCGAAGATGTCGGTAAAGGTGGTATCGACTTGCGACGCGGCGGCAGGTTTGATGGGTGCTACCAGCAGGGTGGTGGCCAGGATAGGAACGAGGGCAAGGCGAAGGCGCGGGTTCATGAATGACCTCCAGTGGGTAGAGAGTTAAAGGAAGACAGGGGAACTTCGGGGTGGGGATTGCGCTCAGCAAGCCAGCGCTCGGTGATCACCGATAGGGGTTCACCCGACTGAATCGAGAGCACTAGCAGGCGGGCGAATTCCGCCAGACCCGTGAAGGTATCGGGGGCATGGCGCAGCACCAAGTCTCGGGTCGCCTGCTCATCGGGGTTGTTGGCCACGGCAGCCAGTTGGGCAAAGGCGGGATAGTAGCGGCAGTAGGTGTAAAGGCCGTTGTTGTCCAGCAGCCACTGGCTGTAGATGCCCTCCCGCTTGGGAAAGAAGCTCTCGCTGGCATTACGGCTGATGACGGCCTTGGGATATTTAAGAATGCGTTCAAAGCTATCCACCGCCATGGGCTGAATACGACCAATCAGGCGAGTAGTCAGGTTTTGAAAGATCTTGGCGCTGGCTGGCGATTTATGCACCGTATCGGGATCTTGCGCCGAAATGATTACCCGAATCCCGGCCTTAGCGCCGTTGGCGCAGAGTCGGCCAATTAGGGCTCCAATTTCGTCAAACTCAAACAGGATGGGGGCCTCATCAATGAAGAAGATAGAGGCTGGGGCTTCCAATGCTCGCCGTAAAGCAGCGGCATAGGCCGAGAGGGCCAGCACAGCGGCATCTTCTTCGTTGGAGAGATTCCGCAGGGCAAAGACCAACAGTTGGGCATCGGTGGGGAAGCTGGAGGGGGCCGAGATCGCTCGTCCTACCCGACTGGAGAGCCAAAACCTGAGCCGTAGATCGATCATGTCCAGAGCCTTCGCGATATTGCCGCCCACCTGGTTGAGATCCAGTTTTTCAGGCGTGCAGAAGTCGAGGAAGTCGGCCAGGGTGGGCATCTGTGCCCATGCCGCTGAGCCTAAGCGCCCTTCCATCGCCTCCAGGTAGCGTCGCTGAATTGGGGCATCGGCAAAAAAGGCGTTGAGCGCCAGCACCAGAATCGAGCGAATGGTCTGGGTCATCACCGAGCTATTGGCCCCGGAGCCCACAATCATGGTCAGTAGCGCCGACTCCAGGAACGACTGAAAGTCGTCGAGACGCTCTTTGCGCTCGTCACCGGGCAGGTGACGCAGATCTGGCAGCTCGAACAGGTTGTTGGACTCGCGGGAGATGTCGAAGTAGGCCCCACCTACCAGCTGGGTATAGTCGGTAAAGGTCGAGGAGCCATCTGGCTTGGGAAAATCAAGGGCCACCACCGGGAAGCGGTGGGCCAACGCCTGGGTGAGAATGCCGGAGACCAAGACTGATTTTCCGGCTCGGGTGGTGGCAAACAGGCCCAAGTTTTGGTGCTGGTTGAACAGATCCAGGTGGATCGGCTGCCCCCCTTCTTCGGCAATCAGCTCAAAGCCACTCCTATCGCAGGGCTGGGTCACCACCAGCGGCATCAGCCCCGGTGCTTCGCCGGTCAGGTAGAGCTGCCGCCGTCCAAAGGGGGTTGCCATCAGCGCTTCCCAGACAATCGGCAGGGTTTGGAGCCACACCTTCCAGGCGTAGTCTTGTTCGCGCTCCACCCAAGCCGGGCGGCGAAAGCAGCTTTGGATATAGCGGCAGGCTTCATCCAGCTGCTCCAGTTCCGGTCGATGCACCATGAACACCACGGCGGTGTGGATGGGTAGAGCCCCTTCGAAGAGTTCTTCCTGGGCCTCAATCGAGCGCTTCATCTTCAGCTCAGCGGCCACATCCACCGAGTGGCTGTCTTCAGCCAGGGTAGCCGTCAGGTTTGACTGCTTCAGCATCCGCTGCACGGTGGTTTTGACCAGGGTTTCGTTGGCCCGAGTCAGCTGGCAGAAGATTTCGGTATCGGCGACCGTCTCGCGGGAGAGGATCTCCCACAGGTAGCGCAGCTGAGCTGCTTCACTGGCCCAGCCACCCGGTTTTTCGAGGAACGTCAGCGGGGCCGCATACTGGCCCTTGACCTTAACCCAGGTTTTCCCGGCAGTGGGCACCCCCGCCCGAGTCAGCAGTGTGGTGCTGTGAATGTCGGAGTTGACCTGCTCGTGCAGGCCATCAGAATCGAGGATGATCAGCTGAGGGATATTGATGGGGTCACTGGCGTTAAAGCGGTTCCACAGCAGGCTCCACAGATCCGATTCACCCAGAGGCTTGACTGAGAGCCCCATCTTGGTCGAAAGCACCTGCTCCCAGAGCAGAAAGCCATCGGTAAAGGCCTTGGTGATCACCGTTTGCAAGCGCTGGTTTTTGGCCTGGCGCAGCTCACCTGTGAACGACTTCCACAGGGTTTCGCCCCTGCTGATCACCTTCTCGATGATGTCTTGGGCTCCCTCAGAGCCCGTTTGGACGGTGTAGGTAACGTACAGCCGGAGAAACTTGGGTTTGCGCAGGCCCTGCTGAGTGAGTTGCTGGACTCGGGCACGTTCAGCGGTGAGCAAGAACTTGAGAGCAGCGCTGGGGGCACCGCTAGATAATCGAGCTAGATCCTGCTGGCGATCGCAGTCCGCCGAAAACGACCCCAGATGAATCGTCAACCGCTCACCATTGGGCAGATCCTTCAGCCCTGATTCCAGCTGGTCAAAGACGATCTCCACCTGCTCATCGGTCAACGTGTTGTGGATGCCTCGGCAGTCGAAGCCAAACACAAAGCAGAGGTGCTCGCGGTTCTTGCCCTTCGTGAGAACGTAGGCTCCAACCTGTCGCCCTCGCAGCTCGATCCGCACCATAGCGGCGAGATTGAGTGCATCTTCAAAGGGCGTCAACGTGCTGACGAACTGGCTACCGAGCTTGAGTCGGTGTTTGCCAATGGTCTGTATTAGACGACACTGAACGTGGCGGGTGACGACAGCTAGATAGGCGGGAGAGGTGTTCTCCCTGCCCCTTGAGTCATCACTGAGACCGGATCCAATTTAAGCTAATAAGAAAAGACACTGAAGGTAT
>NZ_JADEXE010000370.1 GCF_015207265.1 Nodosilinea sp. LEGE 07298 | reverse complement strand
GGGCGGGGGCCAAACTGTAAGTCGATCGCGCGCTCCCAGGGGGCCACAGGCGCGATCGCCACCAGGGCCAGCTGGTTGATCTGGTGCTTGAGCTGTTGGCTAAAGGTAAAGGTGTCTTGTCCCTTAGGGGGCGCATCTCCCAGGTGCAGCCGCGCCGCCTGCGGGTGCCACGAAATGGTCAGCCAACTGCGGCGATCGAGGGTTCGCAGGGCCAGGGCCAGGGTGGTGGTATCGAGCTGCACCACCGTTTCACAACGGGCGGGCACCCAGTCGGCTTGGAGGCTGTGGCACAAAGCCATCAAAGTCGTAAAGTCAACGGGCTGCACGGCAGCATTCTCCAGGTGAGACAAATGGGGCAGGCAGACACAGCCGTCTATGTCTGCGGATATAGGAAGATTAGCGGTTTAAAGCGCTAAGAACCTCCGATCGAGGGTTCCTAGGGCCGGAAGATGTAGCCCAGGGAACGAAATCGCCAAAAAACTGAAATTTTGCCTGAAATTAACCCTCAGCGCCAAATGGATTCGTTAGTATGGCAGATATTAGGATTTGGGCCTGATCTAGGCTCAAATGTAGAGCCTTCTGCCAAAAAAGCCTTGGGTTTTCTGGCCAGTTGGGGATAGCCCCGGCGTCAATACCAGAATCTCCCGTTATCGCTCCTTTTATATTATGGACATCAAGCTCATCAATATTGGCTTTGGCAATATCGTATCGGCCAATCGAGTCATTGCCATTGTTAGCCCTGAGTCTGCCCCCATCAAGCGCATTATTTCCGACGCCCGCGAACGAGGGCAGCTAGTCGACGCCACCTACGGTCGTCGCACCCGCGCCGTTATTATTACCGACTCAGGCCACACTATTTTGTCGGCCATTCAGCCCGAAACCGTAGCCCACCGCTTTGTCAGCGGCAAAGATAGCGATGGCAAAGCGTAGTTAGAGTGGGTAGGTAGTAGCCTCGATAGATTGAACAAACGCCCCATGATTGCCGTACTGGACAAAGCCCCTATCACCTTTGACGAGTTCATGGAGTGGTATCCAGAGAATTCGGAATATCGCTACGAACTGCGGCGGGGGGTGGTGATCGAGAGGCCTAAATCAAGGGGAAAACACTCTAAACTAGCAGGCGATTTGGCCTTTGAGCTGGGTACAGTCATTCGCAGCGCTAAAAAGCCACGTTTTATTCCGAAAGAATATGTGATTAAACCCTCGAACGACGTAGGCTATGAGCCAGATATTGTTGTGTTAGATGAAACGGCGATCGCTGATGAACCCTGATGGGAGCGAGAATCGGTGATTACCAAGGGCCAGTCGATCAAACTGGTGGTGGAGGTCGTATCTACCAACTGGCGAGACGACTATATGCTCAAGCTGGCTGACTATGAAGCCTTTGGCATTCAGGAATACTGGATTGTGGATTACCTGGGGCTGGGCGGACGGCGCTACATTGGTTCGCCTAAGCAACCGACCTTTACCCTTTGCCACCTGGTGGATGGGGAGTTTGAACTACAGCAGTTTCAAGGCAACCAACCGATCGTTTCTCCCACGTTTCCGGGGCTGTCGCTAACCGTAGATCAAGTATTCGGTTAGGGTTGTTCTACGGGTTAACTGAGAACGACTCCTGAGCCGAAGCTCGGTCGCTTCGACTCCCGGTCGGCCGCTGGCCTCGCCCTATCACTTTCTTTTGCTTGGTAGACTACTAGCAGGTTGTTACCCTACCTCCCCATGCCCGCCGATCGCCCCGAGTCTATTGAAAAAATTGTGGCCCGCTTTCAAAAGGCCGCTGACCCTAAACGTCGCTACGAGCAGCTGCTGTGGTTTGCCAAAAAGCTGGACCCGCTGCCCGAGGATTACAAAACTGCTGAAAATAAAGTACCGGGCTGCGTTTCGCAGGTGTTTGTGGTCGCCGATTTAATCGATGGCCAGGTAATCTACCAGGCCGACTCCGATGCCCAAATTACCAAGGGTCTGGTGGCGCTGCTGATCAAAGCCCTCAACGGCCTCAGCCCCGCCGAAATTATCGCTCTCAGCCCCGATTTCATTAAAGACACCCAGCTCGATGTCAGCCTTACCCCATCGCGGGCCAACGGGTTCTACAACATTTTTAAGACCATGCAGCAAAAGGCCCAGGCGCTGCTCGACGGGGCCGCACCCGAGGTACAGCTCAACTAGCCGCCCTGGAGCGACACGAGGGCTGTAATTCTCGCCCTTACCGCCCGACTCATTCCAGCGCTCTAGCTAAACTTTGATAAACTTTGGAATGCGAATCAGCCCCGGCTGACTCCGCCCCTGTTCCTATTGCTACTGGTTGGGCCTGTTCCATGAGCGAGTACAGCATTTTCACCTCCGAATCGGTGTCCGAGGGCCATCCCGACAAAATGGCCGATCAGATCTCCGATGCCGTATTAGACGCCATTCTTAAAGAAGACCTGCACGCCCGCGTGGCGGTAGAAACCCTGGTTAAAACCGGTATGGCCGTGATTGCCGGAGAGGTACGCACCAACACCTACGTCGATTTAGAAGATATCGTTCGCAACGTCATTTTGGGGATTGGCTACGACAGCTCTGATGTGGGGTTTGATGGGGCCTCCTGTGCGGTGCTCAATGCCATTGGTAAGCAGTCATCAGACATTGCCATTGGGGTCGATGTCGCTACCGATAAAGATTTGGGGGCGGGCGACCAGGGGCTGATGTTTGGCTATGCGACTAACGAAACCGACACCCTCATGCCTGCCCCCATCTACTACTCGCACCGGCTGGTAGAACGGCAGGCCCACCTGCGTAAAAACGGCGTGCTGCCCTGGCTGCGCCCCGACGCCAAGAGCCAGGTGACCCTACGCTACGAGAACCTGAAGCCGGTAGCGGTCGAAGCGGTGGTGCTCTCCACCCAGCACGACCCCGACATTTCTCAAGCCGATATTCGCGAAGCGGTGATGGAGGAAATTATTAAGCCGGTGCTGCCCAACGAGTGGCTCCACGCCGGTACTCAGTACCATATCAACCCCACGGGGCAGTTTATTATTGGTGGCCCGGTGGGCGACTGCGGCCTGACCGGGCGCAAGATTATTGTCGATACCTACGGCGGTATGGCCCGCCACGGCGGCGGTGCCTTCTCGGGCAAAGACCCCACCAAGGTCGACCGTTCGGCGGCCTACGCTGGCCGCTACGTGGCCAAAAATATTGTGGCGGCAGGCCTGGCCGATCGCTGCGAAATCCAGGTGTCCTACGCGATTGGGGTAGCCCGACCAACGTCGATTTCGATCAACACCTTTGGCACGGGCAAGATTGCCGATGGCGCGATCGCTGACCTGGTCAGCAAGCACTTTGACCTACGGCCCCAGGGGCTAATTGACATGCTCGACCTGCGCCGCCCCATCTATCAGCAAACGGCGGCCTATGGCCACTTTGGCCGCGAGCTGCCCGACTTCACCTGGGAGAAAACCGATAAGGCCGACCTGCTCAAGGTTGCTCCATAGACCAAGTTAATGACAAAGCCGTGCCTGCGATCGCGGGCACGGCTTTATCATCTTCCGTCTTCACCCCAAGCGGTCTACTTGTCTTCGGGGTTGATAACCGTAGTCTGGTGGGACAAAACGTTTGAGCTATCGTGGGGTTCGCTGTGGGTGCCGTGCTCAGCCTCCCTGGCTTCTTCGGCTCGGCGGCGGTTCATTAATAGTTCTTGGAGAGGATCACGCTTTTCTTCAGAAACGTGGATTTGAATATTGGGTCCCGATCGCGCCAGGCGGATCACAATGCCGTCTTCCACCGGCACTTCGGTAATACGGCGGCCGTCGAGGTAAGTGCCGTTGGTGCCAATGCTTTTGACCGCCCAACCGTTGTCGGTGCGGTGAACTTCGACGTGGTGGCGTGAGACAACGGCGCTGTAGAGAACCACATTATTATCGGTCGAGCGACCAATGCAAATCACAGTCTCTTGATCAAAGGACCAGCTTTGAACCGGGGTTTTGTGGAGAGGGTGCAATAGCGAAAGGGTAATCACATTACTCAATCAAAAACGATCCCTGTAGGTTTCAATCATAGAAGAGTCTGGTAGACCCCGGACTACTTTTAGACTCGGCCACCGCCGCTAGATAGGGGAATCCACTGACTAGATAATAGTCTAGGTTGAGGGCAATTCAGAGCAGGTGCGCAGCCCTTATCTAGCCATGCTGTCTGTGATCAAGGTTGAAGCGCAGATTCCAGATCTAGGTTGCCGACAGCCTGGCGATCGAGCAGCCAGCGCAATTCACCCTGGGGTCGCACCAGCCGCGAGGGGTAGGCATGATCGTCACCGCTGGGAGCAAATACCTGGGCCAAGGCCGCTTGCTTATCGGCCCCTGCCACCAAAAATAAGACCTGACGGCTCTGATTAATCAGCTGTGCAGTCAAGGTGATGCGGGGATCATCGCCTTTGTTACCTACAGTAACAAGATGGTCACTCACCGCCAGCGCCGCCGTATGGGGAAACAGCGAGGCGGTGTGGCCGTCATCCCCCATGCCGAGCAAGATGAGGTCAAACTCAGGGATTTGGTCAGGGGAGGTGCCCTGAAGACCGCCAAACACCGATTTTACCATCGCCTCGTACTGCCTAGCTGACGCTGCGGGATCGTCCTCCAGGGTAGGAGTAACCAGAATGTGGTCGGGCGGAATGGGCACCCGGTCGAGCCAGACGGCCTTAGCCATACCGGCATTGCTGTCGGGGTGGTCAATGGGCACATAGCGCTCGTCACCCCAAAAAATGTAGAGCTTCTCCCAGGGCAGGTCTTGTTCGGCCAGACCGGCATAGAGGGGTTTGGGGGTGCTACCCCCAGCCAGGGCCAGAGTGCAGTAGTCGTGGTCGGCCACGGCATTGCGAATGGCGTCTACAACCAGGGTTAAGGCTCGCTGCACCAGGGCAGGCTTGTCGGGCAAAATCTCAAGCAGGGGGGCAGTCATAGGTAGAATTACCGGTAACGACCCTAGAATGCCTCTTTGCAAGACGTTTTCACAGGGCTTTTCATAGAGCAGACTAGCTCAGTTCTGCTTTCAATTTCAGCGACTTAAGCTTTACTTTCAAAGCGGAGAGCCCTATGGTTCAATCTTTGGTTGACAAGCCGCTCAAAACCTTGAAAGCTTACGGTTAGCCCTATCCCCTCCGCTGGTGTTTTGGCCCCATGCAACTGACCCCCCAGGAAAAAGACAAGCTGCTGATTTTTACCGCTGCTCTGGTGGCCGAGCGCCGCAAAAACCGAGGCCTCAAGCTCAACCACCCCGAAGCGGTAGCCTACATCTCGGCGGCCATTTTAGAGGGGGCGCGCGACGGGCGCACCGTGGCCGAGCTGATGAGCTACGGCACCACCCTGCTCGGCCGGGCCGATGTAATGGATGGGGTGGCCGAGATGATCCACGATGTGCAGGTGGAGGCCACCTTCCCCGATGGCACTAAGCTAGTGACGGTTCACGACCCCATTCGGTAGGACGACCCATGGCTGCTGCCGCTACCCCCCCGCCCCAGGATATGAGCCTGGCTGCCGCTGATCGAGACGCCGTACTGGGCGCGCTGGTGACCCAGCTCGATGCCTATGTTTTTCCTGAGGTGGCAGAAAAAATTCAGGGCGACATTGAGCAACGC
>NZ_JADEXE010000369.1 GCF_015207265.1 Nodosilinea sp. LEGE 07298 | reverse complement strand
AGGAGAAACTGCCGCTTTATCTGGGGTTCTTTGAGTTCGTACACAATGCCCGTAAGCGAGGAAAGGCACTGCTGGGCAACCTATTGGAGACCTTGTTGAACTAGCTCCCCAAAATCCGTATTGAGCCAACTAATTTTTCCCTATTTCACAACAGGTCTAATGTCTGCTGCACCTCATCAAAGCACTGCTGTCCCAAATGATTTTCCAGGGCAAACCGCTCCACCTGCTCCCGCTGGAACACCGCCTCTCGCTCGGCGCAGTGGGTCAGCTCAGCTTGGGTGGCCCGCTTCGGCTGGCTCTGCCAAGCCACCGACTTGGGTTGAGGGTGTTCCAGATTCAGCGCCTGGGCCTGCTGCTGCCAGTAGGTTCGCAGCTCTTCTCTGGGAATTTCTTTGCCCTTAGGGGCTCGGGTCATCAGGGTGGCCAGCTCTCGCTCCTGAGCCGTCGCGTTCTCCTCCACCGCCGCCAAAATCTGCTCCCGCCGCTTGGAGAAGGTCTGGAGGTCTTCGGCTTGATACCCACGGAGTTCAAACTGGCCGTTGGCCCTGGGCTCAATGCCATAGCCTAGGCGCTGCACCTCCACCGCCAGCTCGTTCTGGTAAATCATTCCTAACAGCTTTTGCTGTTTGAAGAGGATGTCGTTGTGAAGCGACTGCCAGCGGCCATTGTCCAGCTGCGTGGCATTGATCACCACACAATGGGTGTGCAGCTGCGGATCCTTCTCACGGGAGGTGTCGTGGTGGAACTGGGCGACAATTAGGCTACCGGTGGCGATCGCCTGCCGCCCTTCCTGTGTCCGCACCCGCGTTTGGGCGTAGCGCTCCTCAATGACGGCCAAGGTGCGAGTGACGGCAGTGCGATGGGCTTGCTCAATTGCGTCATTCCCCCCAACCAGGGCCGCCAGGCTGATGCTCTTGGGCGTACTAAAGGTCAAATCTAACCCGGCTCGATGGCGCTCTGGGTCAATCTTCCGACCTGATAGGGTTTGGTGTCCTTGAGGATGGGAGCCATGGAGCAGATTTTTGAAGTCGTCCCCCTGCACCTGTCCCGCCAGACCCAGGCTCTTGGCCCCCTGGCCCCACCAACCAGAGTGAGCCTGGTTCTCTTCGCTGGTGTAGTAGTTTTCGGCGGTGTAGTAGGTTTCGCCCTGGTTGGCGCTGATTATCGTCAGGCTAAGCATGGTTGACCTCCTAGCCCTCTACCAGGCCCTGGCGCTTGCGGATTTTTTGAATCAGCGCCTTGCGATTTTCCAGCGCCTGCGGCCCCCGAGCATTGGCCTGCTCCAGGGCGATGGTCTCCAGCAAAATCTGGAACCCCTGGAACTGCACTTGCAGCAGCTCCATTCGGGCCTTCAGGTCATCCACCTGCCGCTCCAGTTCACGACGCTGCTGACCATCGCGCATCATAAGGCGAATGATGCTGGCGGCGGGTAGACCCAGCCGATTGGCCTCTTTTTCGACGATCGCCGCCTCTTCGAGGGGCAGCGAGACGCTAAATCCTTTACCCATGAGCTTTTTCGTGAATTTGTCAGTAATTCGTAAACGACCGGCCATTAGCTCCCATGCCTGGAACCCCTGATAATGCTGGGTCTCAGCAACCCCCTAGCCCAGGGCTGGGCGTGGTGTGTGAAACGCGGAGCAACGAAACGCAGTGGAGTGGCGTAGCCCCCAGGGCAGCCCATCAGGCTTCTGCCGAGGCATTTCCTGGGGAGAATACAAGGGGCAATACTCTCTGTTTTAGCTCACAGAAAATGCCCGTCCTGTTCAGCTCAGAGAGCTGCAAAGTTTGTTTTTATTAATCACTTAAATGATTGTTTTTCGTCTCTCATAGAAAGACCTCAACCAGCAAGTCGTGATTAAGTCGTTATCAAGTCGTGAATGATTGGGTAATTCCAGGTTTGTCTTGGATTCTAGATAGGCAAGTCGTTATCAAGTCGTGAATAAGCCGTGAATGAAATTCTTCAGTCATCAAAACGATGATGAATTTTACTGAAGATAACAATTCAGTCGTTATTAAGTCGTGAATAAAAACGACAACTCAAAATACAGATATCGATCAACCAACTTGAAGGCATTCTTGCATCTTCAAGATGTTGATGAAACGCTGTCATTGGCATTCAAACTATGACCCAGATCATCCAGACCTACATCGACATGGGCAGCTCTGCCACCAAGTGCCTCTACTGGCAGGGCCAGCCCTACCTGCTGCATCTGGACCCCCAGGTGGCTCGATTAAACCCCGCCCGCCTCGACCGGCTGATGCTGGGCGGGCTGACTAGCCAGGAACCCGAGGACAGTGCCTATGTGATGGTGGGGAGTAGTGCCTATGCCATTGGGGCGTTGGCGATCGCCCAAAAAGGCGACTCCGGCCTGGCTTTGCCAAAGCGCGATCGCGCCGTCTACAAAATCTTGGCTACCTTGGGCGTCATCGCTGAGAAAACTCTGGCAGTTCAGGACTCTGGCTCGGGTTGTGAGTTCACTGCTCAGTTAGGTCTGCTGCTGCCGCTGGAAGAATATTGGCAAGACGGCAAGGAGCTGAAGGCCCAGATTCTGGGAGCAATCACTGACTTCAGCTTTCGGGGCCGGTCTCTGTTCGGGCAGCTAGAGCGCATCGAGATGCAGCCAGAGGGAGCCGGGCTCTACCTGGCCAAGGGGTTGCAGCTGGCTAGGGCCGGGGTGGGAATTCGAGACTCTACTGTCGTCATCCTCATGTTCGGCCACCGCAATCTCTCGATCCTCACCTTTGAGAAAGGCAGCACGCCCCAGGAAACCAACAGCACCTCCCAAGGGCCAGGATTTGTGGAATATCTGAAGCAGTGTGCCACCGAATTGCCGGGGGTCGCTCCCGATGATCCGGCTCTGCTGGAGGCAGTTTTGCAAGGGCACCCCACCTTTCACATCCCAGGCCGCAAGGAAGCCCTCGATCTGACCAGGGCTTGTAGCTATGCTCGTGAGTTTTACTTGGACCGGGTAAATCAGTTTCTGGTGCAGTGGTTGCCCTCGGCTGAAGTAGAGGTAATTGTCGGCGGGGGTGCCGCCTACTTTATTCGGCCAGAGCTGGAGCAGTTTTTTGACCAGCGCGGGCTTTCCCAGCAGATCACCTGGGCCGAGGCCCTGCGACAGGAGATGACCGACGTGCTGCGAGGCCAGGAGGGTACGGCAGAACCCGACTTGATCACCAGCGTCCGCTGGGCCGATGTCTATGGGTTGTTTAAAACGTTCATGTACAGCGCCAAACCAACCCAAGCTCGCTAGCGCCAAACTCTACCCAGTTGCACCAGAAATTAGGACGCAGAGGAATGACCCAAACGTCAGAAACAAAAGCCCGAATTCAGTACTCCAGCCGGGATGAGCTGGATGTGGCAGTGATTGGTTATTGCCGGGGAAAGTCTCGCCATGATCTCCATGCTCGAATGCGATCGGCCCTGAATGGCTGCTATGGGCCGTTTGCCATGGCAGCGGTTCAAGCCCCCAAGGATGAAATTCGGCGGCAGGCTGTGCGATCAATTCAGCAGTTGACGACTCAGATTCTAGAAATCAAGGAGCGGTTTCTCCCAGAACTGGAAGCCTTCGATGATTTGATAACGCTACCCAAGACAGCTCTCCCACTGAGTAAGCCAAACCCACGACATCTACCATCAGCCAATAGCTCTACAGCATCCACCCCAGTAGAACCCATCAAAACTCTGCCTGACCCAGGGCCGGTGGATCAGCCGCTGCGGGAGTTTTTGGGTGATGATGCCGCCATCATAGCGGGGCTCAACCCTTTCATCAATGACCTGACGTGACCTCGCCGCGACCCAGAACACCTATCCCCGTTGACCGCCAGACCCAGGAGCAGATCGCGGGGACGGCGGTGCTGCTGCTGGAGCGGTTTTGCCAGGGGCAGCACCGGGGGCAGCGGGTGTTTGAGGGTAAGCAGTTCTACACGATCGTGGAGCGGGGACGCGATCTGAATATCGAGTTCAGGGGCGATGCTCACCACCTGCCGGAGACGATTCTCACGTTGCGGACTCAGCGAGAAAATGGGCAGACGCTTTACGAGATTGACGCCTGGCTGACCCAGGCAGATGTCCAGCGGTTTGCCCTCATCCGGGAAGAGCTACAACAAGATCTAGGGGACAAACAAATGGCGTTGAGACGAACCAACGGAGCGACTCTAAATTGACGCACTATGGCTTAAAAATTTTTACCCATGTATTCTCGAAGCTGTATCTACAAGACCTGGTGGCTCCAAATCAATGCGTAACTCCTTAGTAACCTGCTCAATATCGGCGGGTGATAGGTAGTTCAGCAGATAAGCCACTAAGTCTTCTTGCCTATTTTGGCCGAACACCATGCGGTAGACGGCCAAAGAGCGCTTCAGAGCCTCTAGTCGTTCGCCATCCCGACTGAGGGGGTAGTTGGGGACGTGTCGCTCAATTTTGGCCCCACCCGGTATGGGAAACATCCAAAAAGGGACGAGGTCTGATGCTTCTTGGGGGCGATCGCTCACGGCAGCGGCAAACAAACTATCCCACGGATTTTTGTAGGACTGGTTAACGACCCGTGTGCTGTACTTTTGGGCCAGGTTTTTGCGGACGGTATGGCCTTTGTAGCGGTGAATGCGTCCCTCTCGCTGTTCTAAATCGACCGGGTTGGTGGGCAGGTTCCAGTGGACGATCGCATGGCAGTAGGGGTGGAAGTCGAGATGGAGGTGGTCGCCAGCACAAAGGGGCGGAAGGGGGAGTTGAAGGCATCGCGCACATGCTCTGAACGGTTGAGGACGCGATCGCTATCGGACGGATTATCGCCAAACCGCAGGGCAAAGTGGCCCCGCATTTTGTAGCAGCCTTCTGACGCCAGCTCAATCTGGTTGGGATGTAGCCGCACCTCGTCCACCGACATTACCGAGGTGCGCAGGCTGAGGGCTTCGCTGATGGTATCGGTGAGCTGGGCGGCGATTTCTTCTGCGGAGGCTTTCAGCAGACCAGATGACTCCAGCAAAATGTGCATGTATTCATCTAAGACTGATTGCAGGCCACCATCCAGGCAGTATTCCAATACTCTGCGCCAGTAGGGTTCCTGGCGGTTCATGCCCCGCAGCAGAGTGGTGACCTCGGGCTGATTGAAGAGACTGCGAAATGACCAGGCCAGCTCAGCCGCTTTATTGCGGATTTGGACGTTGGTTAGCGACGCGCTCTGACCAATGACGCGCATCAGGGAACGAAGGGCGGTGACGGCAGGGCTAGCGATCGCCACCTGGGCCAACACCGCTGCCAGGTCGGCAGGCGGACGGCCTAAATGCTTACCCGTGATGAGATTTCAAGCCTTTTACTCACTTGTGTCAGGCAGTCAGAGACTTTGCTAGCGGAGGTACAGACCTTTGCGGAGTTTCTGCAACATCGGTAACAGCAAGTCGCTCCAGCCCCGCAGCCCCTTCAACCCGGTAACCCCGAGGGCATATTGCTTGGTGGTGCAGAAAAGTCCTGAAAGGGTTGTTGTGAAAGGAGTCCCAAATGAGACAGGGTAGATGGGAAGGGGCATTTCATGAGAGGCTTGAATTCCCCAACTCAAGGCCAGTCTCATGGAAACACCCCTCTTGTATCGTCAACTGCAAGACCAATTGAGTCAA
>NZ_JADEXE010000368.1 GCF_015207265.1 Nodosilinea sp. LEGE 07298 | reverse complement strand
GATTAGGGGGCAATGCTCACCCTTCGGGAATTTACTTACTCACCTACTCACCTACTCATCCACCACTAGCTCACGGTGAATCGCCCTACCTCCTCTTGCAGGGACTGGGCTACAGATCGCAGCTGGGTGAAGGCGTCGGCGACTTGGTTGGCGGCGCTGGAGTTTTGGCTGGCGGTGGTGGCGACGCTGGTCATGGTTTCGCTGACGACTTCAGAGACCTGGGATTGAACGACGGTGGCATCGGCGATCGCGCCCACTAGAGCGCTAATTTGGCGACTGACGACGGTAATTTGGTTCAGGCTCTGGCGGGTTTCATTCACTAGCTGAGTGCCGGTGACCACCTGCTCGGTGCCGGTTTCCATGGCGGTGACAACGGCATTGGTCTCGGTCTGAATGCTGGCGACTAGTTTTTCGATTTCGGTGGTGGCTTCTGCCGACTGGCGGGCCAGTTCGCGCACTTCTTCAGCCACTACCGCAAAGCCTTTGCCGCCTTCTCCGGCCCGAGAAGCCTCAATGGAGGCGTTGAGAGCAAGCATGTTGGTTTGGGCTGCGAAACCGCTAATGAGGTTCACGACGTTAGAAATTTTCTGGGATGATTCGCCCAGGCGCTTCACTTTTTTAGCGGTGTCGGCTACGGTTTCGCGAATGGCCATGATGCCGTCAACGGTGCGGTTCATGGCATCGTCGCCCTGGGCTACGGTTTGCTCAGCTTCCAGCACCGCCGCTTCCGCTTTTTCGGCGTTGGTGGCAACTAGCTGCACCGAGGTCGCCATCTCCTGGACGCGATCGATCGCAGACAGAATTTCCGCAGCCTGCTGATTGGCCGATTCGGCCAGGGTGCGTACAGCGGTTTGGCTGGTGTCGGTGGTGTCGGCCACCTGACGGGAGGCATCTTGCACCTGCACTACAATTTTGCGCAGGTTGGCAATGGTGGCGTTGTAGGAGTCAGCCAGGGTGCCGATTTCGTCCTCAGTGACCTTGGCTCGCACGGTCAGGTTGCCCTGGCTCACCGGGTCCACATCCATCAGCAATTGCAGAGCGCTGCGCTGCAGGCCTTCTTTAATCTGCCGCTGTTCTTCGGCCAGGTTACGGGTGCGCTCGATTAGCTGTACACGTTCAATCACCAGGCCCAGCTGTAGCCCTATCTGTTTCAGGAAGTCGATTTCGGCCTCTTGCCACGGGTGCACGGTTTGGCAGTGGTGGGTAATCAGCAGGCCGTATAGCTTGCCCTGGCTAACCATCGGCACCCCCAAAATAGATTTGACCTGTAGGCTGTGCAGCAGGGCCAAGTGCTCGGGGTGAAAGGCAGCGGTGGCCACGTTGTTTTCGAGTAATATGCCTTCGGCTTCGTATTTATTACGGGTTGCGGCGGGAATGCAGGGGTCGCCTAGCTGCTGATCGTAGGCGCTGGGCCACTGGGTTCCTGCCGATTCGGCTACGATTTGTCCGCTCCAGTCGGGGTTGAACTGGTAAACCACTACCCGATCGGAGGTGAGAATGTCGCGCACCTCGGTGACTAGACGTTCGTAGATGGGCAGCAGATCGGCGGAGTCGATAATTTTGGCTCCGGTGATGTCGGCTGCCAGGGTGGCACGGCGGGCATTGAGGGTTTGCTGGCGCAAAAAGCCGCGCACCTGTACGACCAGCTCGTTAAAAGTTTGGGCCAAGGTTTGGGCTTCAGACGACCCGATTAGATCGGCCTGAGCATCGAGGTTGCCCCGAGACACTTCCTGGGCTTTGCCTGCCAGGGCATTGAGCGGCGAGGAGATTTGCTGGGCTACGGTTCTGGTTAACAGGGCGACCACGCCACCCAGCACCAAGCCCAACAGCCCCAGGGTGACCAGGTTCTCGCGACCAGCGGCGCGAATTTCGGCGGTGTCTATAGATGCGATCGCTACCGAGTTAATCCGGAGCACCGTAGCTAAAGAGTACTGCTTGCCCTGGTAGGCAAATGTCACTACAACGTTCTCCAAGCCATTGATTTCAACGGTAGATACCTCGAGGTTTCTGACCGGGAAGGCTGACTTGAGCTGCTGTTGCAGGTCATTAGGGACTACCTCGGACTGGGTGGCTTGGGACACAGCGTTAGCCAGTTTGCCCACGACCTCGCCGCCAACTAGGTTACTAGAGCTAGGCTCTAGGGCCGCTTCTTGACCTTGCTCATTAAAGGTAGCCAGCACGTAATTAGACGCTGGTTCGAGCAGCTGCACCTGCTGAGAGCCCTGAATACCGGCATTGACCAAGTACTCATTGAGCTGCTCAAACTCAAGGGTGGTAATCAAAAATTTCACCACGCCTAAAAATTCGTTGCTGTTGGGGTCACGAATAGCCTGGCTAAAGTCGAGACCTACCTGAGCAGTGGAGTCATCGTAGCCGGGCTGACCAAACCAGAACTCATCGCTTTTAGCTTGCTCCCACCAGTCTTCGCCTGCCTGCACAAAATTAGAGGGAATGCTGCTATAGCCCACGTTGAAACCATTGGCCTCGGTGACAATGATCTCGGCAAATTGTTTGACAGCGGCGGTTTGGGCCAGATAGTCGTTAAAGACAGGATTGGTGGCTAGCTGCTTACTCGAATTAAATCGCGACTCTAGGGTGGCTTCGGGCACCTGTAGTAGCTGCAAGTTGGCGGCTAGGGTGCGATCGCGGCGTACTTTGTCTAAAATCAGCGGGTTTTGGGCAAAAACTTGGGCAAAGGCAAGTTGCTCGTTCAGGGTGCTGTTAACGGTTTCACTAGCTAAGATGGCCTGACCCTGCAACGCCTGGTTGATAGTTGTGCGAGCGCGGCTTTGGGTGAGGGCATAGGTAATGAGACCACCGACCAGTAGGGGCAAAATGCTCAGGGGCAGTACCGTAGACAGCAGTTGCTGCCGTAGACTGCGGCCGGCAAAGTAGGTTTTGACAAAGCTTTTGGGGGAAGCGGCATCGGGGTTTTGCACCAGCAAATCATCCGCAGTTACCGTTTGAGCCTGGCTGCGGAGGGTAGATAGAGAAGAACCTTGAGTCATAGCGAGTAACCTGAAGAATTTAATTAAGTTGGCGGCATAAAATATGTGGGGAAAATGCTGCTGTCACCTGCGGCGGCAGGATTAGGGTTGAGCCATAGCCGCTAACACCGCCGTGCCGTCTAAAACCAACCGGGGCTGACCACTGCTGGTGGGGCAGCACCCCTGGAGAAAAGGCAATAGGTCGGGGCCAATCTGCGCCGCGCTTAGGCTGGACATTTGATTGGGCAGCGGCTGCAGGGCGGTGGTGGGGTAGGTCACCATGGCTTCTACCGTGCTGACGACTAAACCCACCATGGGCTGCTGGTCTGCGCTTGGCTGAGTAGCTGAGTAGGGCGGCTTGATGACGACCACCGTATGCCGAGTCGTGGCTTTAGCCTGGTGGTACCAGGGCACAAACCCTAAAAAGTGGCCCAGGTCGGCTACCCACAGCATGTCGCCCCGCCAGTTGTAGATGCCCATCACCCAAGGGGCCATTTCAAACATCGGCACCACCTCGTTAATAGTCAGCTTCATAATTTCGACCAGGTTGGCTCCCGGCAGCAGCAGCGGCAAATCGCCGTTCACAGTCACCTGCAAAAACTGCTCTTCGGGGGCTAAATTGGCTGACTCCTCGGGGAGAAGGGCGTTCTGCGATGATTGAGCAGAGGTGCCTTGAGGTGGGGGGTCTCCAGGGGCGATCGCGGTGTCAATAGGCATGGCTCAAAATGCTTGAGTGGGGCAGAGGTTGATGGGGCGGGTCATGGGTACTTGTCTAGGCTGATTAAGCTTTGACCAGTTGATTGACGGCTTTAAGAAGTTCGTCTTGATCAATGGGCTTGGACAGGTAGGCATCGGCCCCTTGCTTGAGACCCCAAAACTTATCCATTTCGGTGCCTTTGGTCGAGCACATAATCACCGGTACCTGCATGGTGCTGGTGTCTTCTTTGAGCTCGCGGCAAATTTCAAAGCCGCTGCGATCGGGCAGCACAACATCGAGAATAATTAGATCGAACTGATGGCTTTTAACCTGCTCAAAGGCTTCTTCGGCGCTTTTCGCGGTTAGTACTGTAATGCCGCGATCGCGCAGACAAAGCGTAAGAATTTCTTTATCGGTCAGGCTGTCTTCAACAATTAAAACTTTGCTCATGGCTCTTGGGTAGGGAGAAGAATGGGTAAGTGAAGGGAGGTGGTAGTTGAGTGGATGGGGTTAGGTTCGAGTGTGAATTAGGTGTTTGCGAATAACGGAGAGAATTACAATTGGCTCCATCGGTTTGCTTAAAAAATCGGTAGCCCCTAGCAGCCGGGCACGCACCTGGTCGACTAGGCCGTCGTTGCCGCTGAGAATGACGATGGGAACATCTTTAAAGCGAGACGTTTTGCGCAGACTGCTGCAAATTTCGTAGCCATTGGTATCGGGCATGACCAGGTCTAAAAACACCAGATCTGGCTTTTGAGCCAGTAGTGTCGGAATGGCCTTTGCCCCTTCGGTAATGGGTAAAAAGTCGTACCCTGCGGCCCTAATCACCTGCCCCATCGCTTTGCAAACCATCGGGCTATCGTCAACGCAGGCAATTTTGAGGGGGCGTTGGTGACTCGCGATTGGTGGATCTGGTCCATTTAGAGCAGGAAAGTCGGCCACTTCGACCAGGGTGATCCATCCGGCCTTGAGGTAGGGCTGTAGCGCCTGGGTGAGGTTGAGTACGTCTTGTCCTAGCTTGGCCGCCAGGTCGCGCAGACTACGTTGACCATCGAGCAACTGCATGAGCGAAGCATAGACCCCGGGTGACACCTGCGCCCGAATTGGTTCTGGATGCTGAATCACCGGGGCCAAGTTAGGGGAATAGGCTTCTAGCCCGACCTCTAGCCATTTGTTCCAAAGCTCGGTTACTGCGAGGAGTAGGGTCGGGGTATCTACATACAACGGCATCTCACTAGAGCCAAGCGCAGGCTGCCGAATGAGCTTATATTGCGTATCGCGGGCTTGCACCACATCGAACAAGATATCGGCCACAACATGGGCGCTAATCTCTTGTAGTGCTTGGGGAGAAAGCTGCCCTTGGCTTAGCCAGTTATGCATCAAGTCGTAGTCCCAACTGTCAAGCCAGCTAGAGCGAGGGGCGATCGCTAAAGAATTTTGTAACACTTGATAACTCAAGGCCGGTTCTGGCAAACGGGATTGGGCCTGGCGGTACCACTGCCGGATAGGATGTACCCCGCCGCTACCATAAATCACCTGACCCTGGTTAAAAAACAAAGTCCATTTGTGTCCCTCAGGATCAGACCAAACCAGTTGACCGCTAAAATCTGAGCGTTTGAGAACTGAAAAGATCTGTAGCTTTTTGACCCGTAAATAGTGAGCCAAGGATTGTGGGTACTGTTCTGTTCTATTACTCATTCTAGGAAGACAGCGTAGATAAAACGATGCTTGAAATTTGCTGAACGGCTGCTAATGATGAGGTTGTCTCGCCGTCTTTTTTTTGAGGTATTAAATTTTTTAATTCAGATATGTGATTGATTCTTATAGTAAAGACCAAATCTAGTTCCACCCAAGTTTGTGTCGAGTAAAATAGGGGTAGAGCGCTTAGGAGGCCAACGTGATGGCCAAGCAACGACGGAAGCGTGGAACCGCAGGCGATAAAACGATTTGTCTTCCCATTGCAGAC
>NZ_JADEXE010000367.1 GCF_015207265.1 Nodosilinea sp. LEGE 07298 | reverse complement strand
ATATTATCGTCGGCAGCGTCGCCATCCACTGCTGCCCCTGGCCATCGAGGGCCACAAACTGCTGCCCTGCCCCCAGCCGCAGTACCCGATACAGGTAATGCTGCTGGCTGCTGCTGAGGCGCAGGTGGTCAGCCACCACCTGACTCGGCTCAACCATTAACCGCTGCACTGTAGATCTCCCCCGCCAAGTTAATCTTGCAAACATTCATTGGGTTAGGACAGGCTCGACGCAGGGGCATTGCATGCAATGCCTCCACCAGAAAATTCTGCCTTTGAAAGTGTCCTAGCTAAATCAATCGTTGCAACATCTTATTCCTCATCACATGGAACCGGCAAAAACTAAGGCCTCCGCCCGAAAGCTGGAGGCCTTAGTTTTTTAGATGTTTCAGTATAGTACGTACCCTATAAGAGCCTTAGCGGCTCATAACTACCATAGGAGAATCTACGTAAAGAATGAATAAGCCGTTTGTGAAGCTTCTTCCAAATTTTGTCGGTATTTACTTAGTACTCGACCAAGCTAATTGTGACAGGATCTAACTGCTTAGGGTTTAGGGTTCAGGGTTTAGGGTTCAGGGTTTCAGGTTCAAGGTTTCAGGTTCAAGGTTTCAGGTTCAGGGCAGGCCTTGAACCTTGAACCCTAAACCCTGAACCCCTCCAACCTGTCACCTTTGATTTGGCAGAGCAGCCATTTAGAGCCCCAAAACCCCAACCTCGTGCTGGCGGGGCACGATGTCTAACACATCGAGCTGGGCGCAGTACTGGAGGTCGGCTTCGTTGTTGAGGCGCAGCAGACGCTGACCGTGGCTGGCGTAGTGCATCAGGTCGAGTAGCTGATCCTGCCACTGCAGGTAGAGGCTAACGGAGGCGATCGCCGCGTCATTGCCAGCCAAATCTTTAAAGGTTTGCCCTGTTGCCGCAATTATCCCGTGAATAATCGCTCCGGCGCAGACGGTGTCTTCTAGCGAGTAAGTGCCCTCCCAACCCGAGCCGACTAGCCACACGACCTCTGGGTTTTGGTTGAGCAGAAACTTGACTACGGCCTGGCGGGTGGTGAGGGCGGCGGTGATCACCGTGGGAACATGCTCAATGCGCTTGAGGCAGCGGGTACCGTTGGTGGTGCTCATAAACAGGCGCTTGCCCTGCGATTTTTCGGGGGAATGATCTAGCGGCGAGTTGCCCAGGTCACAGCCGTCTACTGTGCCGCCGCCCCGTTCGCCCGCCCGCAGGCGCTGGTCGGCAGGCCAGGTTTCACTCACCCTCAGCAGGCTATCGATATCGCTAAAAACTTGAATGGCCTCGGCCCCCGCTGCTAGGGCCGCCGCCATAGTGGTAGTCGCCCGCAGCACATCAATGGCGATCGCGCAGTCTGGGCTACCCTGTTCAGGGACTTCTTCAGGCGTGTGGAATAGGAATAACTTCACGGTTTAGGGGTTTGTTTAGAACTTAAGTTACCAGAACCTGGGTCGCCAAACTTGAATTACCGAATTTGGCTGGCCAACAACTCATTCTATGCGGCTAGTTGCCCCATTTTTGAAAAAAAAGGAGCACCCTGAGGCACTCCTTGATCTGTGATTCTGCCGTTAAGCAATCGGGCAGCCTAGGGCAGCCACTCCAGCACCGCTTCGTCTTTGGTGTTGGTGCGGCGCGAGGGGGTAGCGCGATCGAAGGTCATGTGGATGGCGCGAGTTTGCTCGCCATCGGCCGCTACCGCCATAATTGGATAGTCAATGTTGCCGTCTTGGAAAGACATTTGGAACCGGAAGGTGCCATCGGAGTTGAGCTTGATTGGCTGTCCACCGATGGTGACGGTGGCATCGGGTTCGGTAGCCCCGTAGACAATCAGCTCAGCATCGGCTACCAGCCAGAACTTTCGAGGCCGAATCGGCGGAGCCGAAGCCGAGAAACCTGCCCCCGACATGGTGAGCCCGGCTCCCGACATGGTGAATCCGGCTCCCGACATGGTGAGTTCGCCAAAGGCACCGATGCCCGACATGGTGGGCACACCTGCACCTGCTCCAGGCACAGCCCATAGCCCCGCCCCTGAGGGAAAGACGTAGGAGCTGACCGCTTTCTCGGGAGCCATCGACGCCGGTACGTGCTGCATGGAGCCAAACAGCGAACCCGCCACACGCTGGGCCTCAGCCGACTCGGTCATAGCGAAGATGCTGTCGTAGATGGCGTTGGCGCTCTCGGCAGCGCGCTGGCTGGGGTGTTTGAGGGTGGCTAAGGTCTGACCGTGCAGGTCGGCCTGCCAGTCGACGGTCAGAAACTGGTCTTCGACCCAGTCGGAGGGGTAGACCGGGGGAATGTGGACGGGCAGCGATCGCGCCAGCACTAGCCAGCGGCCGTCGTTGCAGAGGTAGCCAATTTCGGCCACGTAGTCGCGATCGCTAACCGGAATGGGCAGGTACCATTCCCGCGCCATTTCATCGCACTCGTACTGCTGCAAACTGTGGGGAGTCTGAGAATAAAAGTTGATGTCGGTAACATCGTAGAAGCGCAGAGCTAGTCGTGAGCCACCCTGCCGCCGCAGCTCATCTTTGTGAGTGTGGGGAATATCCCAGTAGGCGTAGGCCCACTGGGGGTCGCGGGGCATGAGCACAATTCGGCTTTCGCCATAGCCACTGGGCAAATCTGCCAGACCCTCATCCACCGAGGCCAAGACCTCAACTGAGGGAGTAGCCGGAACGCTGTAGGAAGGTTTTGGCGTAGAGGGTGCAGCCGCCATAGTAGGAGGTGCTGGGACTGCCGGAGTGGGAGCCGCCGGAGTGGGAGCCGCTGGAACCGGAGCTGCCGCAGTCCCTGTGCCACGCTTGGCATCGATCGCTTGAATAGCCGCAATCAGCTCGGTTTTGCGCATCCGGCTGTAGCGAGACACCTCGTATTCGCTCGCCACCTTGCGGAGCTGGCGCAGGGTCATTTCTTCCAGAGGCAGACGGGGCGATGACATAGAGCACTCTCCATATAAAGAATTGAAGACCAGGACGACAGATAAATGAGCTTCGGCAACGGGACAGCAGCAGGGTCGGTCTAACCCGCCACACGTACGGACCGATCCCGCGCCCCGGCCCAAGCAATATCTCTAAGCCTCAGCGCCCAGCAACCGAGCGTCTGGCTTCAGGTGGGGATCAACCGTTGGTCTGTAGCATGACAAAAACAATCGCTGGGATCAAGCCCCCCACAAGGCTTTTCTAGCTCGTTTAGCGAGAAAGCAAGGGTTCGGGGATCGGTATGTCATAAAATCCTGACAATTTGATCCCCGTGTGTATTATTACGTCAGGACTTTTTAATATTTTGGTGCGGTTGTAGGACTCAAGGCGGCGATCGCATCCCTGCCTGCCCCAGATCTGATCGGGTCTAATCTGGGCGACATCCCCTGCTAAAGTTTGGGGATGCGATCGGCACTAATGCAGCCTCTCGCCAGTCGTTAGAACCTCTTATTCATCCTGAACGCGCCGCTTTTTACCCCCAATAGCCCGTCTATGACCTCTGATCCTGCTGCTCCTCCTAATTCCGATGCCTCGGCGGCAAAAGGCAGCCGCATCATCAGTCGCCTGCTGCCGCCTGCTATTCGGCTGTGGCTGCAGACCCAGCTCGACCACATCGAGGGGCTAGAGTTTGCTATTGACGGCAAAGATCGGCAAATTTTGGCGGGCTACCTGCCGAGGGTGACGGTGGCGGCTCGTCAGGCGGTATACCAGGGGCTGCATGTCAGCCAGGTGGCGGTCAGCGCCGCCGATATTCGGGTCAACCTGCCCCAGGTGCTGCGCGGAAAAGCCCTGCGGCTGCTGCAGCCCTTTCCCGTAGACGGGCAGGTGACGGTGTTAGCCGATGACTTGCGCGCGTCGCTCCAGTCACCTCTGCTGGGGCAGGGGTTGCGCGATGTGCTAAAACTGCTGCTGGCCGGGGCCACAACCGCCCAGGGCGTTCCCCTCGATCGCTGGCTCGATAACGGCGAGACGGCTGCGGAGGTAGACATTACCCTGGATACCGATCGCCTCACCCTGCGCTGGCCGGGAGCAGGGCCAAGCCAAGACAGCCTGGAGCTAGCGCTGGGGCTGGCGATGCGGGAGGGCCGCTGGCTGTGTTTGCGTCAGCCAGTAGCAACAGTGCGATCCGCTACTGGCGAATCGCCTGCGCCAATTAGGCTCGACGAGATTGACTTTGACCTGGGGCCAGAGGCGGATATTCGCCAGTTAGTGGTTACCCCCACCGGCATTGACCTGGAGGGTATGGTGCGGGTCATTCCCGCCGATTAGACGACAGGCTCTACTGCACCCGATCGCTATCCCCCGGCTCTTGCCCTGGCTTTTTTCTCAGGCAGATTGCGGGGCGGCACCGCTCGACCTTCATAAAAGCGGCGTTCTAAAACGCCTAGGCCCGCCCAGGTGGCAGCGGTACCCAGGGGCAGCAGGGCAAGCAGGATAGCGGTTAATCCAGTAAGGCTACCGATTGCGATCGCGATCGGCAGCAGCGACCACCCCACCGCGCTTACCCCCAGCAGTCCCCAGCGCAGCGTTTTAATCCGGGCCAGAGCCGTGCGGCAGCTGTGGCAGTGCTGGGTGTGAGACTGGTAGCGATCGAGCAGGGCCGTCTGCGTCCAGGCGGGGGCGAGGCTCTGCCCAGGGAATGGGTCGGCCTCAAAATCGCTGACCCAGTTGCGAAAGGCCAGCACGTAGCGATCGGCCTGGGTGGGCAGGTAGCAGGCCTGGGCATAGGGGCGATTGGCTTGCTCTAGCTCGCGCTCTTGAAGATGCAGAAAGATCTGGTCGTCTTCGAGTACGCCGTTATTGCCGATGTGGCTGTACCAGCGGGGGGTAAGGCCGATGACCGTGGCAGGAATTTTAGACGAAAACTTAAACGGAAAGCGGGCAAATAGCCGACACTCACCCTTGCGAATGGGAGTGGCGTAGACCACAGTCATAGTGCGGCCAAACTGCTTTGAGGTCAGGTCGTGGTACATCAGCCCCGGAGCCACAAAGGTGGTGTGCTGAGTGCCCAGGCTGCCCTTGCGGGGGCCTTCGGGCCATAGACCGCGAAAGCCCTGCTTACCCGACTCCACCACATCCATCACCATTGGGGCGGCATTTTCGCGCTTGCCTACGGTTTTGTGGTGGGTGTAGGGAATGTGGCTAGCATCCAGCACGTTTTCGAGCAGGGTGAGGGCGTCGTAGGGCAGGTCGCGAAAGGTGTTGAGCACCACCCAGCCGTCGGGGTCTTCATCCACGGGGCCAACGATGGGCACCTCCACCTGGGGCGCATTTTCGGCTTTGCCGGGGTAGACAAACAGCAGTCCCTGGGCGATCGCAGTGGGCATAGACCCAACACAGGCCCGCGACGACTGGTTGCCCTGGCCGTCGACTGACTGCTGCGGAATGTGGGTGCAGGTGCCGTCGCCCGCAAAGGCCCAGCCGTGATAGGGGCACTCTAGCTCGCCATCTTCATTGATGCGCCCCTCCGACAGGGGAGCAAGGCGGTGGGGGCACTTGTCTTCAAACACGCGCCAGGTCTGGCCTTTAGCATCCCACCAGATCACGATACCCCGCTCCAGCAGGGTAAACCGGGTGGGGGTAGCCGGGTCTAAGTCATCCAGGTAGGCGACGGGATACC
>NZ_JADEXE010000366.1 GCF_015207265.1 Nodosilinea sp. LEGE 07298 | reverse complement strand
GTCTGCAATGGGAAGACAAATCGTTTTATCGCCTGCGGTTCCACGCTTCCGTCGTTGCTTGGCCATCACGTTGGCCTCCTAAGCGCTCTACCCCTATTTTACTCGACACAAACTTGGGTGGAACTAGGATTGAGCCCCGCCATGATGGCGGCATCGTCGCCCAAGAACTCGCGCAGCGGCTGATCCACCGGCCCTGGGTCGGGCAGAGTTTTGATGGGTTCGGTTGGGGTGGATACTGTGGAGCCATTAGCCAATGGTAAATGTCGTGGGTTTGCCCCAACCAGTGGGAGAGTTGTCTTGGGTGGCGTTATCGAATCATCGAAGGCTTCCCACTCCGGCAGAAACCGTTCCTTGATTTCTAGAATCTGAGTTGTCAACTGCTGAATCGATCGCACAGCCTGCCGCCGAATTTCATCCTGGGGAGCCTGAACCGCTGCCATCGCAAACGGGCCATAGCAGCCATTCAATGCCGATCGCATACGGGCATGGAGGTCATGGCGAGACTTTCCTCGGCAGTAACCAATCACCGCTACATCCAGCTCATCCCGGCTGGAGTACTGAATTCGAGCCTTTGTTTCTGAGGTTTGGGTCATGCTTCTGAGTCCTCATCTTTGTTGCGATTAGAGAGAGGTTGGCGCTATCGAGCCTGGCTTGGCTTGGCGCTGTACATGAACGTTTTGAACAACCCATAGACATCGGCCCAGCGGACACTGGTGATCAAGTCGGGTTCAGCTGTGCCATCCTGGCCCCGCAACACATCGGTCATCTCCTGTCGCAGGGCTTCGGCCCAGGTGATCTGCTGGGCAAGCCCGCGCTGGTCAAAAAACTGCTCCAGCTCTGGCCGAATGAAGTAGGCGGCCCCCCCGCCGACAATCACCTCCACCTCAGCCGAGGGCAGCCACTGCACCAGAAACTGATTCACCCGATCCAAATAGAACTCACGGGCGTAGCTACAGGCCTTAGCCAGGTCGAGAGCTTCCTTGCGGCCTGGGACGTGAAAGGTGGGGTGCCCCTGAAGGATTGCTTCCAGCAGAGCCGGATCATCGGGGGCGACACCCGGTAGCTCAGTGGCACATTGCTTCAGGTATTCCACAAACCCCGGCCCCTGGGAAGTGCTGTTGGTTTCCTGGGGCGTGCTGCCCTTCTCAAAGGTGAGGATAGAGAGATTGCGGTGGCCAAACATCAGGACGACGACGGTAGAATCGCGAATCCCTACCCCAGCCCTGGCCAGCTGCAACCCCTTGGCCAGGTAGAGACCGGCCCCCTCTGGCTGCATCTCGATACGCTCTAGCTGCCCAAACAAAGACCGGCCCCGAAAGCTGAAGTCTGAGATGGCCCCCAGAATCTGAGCCTTCAACTCCTTGCGGTCTTGCCAATATTCTTCCAATGGCAGCAGCAGGCCCAGCTGAGCGGTGAACTCACAGCCTGAGCTGTCGGAGTCCTGGGCTGCTAGGGTTTTCTCTGCGATGACGCCGAGGGTGGCCAAGATTTTGTAGACGGCGCGATCGCGCTTTGGCAGAGCCAGACCTGAGTCACCCTTTTGGGCGATCGCCAACGCCCCAATGGCATAGGCACTATTGCCCACCATCACATAGGCACTATCCCCCGGTTCCTGGCTGGTCAGCCCACCCAACATCAGCCGATCAAGCCGAGCCGGGTTCAAACGAGCTACTTGAGGGTCGAGGTGCAGTAGGTAGGGCTGGCCCTGCCAGTAGAGACACTTGGTGGCAGAGCTGCCCATGTCGATGTAGGTCTGGATAATTTGGGTCATAGTTCGAATGCCAACAACAGCGTTTAATCAACAGCTTGAAGCTGCAAGAATGCCTCCAAGTTTATTGATCGATATCTGTATTCTGAGTTGTCATTTTTATTCACGACTTAATAACGACTGAATTGTTATCTTCAGCAAAATTCATCATCGTTTTGATGACTGAAGAATTTCATTCACGGCTTATTCACGACTTGATAACGACTTGTCTAGCCAGAGTCTGGGAGAAATCCAGAATCACTGAATCATTCACGACTTGATAACGACTTATTCACGACTTGCCCTTTTTTAGGGTGAAGATTCTAATCAACAGATTGATGAATAAAAACAAACTTTGCAGCTCCCTGGGCTGAACAGAACCGGCATTTTCTGTGAGCTAAAACAGAGATTATTGCCCCTTGTATTCTCCCCAGGAAATGCCCGGCAGAAGACTGATGGGCTGCCCTGGGGGCTACGCCACTCCACTGCGTTTCGTAGCTCCGCGTTTCACACACCACGCCCAGCCCTGGGCCAGGGGGTTGCTGAAACCCAGCAATATCAAGGCTTTCAGATATGGGAGCCAATGGCCGGTCGTTTACGAATCACTGACGAATTCACGGAAAAGCTCATGGGTAAAGGATTTAGCGTCTCGCTGCCTCTCGAAGAGGCGGCGATCGTCGAGAAAGAGGCCAATCGGCTGGGCCTACCCGCCGCCAGCATCATTCGCCTGATGATGCGCGATGGTCAACAGCGCCGCGAACTGGAACGGCAGGTGGATGATTTGAAGGCTCGGATGGAGCTGCTGCAAGTGCAGTTTCAGGGGCTCCAGATTTTGCTAGAGACCATTGCCCTAGAGCAGGCCAATGCTCGGGGGCCGCAAGCGCTGGAAAATCGCAAGGCGCTGATTCAGGAAATCCGCAAGCGCCAGGGCTTGGTAGAGAGATAGGAGGTCAGCCATGCTCAGCCTGACAGTGATCAGCGCCAACCAGGGCGAGACCTACTACACCGCCGAGAACTACTACACCAATGAAGAGAACCAGGCCCACTCCGGTTGGTGGGGCCAGGGGGCCAAGAGCCTGGGGCTAGCGGGCCAGGTGCAGGGAGGCGACTTCAAGAATCTGCTCCATGGTTCTCATCCCCAAGGGCACCAAACCCTATCGGGTCGAAAGATTGACCCGGAGCGCCATCGGGCCGGGTTGGATTTAACCTTTAGTGCGCCCAAGAGCATCAGCCTAGCGGCACTGGTCGGGGGAAATGAAGCGATCGAGCAAGCCCATCGCACTGCTGTTACTCGTACCCTGTCCATCATCGAAGAGCGCTATGCCCAAACACGGGTACGGACGCCAGAGGGACGGCAGGCGATCGCCACCGGCAACCTGATCGTCGCCCAGTTCCATCACGACACCTCTCGCGAGAAGGATCCGCAGCTGCACACTCATTGTGTGGTGATCAACGCCACGCAGCTCGCTAACGGACGCTGGCAGTCGCTCCATAACGACATCCTCTTCAAGCAGCAGAAGCTCTTGGGGATGATTTACCAGAACGAGTTGGCGGTGGAGGTGCAGCGCCTGGGCTACGGCATTGAGCCCAGGGCCAACGGTCAATTTGAACTCAGGGGATATCGACCTGACGACCTCCAGACCTTCTCCAAACGGCGAGAGCAGATTTTAGCGGCGGTAGAGGAGAATGCGACGGCCCAGGAGCGAGAGCTGGCCACCCTGATGACCCGTGCGCCCAAGGGCAAGGAAATCCCTCGGGAAGAGCTGCGCACCTACTGGCAGCAGCAGGCCCAGGCGTTGAAGCTGGAGCACCCTCAACCCCAGCTGATGGACTGGCAGAGCCAGCCAAAGCGAGCCACGCAAGCCGGGCTGACTCACTGCGCTGAGCGGGAGGCGGTGTTCAACCGCGAGCAGGTGGAGCGGTTTGCCCTGGAGAACCATTTGGGGCAGCAGCTATTCGATGACGTGCAACAGACCTTGGATACCGATCCGGAGGTAATTCATACTCACGACCAGCGGCTGACCACCCAGACGGCGGTGCTGCGGGAGCTGGACACGATTCGCACGGTGTTGGATGGTCGGGGAGATGTGGGGAGTATTGCTGCCCCAGCACTGGTAGAAGAACATCTGCGCGATCAGGGGTTGACTAAGGGCCAGGTGCAGGGCGTGATGTTGGCGGCCACTACCCGCGATCGCTTCATCGCCTGGCAGGGCGTGGCCGGGGCCGGGAAAAGCTATGCCCTGAATCAGTTTCGTCAGATTGCGGAGTCCCAGGGCTATCGGGTTCGTGGCTTTGCCCCCAGTGCGGAAGCCGCGAAATCCTTGGGCGACTCGGCCCAGATTCAGCCGGTGGAAACGGTAGCGGCGTTGCTGTGTGCTCAACCGGTGGAACCGAACCCGGCTCAGCCCGAGGTTTGGGTAGTAGACGAAGCGGGGCTCTTGAGTGCCAAGGATGCGCTGGCCCTGGTGACCAAAGCCCAGGCGCAGCAGGCTAGGGTAATTTTGGTGGGAGATACCCGGCAACTGTCGGCGGTGGAGGCGGGGAACCCGTTCAAGAGTTTGCAGCAGGCGGGGATGGCGACGGCCTACCTCACCCAGTCCTTGCGACAAAAGAATCAGCAGATCAAGGCGGGGGTTGACCTGATTGCCGCTGGGGAGATTGCGGCGGGGGTGCAGCAGTTGAAGCCTTACATTCAGCAGGTGAGTAGTCAGGAGGCGAGGGCGGCGGCGATCGCCCGCGACTATCTCGCCCTGGCCCCAGATGAGCGAAATAAGACCCTGCTGTTGGCGGGCACCAACCAGGAGCGGTTGGCGATTACCCAGCTGGTGCGGGAGGGCCTGAAGGTAGAAGGAACCCTGGGCCAGAGCCTAACGGTGAAGCGGCTGAAGGCGAGAGATTTGACAGAGACCCAGGCGAGCTATGCCCATCATTTCCAGCCGGGGAATGTGCTGATTCCCCAGGCCAGCTACAAGCGGCTGGGATTAGAAAAAGGGCAGCACTACGAGGTGCTGGCGACGGGTAGCCCCAGCAATGGGCTGACGCTGCGGGGGCCATCCGGGGCGGCGTTACAGGTGGATCCAGCCCAGATCCGGCGGAAGTCGGTCTATGAGGTGGAGGAAATGGAGATTGCAGTGGGCGATCGCCTGCGGTGGACGCGCAATGACCATACCCTGGGGCGGCGCAATGGCCAGGAGTTTGAGGTGGTGGGCTTGGAGGAGAGGCAGGTGATGATTCGCTGGGGGCGAGGGGAGTCGGGATGCTTCGAGAGTTCGGAGCTGGCGCATCTGGACTATGCGCTGGTCAGCACTACCTATGCAGCCCAGGGCAAGTCGGCGGAGTGGGTGATTGGGGCGTTGGATCGCTATGTGGCGCGGGAGAGCTTTTATGTGGCGGTGAGCCGGGTGAAGCGGGAGCTGCGGCTATATGTTTCGGAGGATTTGGATCAGCTGATTAAGCGAGTGGAGCGGTCTAGGGCGAAGGAAAACCCTGGGGAAGTGACCGGTTTGGGCATTGAGTATCCCCAGCCTGCTGATGGAAGGTCGCTGGTGGATGTGGGGGCTCCGGTGGGAAGGGCTGATCCGCATCTAAACCTGACTTCCACCCTTTGCAGGGGTGGTGTGAAAGAAGGGCTGGAACGCTAGCAGAAGATATTTGGAAGGCACCGACACTGAGGGGAATTGGGAATAATCTGAAAGCATGGTGTAGAAGGCACTGGCAGCCTTTGAGAAATCAATATGGATGAGCAGCGGGTGCAGGCGTATCTGGAGTTGATTCAGGCATTGCTGGCCTGTCCGGAGGGGCATGAGGGAACGGTGTTAAAGCAGCACGGCGACCTGGTGGATGAGAGGTTGCTACAGATGATAGGGGCGGTGGCGGCCCAGTTGCGACAGCAGGGGGATGGGAGGACTGCGGACTGGTTGGAGA
>NZ_JADEXE010000038.1 GCF_015207265.1 Nodosilinea sp. LEGE 07298 | reverse complement strand
GCAGGGGGTTGATCAGGGGTTTTGGCGGGTGCCTTACCTGAAACATCCTGTAGGGCAGCGGCGAGGTTGGGGCGTTTGGTTGCCATATCTACACGTCATCATGTTTACATGTGGTCATTATGCCATGCTTGCCTGATTCCAGAGCCACTTGTAGAGGGTTCTAATTTCATTGGCTGCTTTTCCGCTGGGCTCATAATCTTGAACCGTCTGTCCAGCAGTCAGCGAATGCACGAAAGCGGCGCGTTGTCCGATGTGAATCGGAACCACGGACATATCGTAGGAAGCAATGGCTTGTTCAGCTTCTAAAGCGATGGATTGCCCTCTGGGCGGCACAGCGTTCAAGACCACAGCACCAGCTACCTTTGCTAGGCGCACGATGTCGATGGTGTCTTTGATGGCTCTGAGGTCGAGGATGGCGGGGCGACAGGGAATGAGTACCAAATCAGCGGCACGGGCAGCGGCGAGGGCGGTGCTTTCGGAATGGGGGGCTGAGTCAATGATCGTGAAATGGGCTCCCGCGTTGCCAGCGGCATCGAGAACATGAGATAAGCGGGAAGCCTGTGCTGATACCACGGTGGGGGCTTCGCCATCACGGCTATCACCCCAACTGGTGGCACTGGCTTGAGGGTCAAGGTCAATAATCGCGGTGGCTTTACCGTCCATTTCTGCTTGGACGGCGAGGTTGAGGGCGAGGGTGGTTTTACCGGCACCACCTTTTTGCGAGAGGATGGCCAGAACTTTCATGAGGCAACCACAGAATACATGCCAACATCTTACAATGCAGCCATGTAAAAGTGACAAATCTTAGACATGTATACATGATGGCACTGCTACACCTGCTACATGTAGCAATGGTGCAGCGTTTAGAGGGTGCGCTACAGGATGCTACACCTGCCAATTTTATCTAAGTCATTGCCAAGTCATGGCATTTTTATGGATGCTCTTGTGAGCGGAAAGGAAGGGGGTTGGCCACGCGGCAGGGGATACATCCCCTAGGAGCGTCACGACAGCGCGGCGGTGCATCACGCCGCTCGCGCTTTTTACAGGTTGGATTATGCACAACAGTAGAGCAGGGGGCGGATGCCCCCCTTAGTTATGCCTCCACCACCATCAGCCGCAAGCCTTGTTGCGTTGCCTCTCTAATCAGTTGCTGGTGAATCCCGCTATCAGGGGCAATCACAATCACCCCCTGCGGGGCTTGCCGCAACATCGCATCATTGCGCTTGAACGGGGCGGCGCGTCCGTGCTTGTTCCAATCGGGGCGGAACATCACCTGCGCCACCTGCCGATTCTTCGCCCACAAGGCGGCAAGGTGTTCAACACCATCACCGCCACCGTGTAGCAATACGATTTCGCCATGCTTCGCCTTCACCTTGTCCAGAATTGCCCATATCTGCTGATGGGTTGCCTGTTTACCACCAGACACCACCACCCTGACTCCTGCGGGTAGGTTAGCTTGCTGTTTTGCCTGCTGTTGGGCGTGCAAGAATGCGCGGCTGTCCACCACTGCCGCACTGATGGGGGAACGGCTGCCCTTGCTGCCGCTGCGGGGCAACCATGCCTTGCCCGTCAAACCCTCGTAAACATCGGCGGCGTGGTCGCGTAATCCCTCATAAAAGGCTTGCCGCTCTTGCAGAAAATGCCCCATGGTCAAGGCTTCTTCAAGGGATACCGCCTTCACCTCTGAACCGTCCTGCGCGTCTTGCAATTCCCGCTGTTTATCGGCGTTGCTGTCGCTTTCTCTTTCGCACCGTTGCGCCTGACGGTGCAAAACCTGCACCAACTGCCACAGTAAATCGCCTGTATCGGGTTCAAGGCTGCTGTCCACCAACAAGCTGAACATCAGTTCCAGCATTTCGGTGATGCCATTGCTGGCTAGCTCTTTGTCGGGCAAGGGCAGGGCGGTAATATCCTCCCGAATCCCGTAAAGCTCTGCATAAGCGGTATAGATTGCCGTGGCTGATTGACCTTGTGTCATTTTCAAACTCCCTTTGTGTGGTTGAACTCGGTTCAACCTCTGCCCCTCGGCGAGAGTGGGGGTGGCAAGGTCAAGGCCGTGGTTCGGGGAGGGGTATCACCCAGCCTGCAACATCGTGAAGGTTGGGGAAACCCCGCAACCATGCCTCTGGGAAGCCTTGACCGCGACGGGGGCAACGCCCCAACAGAAAACAAACAACCAAATATCAATACACAAGAGGGGTAGCCCCAAAGGGAAGGGCCCACAGGTCAGAATGGTGATATGCGGGCATACAAACATGTAAACATGCCAGCACATAGTCATGAGTATTCTTCCTGTCCTCTCCCCCGCATTGGGGACAATTGTACCCATTCGGCCTCTGACTCTTAAAAACATGCATAAGTAGGTGGACACAATTAAATTCAGCATGTAGTTGTGGCTTAAGGGGCCGCAGCCCCTTGTGAGAGGTATCTTCCCAAAGACCTAAGGCAAATAATTCTGTCCATGTACTTACATGCCAACGTGTAACAGTCTTACAGGCTGCCACAACGCCAAAACGGCATGTATACATGCAACCATGATTATGATTGAACTGGCGTTGCCTCCAGTGGCTCTAATGTAATGGCCACCTTAGATTCCTCAATCGTGATGATTGCCCGTGTCTTGCAGGGGATATGCCAGCGCACTTCGTCAAGAACCACCCGTTTAATGGTCTCGCGTGTCGCCTCATCAGGGCTTAACAGCAATTGCAGGGCGACATTGGTGGCTGCCTTGGTGAACTCTTCCCACTGGGTGTCATGGCGATCACCTTCATCACTGGGGCAGAAGTAGGCAGCGGTCAGCAGGTCTGTCAGCTCTTCCACGCTCAACTGGTGGTTTGGGGTTACAAGGATGGTCAGATCGGTGGCCAGACACCCACACCAGTCCAGTTCACCGAAGGCAATGTCCAGCGGCAAACGTAGCCTTTCAATGACCTCTCCCTGTTGCATAACTTGCCCTTCCAGCCAGATCGCATCCACGAAGCGGTTCTCACCTTGCTCTTGATCTTTTTGATCCATCTCCCAAACCCTGTCGCCTTCCTGCACCATGACCCGAATATCCTCTAACTGGGGCAGGGCGTCATACCAGGCGTAGCCGCGATAGGGTTTGTGCATCAGCACGAACTGGCGATCCAAAGGCTGCTGTTGAGTGGCACGGCTCAGCAGATGCTGGAGGTACTCAGGGATTTCAACCTGATCGATCAACAGACTATTTGAACCCACGGGAACCACCGCAACATCACTGGGAATATCCTGATTCTGATAATCAGCATTCTTCGGGAAAAATTGCCACAATTCAGCCATTGCTGGCGCAAGAGTTACCCCATACTGGCTGTGGGCTGCTTCCCACATTGAGAAAGCCAGTCGATGCCCTGGCCAAGAAGCCACATGGCGGTAGAGAACTTGCCAGCAGGCATGAGTCAATTCCTGCCAAAAGACGTCCTTAACCACCTCCTTACGCGCAGGCAGCACCAGCCTCAAACCCGCGCAGTGACCAACATCAACCCGCACCAACAGCTCTTTTGACTGTAAGTTCCCATCACCCTGGTAACGCTGGTGCAGGATGGGCAGGTCAGCCTTAATGGTGATGCCATGAAAATTAAGCTTGGTCTTATACTCCCAATGCCACAGATCGCGCTCATACACACCGATGCGTAAGCCCTGCCACTCGTTGATAGTCGTGGCCTCAGCGAGAAAGTCAGCGCGTTCGATTTCTGTCCCATTCAGCAATAGCGGCAGCGGAAAGAAGCGCATTTCCTGCACGGTGTCAGTTAAGCTCTTGCTTTCCTGCTCGCTGAGCGGAAAGGTGATCTGCGTGCCTTCAATGGCGGGCGCGTTCGTCACTGGGGCAGCTTGTTGCCCGCTGAAATGCTCGGGCTGAAGCGATAGACACCAATCGTGTGATCGCACCACGACATGCGGGCGCAGTGCCAGCGAGAAAAACCCCATCCCAGCGGGGTCTTCCGCTAAGACTTCCTGCCGCTGCCATTGGCTCTCTCCCAAAGACAGCAGCAGGGCAGGGTCAGCCACCCCTTTGCCATCATCGGCCACCGTCAGCAGGGTTTGTCCGTCAACGGCGGCTGTGGTCAGTTCAATCCTGCTGGCGTTGGCGCGGCGGGCGTTTTGCAACAGTTCGTGGAGAATGTCCTCGACCGACGCTGAATACAGCCGCGAAACCCGATCCAGCACGCTATCGTTCACTTTCGCCTGCACATGTTTGATGATTGTAGTCATAATGCCTCCTGTTGGTTGTGACGAGAAACGGCTCTCTGCCTGACTTCCCTTGTTTCAACCCTTCACAGCATCCCTCTCACTCTTGGCGGCATGACAACAGGCAGTCTTGCAGACATGTAAACACATCTTCATGCATGCGTAAAAACAGGCATACAGTTCTCACCGTATGCCTGCATGGATTGACCGCGATTAAATGAACGCCCCTGCGGTGTAGTTGCCCACCGCCTCATGGGGGAAGGTCATCGCCAGTTTGTGAATGTGTTCTTCTTCCCACTGCATCCGTTGAAAATGAAATTGGTAGGATATTTCGGCTTCTGGTTGGATGTCCTGATCCAGACACACCACCAGTTTGTACAGCTCGCGCAACTGCCTGAACGGCAATTCCCGCAACCAATCAAGAAAGTCATCAGCTCCGCCGCTGCCGCGATGCCACAAACGATGACCATTCCAGCTTTCTAAGCACAGATAACCGCCTGAACGCCCCAACACTATGAACTTGCCGTCAATCTCTTCCCCTGGCCAGACGGTGGCATAACCATACCGATAGTCGCGCAAGCCATCCTCGCAAGCCTGCCAGAATAGGCGATCCTCGTTACGTTCCCCCGTGCAGGGGTTGGCGATCTGTTCCAGCCATGCCGACCAGACGGCATCATAGGCGCAGTTAATGGGATAGTCTTTCCGTCCACGATTATGACCACTGTTGTCATAACGGTGGCACTTGATGTTCCAGGTCAGGGGGGCGTAGCCTGTGCGCCAAGTGAAATAAGATCGCCCCCTGCGGGTTAAAAAGGTGATGATATCCTGCCGTGATCGCAGGGAAAAGTCATAGGGACACTTGCCCATCGTCTGCTCCATCGTTGGTGTGGCAGATGCCTATGACCTATCTCTTGTCCATGGCATCCTCACCCTTCACAAGGCAGCCCTCTAACTCTTGGCGGCATGACGACATGTCATAGTGTCTGCATGGTGACATTTTTGTATGCAAAAATGCGTACCTAAGAACATGTATACACATAGGCAGGGGGCACTCCTGCTTATGGTGGGCGTTGTTGTTAAGCTGCCACTTGGTCTGGTGAGGTCTCCGCAGTGCAAGGGGCTTGCAAGCTGTTCAGGTAATCAACCGCCTTCTGGGCGTAGGAAGCCGCCTTAAACAACGCCCGTTTGTCATCACGCAGCACTTTCAGCCAGCTGTCGATGTAGGCGGCATGGTCATCTCTGACCTCTGGCGTGATGTCCAAGGCAGCACACAGGAACGCTGCCCCCATTTCGGCAACCAGCTCTTCTTGGGCATAGCCTTCATCACCCCACTGTTTCCGCCCAAAATCACGGTTGAGCCGCTGCTCATGGCGGGTCCAATGCACCATTTCATGCCCCAGGGTGGCGTAATAGCTCTCGGAGTCGTGGAAAGCCTCAAGCGGCGGCATCTGCACATAATCATGGGTGATGCTGTAAAAGGCGCGATTGCCGCCGTGCCTTAGGTCTGCCCTAGTGGCCGCGAAGTACGCATCAAGCCGCTGATCACGGGTGACGACATTCTCTAATGATGTGGGTGGGGCTGCCTGATAAAAATGCGCGGAAAGTCCCTCAATCTGGGCACAGTTGAAGACGGTATAGCTCTTCAGATAAGGAATCGCGACCGCGACATCCTCGCCTTTGTCGTTGGTTTCGGTTTTGCTGAAGGTGTCGGCATAAACCACCATCGTGCCTTTCTCGCCCTTACGGACGTTGGCTTGATGCTTGTTCGCCTGTTTCACCGTCATCCAGATGGGGTTGTCGTAACCAGCGGTGATCGCCGCCCCCCATAACAGCAGGATGTTGATACCGCGATAGCTTTCGCCTGTGGCACGGCGGGGCATGGTCACCCGACCATTGAGATGGGTGCTGTCCCATGGCTTCATCCACGGGCGCACACCCTGTTCTAAGGCTTGAATAATCTGATGGGTGACAAGGGCGTAAACATCCTTGCGGGGCTGAGTCATGACAGGTCTCCTCTGTGGGGTTAAACACACCCGCCAGCGGAAACGCTCTCTCTGTCCTGTCGGGTTCACCCCCGACCCAATCAACTCTCACTCTCATTTATGCATACTTGCTTACATCTAGTCTCGCGGTCGCAGGATGATGGCTGCCCCGGAAGGCAGGCTGTCGAACTGTTTGCCCGCACCTTTCTGAATCACGCCGTCGGAATCCTGATAAACACAGCGTACCGACCCAAAGAACACAGGGGGGTGCTTAATGCACGCGGGTAAAGGCAGGCTTAGGCTGCGCCACGCGCCTGCAAGCGGGCGGTCAGTACCTCAAACCGCCGCAGGTCTTCCTCTGTCACCGTGGTGCGCTGCACCCGTTCCCCCATAGCTTGTAGGATGATTTCGGTTTTTCGCCCTGATCGCTTCCAAACATCGAGGCGATCACCCTGCTGGCGTAGTTCATAAATACGGCCACCAAAGGTCAAGCCATTGCGCCCATCACGATGCCCGACCTGTTGCAGGATGTCGCGGGCTGTGGCAACCACTGTTGCACCGCGTTGCTGGAAGGGTTCGTAGCGTTCTATATCCGCCTGCATGTGCTGCAACACTGCCGCCGTGAAGGTCACGGGCTGTTCTTGCTGCACCTTGCTGGTCAGGGCGCGAATCTGCATCTGCTGTTGTCGGGGCAAGTTGAGATCGCGGGCGGCTCGCCCCCATGCCCACAGATCCGCTAACGATGGAACGGGGTTTTGCTCCCGCGATGGATCGGTGGTGGTGCCAGTCTGTACCTCTGCACTGATCGCACTCAATTCAAACAGCGACAATTGCTCCAGCTCCTCCGCCACCACCGGCTCTGGTTCTGGCGGTTCAGATTGGTTCGACCAGGCGCGTTGCAGGGCCTCAGCGAAGCCCTGCCGCAACAGATTCCGCGCAAATACCCCTGCAAAGCCACGATCACGGCTGCGGGATTCCCCCACGGGCCCAAACACCGCCGTTTCCAACAGCGACAACCGCCCCTGACCATCAATGCTGAAGACCATCTCGCTGTCGATGCACAGGTCACCGCCACGCTCCAGATAATGGGTCAGGTACAGGTACTCACCGTGGCGTTCCACCACCAACGGGATGAAGGGGTTATTCTCGGCTTTCAGGTGAAAATCCTCACCCTGCATCACCGCCTCCAACAAATCGGCACGGTTCAGCAGGCGAGCAACCTGCCGTTCTGCTCCACCCATCTGTCCCGAGGGTGTAGCCAAGCGTGGCGGTTGTGTTGTTGCACCCTGTAGCGGCGACAACACCCGCTGTTGGCGGGCAATGGCTTCTTCATCGACATCCGCAGGTTCTGCTCCATGCGCTGCTACATCTGTTGCTGCATCATGCGGCAGGGCGGCAGACGGCGGTGCTACACTCTGCTGCACCTGATCTGAAGCGATAGCAGGGGGTATTAAGGGTTTAAGAACGACAGGTTCGGGTATCGCCTGGAAGGCTGGCAGGGCTTGCCCCAGCATCGTTCGCGCCCGATCCCGCTGCTCAAAGGCGTACAGGTTCTTTTTGAGGTCATGCACCAAGGTGGCCAGCACGATATCCACCCGATCAGGATCAACATGGCACTCCATGCGATCCGCCACCGAGAAGAACTCGGCACCGGCGGCGGTCAGCAGCTGGTCATTCAGAAAATACTGCCCGCCGATTTCTTTGGCTTTGCTGGTGATCAGCACCAACCCGCCGTCTTTGCCTGCTTTGACGGTCAGCAGCCCTTCGCGGGTCTTCAGTTGCCCCTTACCCCCCATCTCATCGAACAAAAACCGCCGCGCATCGCCCAGAGTTGGCAACAACACGGGTTCTTGCTCCAGTGATCGCTCAATGTCAAAACCGCGTCCTGTGAGTAATCCCTGCCGAATCCGCCCCTGTTGGTCGGTGAAGTTGACCAAATGCCCTGGGTATTTGCCGTAGGCTCGCAGCAGATTGCCCGTGAACATCTGCCGTGTTTCGCGGTTATGGCTTTGCCGCAGGTCAAAACTGCTGTAAATCTCATCCCCCGCCGCGTCATGTTCTTGCACCGTCAAGGTGGCCGCATTGTCCTTGCCCGTGTTGATGCGCGACAACGGCAGGCTGATTTCTTGTAGGGAATCGGTCAATAGCAGGTGTACTTCCCACGCCGATGGGGCTGCGGGGCTGCCCTTGCCCTCCATAGGTCGCCAGACCTTCGCCACCACGCCATAGGTCACGTCGCCCTTACCCGTGACCAAGCGCACCCGCTGACCAGGGATGAACTCAGCCAATATCCCGCGTACATGAGCCAGTTGGGTATCAATGGCTTTGGCGCGATCACCCTTGAACAGCCGATAGAATCTCGCTTCCTTCTCCAATGCCTCGACCACATCACCGACGGTCGCCGTGGCACAGGTCGCTGTCGCCGTAAAGTCATGCTCGGCAACGGTTTTGACTTCACCCAGCCCCAGGTTCTTGCGCACCGTGTTGACCACTTGCAGGGTGGGGTAGGGCTTGCGTGGGGTTTTCACGTCCACCGCCTCCAGATACACCGCCCCACAAAATGGCGAGGTTTCCTCTGGATCAGCGGGCTGAATTTCCATCCGTGCCATCGTTTTGGCATCCAGATCAAGGGTGCTGGCTTCCAGTAGCGATTCACCCAGGGCTTCCTGCTGCCGCAAAAAGGCGGTGTAGCGTTGTTCGATCAGGTCATACAGGGATTCCTGATCCGCCAGCGGCAACAACGGAATACGCCCCGTTACCCGCTTGGTGGCTTCAGCATCGCTGTGCCCGCTGTCCACATCCTGCAACGGGTAGTCGAGCCGCTCATGAATGTCAGGGTGGAACAGCATCAGCTCGGCCACCACCTGATCGCCATACTCATTCAGAAAATCAGGCACATCCTCCAAGGCAATGCCGCTGGAGCGGGCTGCCGTGGTGTTGGCATTCAGCGAGGCCATCTTGCGCATCAAGACAATGCCAGGGCGTTTCTCGGCGGGGATGTCCGCCATCAGCAGGGTAAAGCTGGGTGGCACCACCTGTCCTGTACGGTGAATGCGCCCCAACATCTGCATAACAAGGTTAATATCGCGCTCACATTGAGCCAGCAACATGTGACGTGGGGATTGATCGGCAAATGCCGCTGAAGCGTGCAGGGAAATCCCCGTCGAGCCAGAGCGGTTGAGGATAATCGCATCCAGATGCCCCGCATTAAAGGCTTTAACCGTCTCCACCGCCGTGCGCTTGCTGCGTTCCTCCGCTGTCCGCCGTCTATAGGTGGCGTCGCCATCCGCCCCATAGGCAATGATGTGTTCGCGTCCTGTGACCTCACCGACGCGGAATCCCTCCGCCGCTAGCCGCTGGATAATGTAATCAATCGGGCTGACGGGTACGCCGCTGAAATCGGTTTCCGCAATCAGTGCCAGCACATCTTGATAGTGGGATAGCCCCTCATCACTCAGATCATCATCGCTGAGGTGGACCCGGCGTTTCTCGCCGTAGGCATCACCAACAATCACATCACGGCTACGCTCTAGGTAGCGGCGGAGTAGGTCGCCAAAGTCCATATCCAGTGCATCGCCCACCGCCAGGTCATGCTGGGTGGCATACATCTGGATGAAACTGCCCATGGTGTTGGCGACGGCAATCACGGGTTTTTCCCGTCTGTCTTGCCGCAGCAGGCTTAATGACTGTTGAACGGTTGCCTCGGCTTTCAGGGCGAACAGCATCTGATCGATCAGGTTATGCATGATGCTGGTGAAGTTGGTGCTGGATGCACCCGCTGACCCCGTCGAGCCGTCCGCCAGCACCGCCTTAGCCTCTGACTTCAGGCGTTTGTCCATCCCTTTGACCGCCTTCTGCTTGCAGCGGTCAAACTGCATGATGCCCGCCATGATGCGGGATATGTTCTCCGCCACGTCCCGATCCACTGGCACAATCGCGGGATCGAAGCGCACCCCTTCAAATGAACGCTCGCGGCGGCAGTACTGCCCCGCCTCGGTCAGCATGGTGGCCAAGGTCTGTTGCAGAGGCACGCCGCCATAAGCCACCATCGAGGTGAGCGACCCCATTCCATCGACTGCCTTTGCCATGTCGGTGCGGGCATACAGGTCCATGACCTCAGGAGCTTTGGCATAGGTGGCACTGGAATACACCACACCTTGCGCTGTATGCACCAGTTGACGGGCGAAATCAGCACGGTTGGGGGCGCAATTCTCCTGACCTTTACGGCGATCACTCATCGAACCACCAGCCTCGTGGCTCTCATCGAGAATCAGCAAGCTGTTTTCGGCAAACCGTCGCAGGAAAGCACGGCGGGTGGTCTCTTGGCCGCGTACCGTCTGCATCTGGTGATAGGTGGTGAAAATGCCGTCGTAGCCCCGCAGCGGCCCACCGTCCACCAACTGCTCCAGCATCTGCTTGTGCAGGGTGGTATCGGTTTTCAGGATGCGCCCATCAGGTAAGGGCAGTTTGAGATTGCTGTTGGTCACCAGCGGGTTAAAGCCAGGCATCCCAATGTCATTCAAATCCCGAATAATATCGGCGTACAGCGGGGTATCCCGCGTCACGAAAATAGGTAACACGCCCATGCGGCGGGCGTAGCGAATCATGGCGGCCACTACCCGCCCTTTACCAACGCCTGTTTGATCGCCCAAGATAAAGCCGCTACCGCGCTCCATGTTGGCAATCGCCAAAGCACAGGCGTCAATCTGTTCCGCGCTCAATGCCTGATACAGGGCGTCCCGACTGTCGTAGTCGAGGCGATCCATGACGTAGGTATCGACTGGCCCCACCATGCCTTCCAGGGCGGTGAGGGCGCGGCGTAGGGCTGTCCCCATGTTCACCGGCACCTGAGTGCCGACAGGTTCGCCCTGGCTTTTAGGAATGTAGGGAACCTGTTTGCGTTCCTCTACAGCAGGCGCATCTCCCCCAGCCACTCCGCCAGGTTCGGTTGCAGGTCTTCCATGTGAAACATCCCCAGCAACCACTGCTTCTCGTGGCGATCCTTGATGATCGTTACGGGAAAGGTGATCGCCTGGGCGGTCAGGGCTTGCTGGATGTTGGGCAGGCGTTGCACCAGTGTTCGGCTCCAGTTGCGCTGCCAGCTCACCGGCTCCCCGTCCCAAGTCGGCGTTATCTCCAACGGGTCGATGGCGTTGGCCGTTGCCATCAGCAGCTCCTGCGTCGCCGTCGGGGTTTCCTCCAGCAGCTCCTGCGTCGCCGTCGGGGTTTCCTCCAGCAGCCATTGCTCGATCAGCCACCCTACCCGGCGCGTCAGTAGCTCCAGATATCGGGCGCGGAGCAGCGTTGTTTCGTTGCTGGGGGTCAGTACCGCCAGCACGCGAGGGGCTTCGGACGGAGCCCACACGTTGGGGTTGGGAAAGTACATGGTCATGCAGCAGTTCCGCTAACTGGTCAAAGTCCTTGTAAATAGGGGGTACTTGCGCCGCTGGCAAGGGCAGACTGGATGCGCCACGCCCTTCAATCACGATCAGATCAATCGGAAACCCTGCGCCCTGCCGTCGATACAGGCTACCCCACACTGAAAAATGACGGGTGACGTTATAGCCGTTGTAGAGGGTGTGGTAAAAACCTCGGGTTTCACGGGTGTTGTACCGCTGGCTGCGGCTTGCCTCGTCGTCACCCATCTTGCCACCCAGAATCAATACCGCCCGTCCGTCAGGCTTCATCGCCTGCAATGCCTGGAGGGCAATCGCGTGGTCAATCTGGGTGGTGACGAACCGTCCGAACACAAACCGTCGATTCTGACCGTCTTCCTTGGCGACTGCCCCAAACGGTGGATTGGCGATCACCACATCATGCAAGGTCTCGGGCAACCACAGGGAAGCATCTTCGGTGGTCACCGCAAACCCTTGCGCCCGTAGATCGGCGGCGCGGTCGGGGTTCAGTTCGTTGACCGTCGCCATCTCTGGATGCGCCAGTAACAGCAACGCCCCATGTCCCGCACTCGGTTCATAAACGGTAGTCCCCGTGTTGATGCCTGCCAGGCTGGCCGCCAGCTGCGCAATCGGCACCGGCGTGCTGTATGCCTGTTGCTGGACGCTGGTCGATGACCGCACCGTCAAGGATGGCTGTCGTTGGTATAAATCCACCAGGCGGTGAAATGTCTGCACTGACCCCAACGAGCCTGTGACAATGCTGCGGGCAGCTCTGACGATGGCAGCTTCGGCGGCTTCATCAACGAGCTTGGCCAGCTCATGCCCTGGGCGTACCTCTTCCCCGAGGACCGAAGAAGCAAATGATCGGGCATCGGTGATGGTGCTAAAGCCATAACCAGCGGCAAAATAGCGGGTAAATTCCTGCACCAGTTCAGGTGAATAGTGAATATCAGCCATGGGTTACCGACACTGGAACCCATGGCCACAGGCGTATCTCACGGCTTGCCTCAACCCTTTGGAATGAATTGCGTCAAAAACAGCAATCAAAAACAGGCAGGGGCGAAAGTCAAGCGCAATCACGCTTTACAGCATAGGCGCGGCGGAACTGTTGTCCTGTGCAGAGATGATGCTGATAACTAGGGGATTTATTTAAGGCTTTGCTATGACCGATCCATTGTCGCTACCTGCTCCCGAAGGGAGCCTTTCTCCCATGGCTGCCGATCCCCCCCTTGTGTGGGGATCGGTGTGAGCAATTTTTCACAGTCTCGTGGCTGTCGCCTATAGGAAATTTTTTAAAGAAGAACATAGAGGAAAGATCACTATATGTATGCGCGACCGTTGCACCGTCGATCACTGCGACCGTTGCACCATCAGGGCGCGACCGATGCACCGTTAATAAAATGATCGATCAGGACGGATCGCCTGTGGGGCTTAGGATTGCGCCGACCATCTCGATGCGCGACCGTTTCACCGTGGATAAGTGTACTAACCCCCTGCTCTGCCCTCCAGCAGCGGTATAGAGGGGACATTTTCCACAGGCACAGTAAAGCCCACGGCGTGAACCATGGGCACTGTTGTCATTAACTGAATCGGATGAAGTATATAGTCCCTGCGGTTGAGAAGTCGCTCAAGGGATTAGCCTAGCGGCTTGCAGATGCAGAGGCTTAGCTAGAAACGGTGTAAAGCAAATGGCTCCAGCCTTACGTAAAGGATATTGAGGATGTTTGGTTACTTAGGACATTTAGTTCAAGGCAGTTTTAAAGTATCAAACTAAAACAACTTTAACTGCGAACCGCTTCCCATTAATCTCAGTCTCAGAAGAGAGTTTTTCAAGAGCTTCTGGGTCGCGTAAGTCAGCGGAGTTATAAATAACGTAAATAAGTGTCTTGAGTGGCTTCCACTGCGCATAAAGAACCAAGTCCTGGGAAAACTCCTCAAATAGACGCTTCTGGTCGTCTGGACCATGGACGTACTTGAGTTCAATAAGAATGCCAAGATCTTCGATTGAAATATCGGCTCTACTAGACTTCGCACCTGCAACTTTTGGAAGTGGATCCTCTTGAACAGAATATTTGATATAGCTACGAATTAGAGCGTGCAAGAGGTCTTGAACATCGTACTCGTCGTTAATTTCATAGGACGCCTTCCCCTTTCGTGAGCGCATTCCAAGGATTCTCGCTGACTGAGGCAAGCGACGACATAGCTGTTCAACTAGAGCTTCATCAGGCTCTGGTGCTGCTAACTTTGCACCAGAGAAAAGTAGCTCAAAAGTAAGGTCGGTACCATGAGAAAAAGGGAGCAATCTCCGATTAGTGGACATATCAGCAATGCCTTGAACACGCATACGCTCGTTGTATGCTTTGGCATAATACTCCATAGGCTTATCTGTATGTGCAACTCTAATTTTTACAACCTGTGCGGACGAACGCACGATTGTTCCAGAAATCACGAAGGGTGTGCCAGAAAGCCAAGGAGATACAACCAACTTGTGTAATTCTTCAAATGTCAAATCATTAGCTACTGACACAGCTTTTGAACTAGATAACTGCACTGAACAGTGCCAAAAGCACTCAGATGGCTTGCTTAAATCCATAAGTTTTCCTTGCCGTATAACAGTTCAGTCCGAGAAAAAAGAGGAAGATTGCTCCATTAAGAATATCGAAGATCTCTACAAAACTTATTTAACATCGCTAATTCAAAAGTTCTACCTTAATAGCTATGCGTTCAGATGTACCAAACGAGATGCATTCAAACCACATTCATGCTGTGACAGAAGCATGAGCGGCGGCAATAATTTCATCAAAATTTTTATCACTGAATTCATGATTATCCGCCTGTGCTATGCCGCTGTTGATAACACTTTTGAGGATTTCCTCTTTTAACTGACGGAGGTTGTTCTCCAAGAGCGCATGAATATTATTTGGGGTATTCATAGAATGCACCAAATATTGTTTAATAGTGCTAATAAATAACTTTTTAAGATTCCCTTGGCGGCTTACTTTTCAGCAGAGGCTTAGCCAAGGACAACAGTTTGAGTCTATCAAATGTATGATGGAACATCCATACTTTTGTTCAGAATCAGGATAATTTAAACGCTATCCACTGCACCGCTACCTTTAAATCTTTCATGTATTGGCGGTATCACACCAACCATGAAAATAGCTACAAATATCAACACAAATCTCTCTACTTCTTGCCCTTGCAAGAAAGGAGGGATTACCTCAATAGAGCTATCAAGAATAATCTATCCCGCTATTACTTCACCTTCTCTGGTATCGCAGGCAGGCTAGGACGGATGATCAGGTAATCATCCTGTTCTTCTAGGTTGAGATCGGGATAGACCAATTGGATTTTTTTCAATTGCGCCCGTGCCTTAATCTTAAAGTCCCTCGGACGGGCGTAATCACTGCCGAACTGCTGCGCCAGTGCCTTCCATGGCACTTTCTGCATCCGTCCCTTGCGGGTGGCCGCCACTGCCCTAAACGTCGCCCAGGCGTACAGGTCAAGCGCAAGCGGGGATTTCTTTAACGCCCGCAAGGCTCGCATGTCGATGGGTACCGAACATTCCATAATCGCCTGATAGAACTCGTCACCCAGCTCAATCCAGCTACCAAACATCACCTGCTGATCAGGCTGCCGCTCTGACCACCACACCTGAGTCTTAGGGGCAACCTGCATGTCCAAGCGGTTGCGGTAGCGCACCTGCTGCATTTCTGCGCTGAACTGGAAGGTGATGCGGGCATGGAACAGCCGATCCATCTGTTCCCGCAGTCGCTTGGCATCGCTGCGCTTACCGCCGCCCGTCTCTGGGCTCAGGCCGACCTTATCCATAAAGCCGTTTAGGGTATCCCCCAACTCAAGCCGCCGCTGCTTCTTACGCAGTACCTCGGTGGCTATCCAGTAAATCAACAGTCTGGGTATGGTGCCGTAGGGGTAGCCAAAGCTTTCGTCCTTGTCATAGTTCCAGCCCGGCTGAATCCCCAGCACATAATTTCCGTTGCGACGCGACCAGGTGGGCAGGTCATCACCGGGATTACTGTGCGGCAGCGTTGCCTGCACCAGTTCCCTCGGGGTGAACACTGGCTCATAAGCTTGCGGCGTCTGATGAATACTTGCCACAGATTCGATGTACCTGTTCATCACAGGTGACAACTTCTTAGCCATTATCTGTCGTTCTGCACCACATCATGGTTCGGTTCGAGAACAGGCTTCCACCACCAACGAAGCCTTTGTTTTTTGGTAGCCTGTAATGGCTATGATCCATTTCCCCTAAGCTCTGCCACAATAGCGGTCAAATCCGCTGACCTGAATGGTTTAGACGGTATGACTCACGGTTGTGGCTACACGATGGGATATGCCATCATGGAATTATATGTGAATTCCCTGTTTTGGACGCACGATGTTCAATCTGCTTGATATTCATTCCCTGACAGACTTCCAGCGCAATACTCGGAAGTTCTTGGAACGCTTACGGGACAGCCATCAGCCCATGGTGCTGACGGTCAACGGTAAAGCCGCTGTCGTCATGCAGGACGCCGAGTCCTATCAGGCATTGCTGGATGAACTCGCTCAAGCCCGTGCTGCCTCTCAGGGAGAGATGAACGGGGCTAGGCAACTGTCCATCGTCGCGGAATAATCAACCACTCCAACGATACACAAGGGGGCGGCTTGCGCTGCCTAAGAAAGGCTCAGTCGCTGGCTTTGCCCGCTTCCTGCGCAAGATAGGCGGCGATCGCCTCTTCCAGCCCCTCGTTCAGCTTCTTGTCTTTCGCGGCCAGATGCTGCTTGAAACGGATAGCCAGCTCCTTAGGAACGTGACCACTGACCTGCTGATAGTTGGGATCGTCTTTCTTACTGACCAAGGCGTGTGAGTACATAGCGAGACCACCTCAGATTATTTCATCCTGTCGGCACAAACCAGAAACCCTGCCATATTTATCATAATTCCCATATTCAAAAATTCGCGAATTTACGAATTCGTGTAGAATGAGGCTGTCCATCACACACCGTCCACTGAGCCCCCCGACTATGGGGAAGGAAAGACCGATGGGATTTCTCGACCACTGGCGCAACCAGCCCAACGACACCCAAGGCGATTTGTTTCAGCAGGAAGGCAGCGGCGTCATTGATGCCTCAGAACCAAACCGCAGTCTGGTCAATCGACGCCTGCACGGGGAAATCAAACAGCGCGGCGGGCAGAACCGCACCCACGCCGCCGTTAACCGCCTGGCCAACGAACACATGACGGGCGAAACGACTGAGGATTTGTATCAGGGGTTAGGATTGAAGCAAGGTGATCGCTCGAAATTGCCCACCGCCGCCAAAGAAGCCCTGATGACGGGCGACATTGCCGCCTACCACCAGATTATGGAAGATGACGCACAGGGACATCACCCTATCGTCAATTCAGCGCGGCAGGGCTACCAAAAAGCCTCACGCCTGTTCCCATGGAATAAGCAGTGATACCTAAGATGCTCAAAATCTCGCAACTCCGCAAAGAAGCCTACTGGGCATGGGAAAGCCTCTGTGCTGTCAAAGGCGTGTTCCTTGGCGCACCTGAGTCCATCGACCTGACCGAAGCGGAGGCGGAGCGTCTGCCATTCACCAACCAAACCTTCAAGGATGAAATCCGCCAGCAGTTCGGCGATCTGCGGCGCAAAGCGACTTGGGAACGGGCGGCGATTCACTACACCGCCCATTCCATGGTGCAGAGCTACATGGAGCCGTACATGATTGTCGGCTTCATGGCTTCACCGCAGTTCATGACCAGTGCCATTCGTGAACACTACGGTGATCAGGTGCTGGAGCTAATGCTCCAGTTCCCTGAAACCGTGGATATCGTCAAACGCGGGCTAGAGCAGCTCTACTACGAGTCAGATCGACAGGAAGACCACGACGTGGCGCAACTGTTTATGCAGCAGATGACGCCACGCTTGAGTGGGGTGATGTTGCCATCAATTTGAATAATATTTGATGTACGAAGGGACCAAGACTGTCCACTCAGTGAGTGGGAAACTTTGACACTGATCTCTGAAAGAGGTGATAGCTAGTTGAAATTTAGCCTAAATAGTTTTTCAGGATTGGCTGTAGAAAACCTGAAAAACCTTACCTGCTAATTTATGGCCTGAAACATCATTGCTATACCCCTCTGCTGGAGAGACTATCAAGGTGTTGCCCATACGGCGATTTACAACCACCTTTGTACCTTCTTGAATCGCAATGTTCGTTGGACAACGCGCAAGCCAAGATGTCCCCATATAGGAAACTTTGCCTGTATGGTGGGGTACAATTGCAGCTTCTACCACGCCCAAACTTTGTGGAACGCCAAACCCTCGGGGTTTTTGGAAATCCCTTTGGGAATAAATTACGAGTTTCTTTCTTCCTGTTTCGACAGGGCTTGATGCTAAATAATCGAGTATTCCTGTTGGCGATCCCCCTCGCACTGTACGCCGACGCCTAGGCAATGGGAAAGGTGAAAGGTTTGCGTCAGGCAAAACACCAGCATGATCAATCAATGTTGCTTGATCAATCGTGACATCTGAAAAGTCTGCACCCTCAAGGTTTGCGCCAGTCAAATCTGCTCCAATCAATGTTGCACCTGATAACTTAGAGTTTTTCAAGTTTGCTCCACGCAAATTTGTTCTCGAAAAATCTGCTCCTGAAAGGTCTTTCCCTTCCAAGTTAACACCCTCTAAATTTGCCCCAGCATAATCTTTTAGCGGATTTCTCCCCATCAGCTCTGCCAGTTCAAAAAAGTCTTGGCTATCAGCCTTAAGAACCGCTTGAATACGATTCTGCAAGTTATCTATAGAGGTAGAATCACTCATGCAATATCCCCTAATTCTTCCTGATAAAAAACTGGCTGAATCGGCAAAATTACTTTGCTGATGTATGGATTGATATAAGAGCGGATAAGATGAAATACTATCTCACGTTCGATAATGGCTTTTGCGTTACTACTGATATCTGATGGCCAAATGCCCTCAGTAGCAGTGATCCAAATATCGCCCCTTGACGCTTCAAATTTTGCTTCAACAACGCAAGGATTCCCCAAGACGCTAACCTTGCATAATTCATGATGAATCAGTCCAATTAAGACTGGATCATCAGGAGTTCTCAGTCGGAACACCCAAGCTGGCTTATCTTCACTGCCCTTAGTTGATACTTGGCAGCTCCTAACCTCAGATTTCTCTGTGATTCCAGATACCTTCTTGCGTGAGGTATTGACTTTGGCACTCACATTCTTATCTTTAAGAGATAAATTCGCTTCCCCACCTTCCTGTAACTCTGAACTCTGAACATTGGTAATCTCTTTAGGAATAGCCAACGCAAGTTCGTGCACTAATGACCGATCAGAATAAGGAACAGAGCCATTTTGAATCAGAAGACGTAGCTCTCCACCTCGCAATCCAAATTTTACTCGTCCAAATGGCAGTGACTCCCATCTCTCTTCAAAGTTAAGAGTTAAAGTCAAAATAGTTTGAGTATCCGAGCAACCACCATCTCTCCTGCCTTGGATATCCAAGAACAAGCAATCAGGACAGCGATTTTCCCGTTCAGGCTGTAGTTGGGGGCGAGGCTGCATTCTCGTCACAATGTAGCTCACACGATTATACACGCTGTGCCAAGAACAGTCAGGCTTAGACCTATACGGACGCTCACCGCTCCAACATTTCCGCCAATTTTGACCGTTGGCGCAGCACTTCGATGTCCTGCATGATGTTGTCCACGGTGCGGCGGGTATAGTCGTCCTCATGCCCTTTTTTGCGCTCGCCGATATCAGGGCTGCATTGGTCGAGCGTTGCCTGAATAACAGCGGGTGGATAGCCCAGCATCGACATTTTCTTGCCAATCATCCAATCAGCACGGCTGTAGTCGGTTCCCGCCCCAAACCGCGCCTTGATCGCTCCAAGCTGTTGCTGATAGAAGCCCACTGGGTCAGCCAGCCCATCCATGGGCATGTCCAACACCTTCAGAACTTCTTGCGCCTGCGCTTCCCGCTCCGCCCGCTCTTGTTCCAACAGGACTTGTGCCTCACTCAATAGGGATGACCCCTGCACTGCCAACTCACCATGGCAGCTATGCGCCAGTACATAAGGGGCTTTGCCATATTCGGCTATATAGATGGGCTTCTGATTGGTAAATCCTGCTAACCGCCCAAAATGCCGCCAGTCGGCACTGTTAGGGTCAGCGTTGTAGCGTTCTGCCAGTAGCTTGGCTGCTTTGGTGGCCAGCTCCTCGGGGATAGGCTCCATCGAAACCCTTACCCACGCCTGAAAGTTGGTGGGGCTGGTTTCAATCTCTGCCGCTGGCTTAAAGCCATCTGTTGCCAGTTGCTTGAGGGTACCCAACCCAATGTCATCCAGCAGAATCAGTCCCACACTGCCTTGGGGGCGGATGTAAATGTGATGCCCTGCGGCGTTCCTCTGCTTCAGCCACAATACCGATTTAAGAACAGCGTCCCGACTGTACACACGCGGCGTCATCTTGCCGGTGTCAATATTCAACAGCCCAACCTCATAGGCATCACAGTTCATGCCGTCTAGCTGCCGCCTGACGGCTAGATAGGTGCGATCGGGTTGCTTACGCGGTGCTGATGGCTTGGATGTTGGCTGACGGGACATGATACGCCTCTCTCTTCCTAATGTCGGTTCACCCGACCGATAGAGTCCCTCTTACAAAGTCATGAACAATGGTGCAATCATCACCTGAAAGAACACAATCGCGGCCAATGCTCCTCCAAATGCCATGAAAAAATTAGATATCCCGTTCGGGCTCGGCGGTGATTCCAGGCTCCGCAAGATGTTCTGGTGCTGCATCAGCTCCGCCAGCAGGTCGTTCAGCAAGCGTTCTTGGTGCGGGGCGTAGGTGCGCATCGTGGACAGGGTTTGCTTGGCGAGGGTGATTTCTTCCTGGTGGCGATTGTGTGAGGTCAACACCAGGCGAGCAGTTTCTCTCAAGTTCACCAAGTCCCCACTCAATTTCTGCCAGTTCTCCTGTAATTGCGGCGAGTTTTGCGCCAATGGTTGCATGACGACGATCAGCCTGTTCACGCCTTTGGCGAGACGTTCCATCACCTGTACCTGCTGGGTCAGATGATCCAGCGTCCGCAGGTTGCTTTCCTCCCATAACCGCAGTTCCTCCTTAAAGTCGGTGAACAGCTGCTGCCAGTCCCTCGGGCTGTCCTCGATCAACACCTGCAACTGCCCCAATGCGATGAAAATTAGAAAGAATTCATCCTCTGGGTCGATCCCCATCCGCACGATGAGATCAAGCACCCGCGCCTTGATTTCAGGGCTTTTGCCCTCCAGCACCCTGTCCAGTAATTCAGTTTTGGATGCCATGGCCATCAGAACACCCCGACTTCTTCAAAGGCGGCGTAGGCTTCCCGCAGAAACTTCTTCACCCGTTGCCGCGAAATCGAGCCAAGCTGCTTGTCTTCCCGCGCCTGGGCAAAGGTCATATTCTCACTGTCCATGCGGTTGCGCTCGACGCTGCCGATGAACTTGGGGAAATCCATGATGATCGCCTTTTGCTCAACCAACAGAGCCTGCAAGGCTTCATCTTGCTCAAAAGCCTCCCAGTCATCGCTCTTGCCGTAGTTCTTGACCATTATGTGTTGCACTGTTGGCCCCAACGACTCCATGCTCTTGCCCAGCAGGTTCAGCGAATCATAGCCGCCATCACTGACGAACCACTGGTAGAAGCGCACGCCATCTTCAGCGGCAATTTCCAGCAGCTCGTTATTCTCAAACCAGTTGCGCACAGGGATCATCACCTGTGCGGGCAGGTTGCATAAGACCCGTTTCTTCAGAGCAGCATTGTAGATTTGATTGGCTTTATCCTCGTACTTCTCACCTTCCGAGAACACCGCTACCCGACACTTCGCCGCTTCCCCGTAAATCCGCCGCACATCGGGATTACTGCGGTCGGTATCAAACACGCTGACATCAAGCTTGTTATCGAGGTGGTACTGTACAGCGGCGCGGCATACCAAAGATTTGCCGACACCCCCCTTCTCGCCACCAAAGAGGTGAATATCCGCCACGATGAACCCCCATCGGGTTTAGGTTTATATCCTCCCAGCATAGACATTCAAAACGAAATCATGGGGTTAAATTGGAAGGATTCGGCGCGTCACGCCCGAAAACAAGACTCTTTCAAGTTTTATGGGAATTTGTTACAGTAATCTGCTTTTGCCATAACTGACGAGGCGCACCATGTTCGATGCCAAACCCTACTCCGCACATAGCTGGCTTGCCGCCTGGCACTATGCCCCCAAACTCTGCTGGGAAGACATGCTCAACGAGTTCGAGCAGGATGTCGAAGCCGCCCTGCGCTGTAGCCATGATGTTGATGCCACGCTGACGCATATCTATCAGGAACTACGCAAGGTCAATATGCCGACCGATCCTGTTTTTCTTGAAACTTTCTATAAGTATTGTGGCAATGATATCCAAGCAGCCAAACAAGGCAATCCCAAACCTTGTGCTGAGTCCATGAAGCGAAAAATTGATCATATGGTTAGTTGGCTGATTGACATTGCCCGAAAACAACCTGCTTAACGACCACGATCATGACTTTGTATAGTCTGGTGCCATAGCTTTTCCCTATCTTCAAGTGAGACTTGGTCTTGGATTTTCTCTTGAGCTTTATCGCAAATATCCTTGATGTTCTGCGCCTTATCGGGACCGCTCATATTTCTGATCTGCGGGCTGTGGCTCAGCACCCGCTGAATTTGCTCATCAGAATGACCACGGGTCTTCAGCTCTTTGACGATCTCAATGTCCTTGGATTTGTCGTCTAAGGTTTTGTTGTCGCGCCGCGCCTCGGATTTGATCTTGGCACTGATTTCTTTATATGTTTTCTTCTCATTGGCGATGGCGGGCGGTTCTGGTTTTACCGGCGCGACTTCTGGGGGATAGGCTGCCATTACCGCCGTCGTATGCTCAGCAGGCGTCCCAGAGTCACGCTTTTGCTGACGTTCACGCGGCATAATGCTCACCACAAAATCCTTGTTGAGCCTTACCCGCTCCCGTTGGGGGTCTTGCGCAATGCGCGTCACCAGTGATCGCACATACATATCCCGTTCGCTGGGGTTAAGACGACCAGCGGCAGGACTTAGCCCCTTAACCAAGGTCTCGATCCGACCACGGTTGAGTTTCTGCCCACTCCGCTCCGCCGCCAATACAAAGCGCAGAATCAGTTGGCGATCTGCCTGCTGATAGGTCTGCGGGCTGCGTCCATTCCGACGGATAAAATCCCCGTAAGATGCCCGCACCCTCTCTTGAAATGGCAGTTTGGCGCGGGATTGCTGGTTGGGATGTTTTTCTGAAGCGGCAACCGCACTGTCTGCCCGCTGCTTTTCCTCGGGGTGAGCGTCGGATTCTACGGCACCATCAGCCTTCGCTGGCGATGGCGAAGCCGTTCCCCATCCGCCAATGCCCGTTACCGCTGTTATGTCGTTCCAAACCTGCCCGCCGTCGTCCTGCGACATGACCTGCTGTTGAGCGCAATAAGCCTATGGTAGACAGCCAGAGTGGTCACTGTGGGGACATTATGGAATGAATGCTTCCCCCCTAATCCAGCACATACCCCCGATAGCGGCGGCGTTTGAGAACATCCTGCATCAGGCGATCACCTTCTTCGCGGTCGGCGCATAGGATTTCACACTGGCCACCCTTGCCGGTTCGGCGGCCACCCCACTTGCGCAGCAAGACCCACTCGCCAAAGAGGTTTTGCCTTAGGGCGCACCAGTAATAGCGATCACCGCGCTGCCAGAACAGCTCCTGCCATTGCGCTTGGTCGTAGCTTGGCTGGGTCATGGCTCCACTTTCACGATCACAAAAAGCCCTATTGCTCATTGCCGTCTTAGCCTGATAATAGGATGCCTGCAAATAAAGGAAAAGTCCCTTGCCAAAAGACAATTCCCTGTTTCCCGTCGATAATTATGATGCCTTTTTCAAAGGCCTCAAAACACGCATACGCCAGGCGCAGGTAAAGGCGGCTCTCGCCGTCAATAAAGAGCTGCTCATCCTGTACTGGCAGATTGGACAGGACATCCTCGCCCGCCAGCAACAGGAAGGATGGGGGGCGAAGGTTATGGATCGTCTCGCCAAAGACCTGAAGCGGGAGTTCCCAGATATGAAGGGCTTTTCACCGCGCAACCTCAAATACATGCGGGCTTTTGCCGAAGCGTGGCCCGATGAGCAAATAGTGCAACAGCTTGTTGCACAAATTCCATGGGGGCATAATGTCCGACTTCTTGACCAAGTAAAAGACCCTCAGCAACGGTTGTGGTATGTCCAGCAAACGATTGAAAATGGTTGGAGTCGGAATGTTCTGGTCATGCAGATTGAAACTCGTCTGCACGAACGCTTGGGCGGTGCAGTCACCAACTTCAGAAATACCTTACCTGAACCACAATCTGACTTGGCACAGCAAATCATCAAAGACCCCTATAACTTTGATTTTCTGACCATTGGTCGGAACGCTGTGGAACGAGAGCTGGAAAACGGTCTGATCGAGCGTATTCGAGATTTTCTGTTGGAACTGGGGGTTGGTTTTGCCTTCATTGGCAGCCAGTATCCTCTGGAGATAGACGGCAAGGATTATCGGCTTGACCTGCTGTTTTATCACACCCGGCTGCATTGCCATGTGGTCATTGACCTGAAAATGGGCGAGTTTGAACCGGCCTTTTCAGGGCAGATGAACTTCTATGTGTCAGCCGTCAACCATACTGTCCGTACCGAGGGCGATAACCCAACAATCGGGATCATTTTGTGCAAGTCCAAAAGCAAGACCACTGTTGAATTTGCACTGGATACCGTGCAGAACCCGATCGGAGTCTCTACCTACAAGCTACGCGAAGACCTGCCACCAGCATTTAAAGATAGCCTTCCAACCGCTGAACAGCTGGAAATGGAACTGAATGCCGTGGTGAGTGAGCTATCGGAAGATGCGGAATAAGCCTCGCTAAATAAAGACATTGAAAAAGGCACTATATGAATTTATAAAACATCCGCAAATAACAAGGCACGCTTGGACTGTTTCATGAAAACATATGTATCTCATTTATTAATAATTTCTCTTTTGTCAGTTAGTGCTTGTGGCGGAAGAACTCCTACTCCGGTTATGTCTGCTCAATATGGTGACAAACAAAAATCTTGCGATGTATTAGAGCATGAAATCGCAAATGTAGAATCTGAGATGCAAAGAATTCTGCCTAAAACTGATAAAACCAATAAAAATGTTCTTCTTTGTGTCACTGGCTGGTTTTTCATTGTTCCATGGTTCTTTATGGACTTCAAGAATGCCGAACAAACAGAATATGAGGCTCTAAGGCAGCGTTATAGCAATCTAACATCACTTGCTGTTTCAAAAGAATGTGATGTTAGCAAAGTAAATTATCCTTCTGTTGAAGAAATCAAACGTCAAGTTGAATCTCAGAGCAAGCAGCAAACACCTTCACAATCAAATCGTAAATAGCCACGCTCAAGTAGATTGGTAGCTACAGCTCCATCCCATAAATTTCTGAGATTTCCTCTGACTGGATGCCTAAGTAGTCAAGGGTTTGCCGTTGGGTGGCATGACCTAACGCCTCCATCAACAGCGGAACCGACGTACCGCGATCAATCCGCTGCCAGTAGCCCCACGTTTTCCGCAGGGTATGGCTGGCATAGTTACCCCGCAGCCCAGCATCTTGGCACCACTGCTTGACCATGGTGCTGACCGTTGAGACCTGCAACAAACCGCGCTTACCACTATATATATAGTCATCGGGAGCAAATTCCCGAGACGCGAGCAGCTGCTGGATCGCTTCATGCGCTGTCTTGTTGAGGGTAACCCGTCGGTACTTACCTGTTTTTGACTGCTTAACGTCCAAGTGATCACCAGGGTGCAGGTGCATGACCTGCTTTGCCTTTATCGAGAGCAGCTCGTTAGCGCGGAACGCTGTGTTGATACCCACAACAAACAGGCAGTAGTCCCGAGGGTGGTCTTCCAGAATTTTCTTGATGCGGTAAATCGCTTTTTTGTCGCGGATAGGCTCAACGCGAATGGTGGATCCTTTTTGCGGGTGGTTCGCATTCTTTACAACGGTCATTTTGGATCCACTTTTTGCCCAGTTTCTTTTAACCCAACTTACCAACAATAGTAAGTAAAACTTGGGGAAAATCACTAGCACTTTTATGGGGCGTATTGAAAAAGAGTGCCCAAAATCGCTCGTAACCCTTATGGGTAGGGGCTTTGCGGGGTTATGACGTTTCCCCAACTTTTATCCAATAGTTGGGGAAACAAGAAGATAAAGCTTTCCAAGATTTTTGTTGATTATCTATTGAAGTTATGTAAGCAAATTGCTCACATGCAAGCCCGTAACCACATCCCTTTTGCTATGAGTTGGTGGTGGCTGTACTGCCTCGGCACTGACCAACCTATTGAAGCGGTCGGTACTATGGCGGCAGCTATGGGTGGGCTGTTACCCGATATCGACCACCCCAAAAGTGCTTTAGGCAGGCGGATTCCCTTCATCAGTATCCCATTATCGTACCTGGTCGGGCATCGAGGGGTCACTCATAGCCTGATGGCGGTGGTTGTGATGCTCATCTTGCTGCCCCTAGCAGCTTTTACCATGGACACCAGAATCGCCCTTCTGGTCGCCCCTGTGTGCCTCGGCTACCTTTCTCACATCGCTGGTGATGCCATGACCCCATCAGGAGTCCCACTGCTCTGGCCCAACCGCAAACGTTACACCGTCAATCTGTTCAAAACAACGAGCTTAATGGAGTCGGTGTTCGTCGGCGTGTTCACGATCAGCGTTGTGATTTTGGGCGACATTGCCCTTGCAGTATTGGAAAGTACAGTCGCAAAACTTCCTTTATTACCAGTTTCAGACCATCATCGTGAATACTACTAAAAGATATTAACTCAAGAAATCGCATTATATGCACGAAGAGCCGCATCCGCTCTCGAACACGAAAACCACAGTTCAGGAACGATGTAACACAGATATTGTAAACGCGAATGTAGTATGCGGCTTTCGTTTTCTTTAAGCTCGCCGAAAGCCATCTCCGTCATCCATTCTCCAATAAAAACCTGCCACTTCTCAGTATCTTCATAACTAGCAGCAGCAGTAATCCCTATTTTCAAGGTCTCATCGATTGATAGACTATATTGCTTATTTTGCCTATATCTGCGAGTTAGCAAACGTGAGGCAGTAGCAAGTTCTGGTTTTCTACAAACAGCAGCTACGTCAGCCAATCCGCTTAGTAGGTAGAAAAGCTGCGATTTATCCTCTAATTTTGAAAAACCATAATTATTTTTCTGTAATACATTTACAGCTAAGTCCAATAAGCTGTCATCAATTTGGAAGAAATTTGCTAAGTTTATCAACCCTATAAAAGACGCTTCTGTCAGTTCATTTGCATTAAGCTGTGTTTCAATTATCTCATAATAATCAACGGGTAAAGTCATTGGTGGAGCATCAGCACCTTCCAGTGGTCCCGGAAAGAATAGCGAGATAGATTTAGCTAATGAAGAAAGACTGTTGTTATTTGTGCCATTGATAAGGTCATCTAATGAGGCATTACTAAGTCCATCTGGGTACTTTTGAGCTGCAATTACAATACGACCTAGGAATTCTGCTTTCAGTAATCTGGCATCCGCAAAATCTGGATTCCATCGTGACTCCTTACGCATATCTACAAGCGTTTGCAGATAGTATTGCTCGCCACAAATATTAATAGCCCATCTACGGAACGTCTCTCCTACTCCAGTATTCATAAGCTGACGATGGATGAGAGCAGCCTGTGCTAATGAGGCAAGTCTTCTATAAAAAGGTGGTTCACAGGGAAATAGCCTCTTTTCCGATAATTCTCCATCTACGAGAATGAACAAGGCTGATAAGAGCTGAAAACCCCTATCAGAATCATCCACATTTTCGTCTCGAATTTGCTCAATAAGACTGACTATGAAAGGTTCAATAATGGGAAATTCAGGAAGAATTCGTAACCCGACCTCAATTGCACCAATTTGAGAGAGCCTATCGCCATGTTTAGCAATAAGATCATAGGTACGAGATAACTCTTCACTACTGAAACCACTAATTTGGATTTCTTGTGTCAGTGAGGAATGCGCAGATAGCAATAAGCTTAATGAAAAACCGTCATAAGGGGACAAACTACTGAGACACGTCATCACTTGTCTGGCAGATCGAGTAGCATATTCTTTGATTGATGCACTTCCGTCATAAATGCCAATTAATCTCTCGTAATACCTACGGGAATCAGGGACAAGATCTGAAACACCAACTTCTCCTATTTCAAACTTACGGCGTAACGATTGTGCCACATAGATCGGTGTATCATATAAATCATTCTTGAACTCAGTAACTTCATGATCTCTAAGCGGACGCTGTGCAATAATATTTAGCCAATCCTCTTTAACAGAACTTGGTAAATTATTCTCAGAAGATTGTTCTTTAAATGATCGAATTCGCAACTGGGGATTGGGTGATAGCAAAGTAAGATCAGGAAGAAGTAAACTCCCCCCCTCATGAGATAACTCCAATGTTGCTTCATTGGGGTTCTCGTTTTTACTAACTAACTTCCATTCTTGCCCTTCGACATCGGTGACTATGACTTCAGACATATCAGAAAGTACGCTACGAATGGCATCAAAGAGTTTAGCGCGTGATATGGACAGACTAACAGGTTCAAAAGTGATAACAACATCTGCTTTTAACCCATGATCATCGCAAAACGTACTGTCCTGTAGTAAGGTGTTACGTATTAATGGTGGCATTATGTCCAATGAGACTTTTGCAGATAGTGCTTTGTGTATAGAATAGTTACTCATAGCGATTCTCCTGCATTGAATTCTCGCCCAGCTATTTCAGAAATTTGCTCTTTTTGATAATTAATCAGCCATTCACGCAAGTCAGGAAAGTTCCTCAAGGTAGGAATAAAAACTGCATTCTCAGCCCATTTCCAATAGGCCTCTAAAACTTCGGGCGAAGATTGAAAGGGAGCTATAAATAGAGACAAGAGACGCACAGCGTGTGCATTTTTGATAACATGACTATGACTATTATTGGTCAAATCAACACGGTGCAGCCATCCCCGAAGATCGGCCTGTTCTAATAGCCAGTTAGAGTAAATCTCAGCAGTAGAAAAGTCTGTGTTTTCATTCCAAAAGTTTTTCAATGAATCAATTAAAACTTTCCGAGTCATATCGAGCCACACAGCTTCCTGTGGAAACTGTAAGAAGTCATGCATCCGAACACAAAGGATATTTTCTCGGACTGCTTTCAATTCTGCGGTTTCTACGACTTTGTGATTGATAACTTGAGAATCGCTCAAATAGGCACTCAGCTCTTCTTTACCAACATTAATAAAGAAGTATCCTGCTCTACGAAGCTTTGTGAGGCATTCAAAGCGATCTTCTTCTGAAATTACTCCAATCGTTGCTAATGTATCAATCAGATCTAAAGTAGTGAAGAGTGGTGTCTGCTTACTATCATTAGCTACATATTCATGGTGATTTAAAGCCCGATCATCTACAATAATTGCATCACAATATGGGACGAGCTCCAGTAAATCCACGGTAGGATGCTCTGGTAGATCTTTTTCCCTGAATCTGCCAGAATTTCCTGATTTTCCTATTTTTACCTTTCCGGATTCTATTCTTGTATTAAGAGCAGACCTTATCTGCTCAATAGCATCGTTGACTTGACTAGCAATCCCTTCATAAGCAAGCAATGCATCATATTCAGCAATAGCTGTTGGAGATAGAATCACAGTAAAACCAGCTAGCTTAAGCTTACCCAGTAGTCCAATTTGTAGAAAATAGGTAACCGCTAAGTTATCCAGATATAACACTGCATTATCACAAACTTGTGGTTGATGAGGCCAAGGCTTTTCATGAAAACATAAATAGTTAAGTGCTTTTTTTTCTTCTGATGCGGTAATTTGACCTTTAGTACGAAGTTTCTCTACGACTGCCATACAACTACTCATTACGTTGGCATGATTGCTTAAATCGGCCTCTTCTTCCATGAATGACGCAATACGATAAACCGGACCTGGTTGAATGACCAGATGCTGCGCATGTCCATCACCGCTGTTTTTTTCTGCTTCAGCAATCAAAGTTGCAAGTTCAACTCCAACATTGGCAGCTACCTCATTGTCAGAAGTAGAATCTATGGTAAGTTTTTGGAGCTTTCCCTGTGAAAGCAGATCACGAACCTGATGTGCATCCTTCACTCGGCTTGGTTGATGAAATTCAGCTTTCTTCTTCTCTCCAAGTAACCAAGCAAGGGTTGAATGCGGCAGGTAAACTGTCTCAATACTATCCAGTGCCTTATCTAGAAGATCTAACAGACTAAGCGTCAGAAGTGCTGTTGCGTCCATACCTACAGTTGCACTAGGCAACTGAATCTTATGTGGTAAGCGTTTACCACTGTAGGCTGGAATTAAACGCTTACGCCTTGGGTCGGGCTGTAATAGGTTGGTAAATGCTGGGAAAAGCATCAAATGAATAAGGGATTGATTAAGCCCTTGTGCAGCAAGAAACAATGGCATCCTGCCCTGGATCAAAAGCTGAAAAATCTCTGTCTCTCGACGATCCCAATGAGGCTTCCTGTCGAGCAAGCCTTGCAAATCTACTATTTGAATTGGGCCATCCTCTTTCGACAACTCAGCAGCTTTATGCAGCCATTGTGTAACTTCCCCGTCTTCCCAACCAGCATTGGTTGCCAAAAAATAAGCATCGGCTAATACAACTGGATCATTAGCCCCTTTTGATGCTGCTTCAAACAGCAGCTCTTTGGAATATGGCGCACCTATATTTAATGCAAAATGTGCAGTTCTAAGCAATTCGTTTGCACTTCTAGAATCTCTTGCCCTGTAATCCTTTTCAGCAATACTTGATATCGCATTCCAATCGCCCAATGAGACAATGATTCTAAGATACAAGTCACGAGAATCTGGTTTTTCTTGTTCATTAGTTAGACTTTCCAGTTCTGTGCGTGCCTTGATGAGCTCTCCTTCAAAATATAATGCCTGAGCGTAAGAAATTTGTAGAAATCTGGATTGCAAACGAAGGTCATGATTTGTCTGAATAAATTCAATTACTTGCTCAAATCTGAAAGCTTTGTTTAACGCATCAACGAGACGGCAAGCATCTGGTAATGAACGAGTACGTTCAAAGAGAAGCAATCCATATTCACACAAACCACGCCAATCTTCTTGATTTTCTAGTTCAACAACTAACGCCAAGAGAGAATTTAGCGAGTCATCTTGTTGAAACTGCGATTTGCGCGCTTCGATTGGATCTGCCCCCTCTGCTTCGGCAATCATTCTAGAAAGATTGTTTTTCTCCGCCTCAGAAAGCTCCATTTTTTGGAGAGATTGCAGACATACCTTGGCTCTTTCATGTAAACCTGAACACCTTAGCATCTCAATTTGGAGAAATCGTATCGATTTGAGATTAAGAAACTCAGTTAGTCTATCAAAGTGTTCATCAATATAGTTTGCCACATCTTGTGGAGAATCTTGCATCTGAGCAAGGGTCAACCGGGTAAGAGCTGATTCTACTGTCAAACCGCCATTTAAAGCGATTTGCCGTTCAATCTCATTTTCTACTGCTTTTATATCCAGACTTATCCCAAATTGAAGAGCAAGTGGGACGAAAGAAAGATCCGAACTCAAATCACTCAACTTGCCTTTTAGACGTTCTTTTCCAATTTCAAGAGTCTCTGGATCTCTCAGTTCAAGCCACAATGCATATTGTTCATCAATCTTCGCAGCAATTGGATAGTTCAGGTATTTCGCAACTTTTACAGATTCTATAAAATGTTCTCGTGCTTCCCTGCGATTTACCATTGAGGCTGAATCATCAGCTAAAGGGAAACCTGCTGCATTCAAAGGCAGCTGATCTCTTATATCAGAACGGAACTCTTTTGGTACTGCGATTAGGAGTTTAGTAATCGCTAACAGATGATGAAGTATAGGAGATTCTTCTAAATCCTGTTCTGTTACTGCTTGAAGAGACTCATATGCTAAGTCCCAATTTTCATGACCAAGATGGCATCTTAAAAGGAAATTTTTACCATCAGCATCTAAGTCGGTTATTTCAATTCTAGAGTCAACAAGCCACTGTATGGCCTTTGAATAACCCTCGTGATAAGCCTTAATCATCAATGCTGCTGAACGTGAAGCTGGTGTGCCTATTTCATTTAAGCGTCTTAATGCTGAGGGCTGATCGCCTTCTTGCGAGGCAACAAAAGCTTTTGCAATGTTAACCTCTGGAATAGAAAACAATTCCTGCGCCTGTTCCAGATAATCTTTGGCGGTTTCCAGCTCATTACGGACCAGCAATCGAGCGCACCATGCGAAAGCTCTACATCTTGCCTCAGCAGTCCCTTGGGAAAAATCTCCTTCAATCAGACGCTGCCCGAGTTGCTTGAGTGCGCTTTTAGAGTCAAACTCATTAAAAACACGCGATTTGCAAATCAGCCTGATTTCTTCATCGATTTTTTCATCTATAAGTTCTACTGGAAAGCCGTTGTAAAAATAGATATCTCTTCCAGCCAATAAGTTGACTGAATCAGGACCAGCACTGATGGATTGTTTATTGGCTTTACTAAACATTATTTACGGCGTTTTGGGAATTTTCCATTATTGATATCGCGACCAGCTTGAAAATTTGTTGAATTGCGGCCGGAACGAATTGTCTGTGAGCGACTAGACGATGACTTATCCTTAAAGAAGAACTTCCATATCAAGCCAATCACTGAGAGGCCAATTCCAGAGAAGACCCATTCCTTGTTATCATTGAACCATTGCATCAATTTATCCATTGTATTTGCCCTTATTAACATCTGTATTCAAAAATTTTTCTCTGAATCTGATTCAGCTTCGACATTTCTAAGATTCCCCCCCAAACCTGAAACTTACCTTCAATCCGTTCATAAAACTTCGGTCAATGATACCGTCATGATGCAAACGTCCCACGACAATTCCCGGATGAATTCCAAGCCGTTGGGCAAAAACCTGCACAGCCTCCTTTGATCTAAGCGTTCTTAATGCATCTGAATATTCGGGCGGAATGAGAAAGTCCCGCGCCCATGCGTCCGCTTCTTCCTCTTGTTCAGATTTCAGCTTTTCGCCATCATTCCATTCGTCCAGAAATATATCTTTCTTGTCATGTAGCAGGATGTGGGCCGCCTCATGGAAAAAAGTAAACCAGAAGCGGTCATTCTGCTTGCCATACAGGGACAGTTGGATCAGTGCTTTATGGGGATTTAACCACCGTGCCATCCCACTCACATGCGCCCTCGGAATGGCTGGCACCATGACCAGAATGACGCCAGATTCCCAGCAAAGCCTTTTTAGCTTTGGTTCAAACTCCTGCGGTGGCAGAACCGTCAGGGTTCTAATGTCTCGTACCGCTTTCTGGAACCGTGGCTTACTGAACTTCGGACATTCAACCTTTTCGGCCTCCATCTCACCGCAGCGAATCCATGCGGAAATTGCCCCCACATTACTTTGCTCCTCGCGTGTGCGCCGGAAGGCAACCTCCATCCCTCCATACACACTGCGCCAATCATCGGGAGATGCCACACCAAAATAACGCAGCATCTGACGGACAAGGTCAGGCTTGTTTTTCTCGACCATACGACACTTGGCAATAAGACCTTGATCCATCAGAGCCTTGACAGGCAACTCATCCAGCCAAGAAACATACTGCTGAAGCCGCTCCCGCTCTTCCATGATCGCTAGCTGCGCCCTATATTGAGCTTCACGATTGAGCCAGAAGGATGCCGTGCTACCCAAAACACGCTCCAGCTTCAGGGCTGTTTCTTCGGTAATGGGGGCTTTGCCATTGATCAGCAAGCTGATGTGCTTGGTGGTGTAACCCATACGATCAGCTAGCTGTGCCTGAGTCCAGTCACGCTCTTCAAGAAGATCAGCGATGGTATCCCCAGGGGCAGAAACCCATTCAGGGGCAAAGGGGCGTGTCAGCTCAGTCATGGTAATCCCCTATAAAACAAATGCAGACTTGCGTTACCTTCGTCCAGTCAATGCTCCCGTCCTCTGCCCGAGGTATCGGATCATTCGCTGGCTTAAACACAAGTCGCTTCCCTCCTGTTAAATCAACTGCAAACTGACCGTCGCGATCTCCATGTAGAGGATGCGGGCGACCAGTAATCAACTCCCTTACCGACGAAACCGCTAAAAGGTCTGCGAGACGCCTCTGTAGCTTGGACGCGCAAGGGGCACCCAGCTTTTTTTGCGCCAGCTGAGGTCGCTCACAGAGCTGCCGCAGCTTATCGTCAATGAAGGTTATCTCCATGCCTAACTATCATAATAAACTTTACCGACTTGGTAAACAATTTTATTCGACTGGTCAAGCGACAACACAGCTCTTTCGCTACCCAAGTGAAGACTCCGTAAGCCGTCCTCGCCTCAAAGCCCCATCCATTCCAAGCCTCGCTACGATTCTGGTGTCATAGGTCGCGTTGGCAGGGCAAACTACAATAGCCTGATGGCAAGCCGCACAGGGTTGTGCTATGGCTTGCCTAGCCAATGACGGGGTTCTGCCCCAGCTGTAGAGAGTAGAGAGCGCATGATAACTGGTGATCTGAAGTCGAAGGTCGATAAGCTGTGGACCACATTCTGGAATAACGGTGTCAGTAACCCGCTCTCGGTGATTGAGCAGATATCCTACCTGCTGTTTATCAAACGACTGGACGATCTGGAGCTGGCAAAGGAACGAAAAGCCCAGCGACTGGGTGGAACCGTTGAAAACCCTACCTTTGGGCCAGGGCAGCAACACATCCGTTGGTCGCACTTCAAAAACCTTGATGACGCCGAGGAGATGCTGCGCATCGTGCGCGATGATGCCTTCCCCTTTATCAAGGACATGGGCAAATTCCACAAAAGCAGCACCTACGCGAAGCACATGCAGGACGCGGTGTTCTTGATTACCTCTCCCGCCTTGCTGGCCACTGTGGTCAAGCAAATTGAGCAAATTCCCATGGAGGATCGCGATACCAAGGGCGATCTCTATGAATACATGCTCTCAAAACTCAGTACGGCAGGCACCAATGGCCAGTTCCGCACCCCACGCCACATCATCAAGATGATGGTGGAACTGCTGGCACCTGGGCCGCGTGATGTGATTTGTGACCCTGCCTGTGGCACAGGGGGCTTTTTGGTGGCCGCCGCCGAATATATGCGCGATCTGAAGGATAGCGACGGCAACCTGATTCTGAATGCCCCTGGCAATCGGGAGCATTTCAACGCCCAAATGTTTCACGGCTTTGACTTCGACCCCACCATGCTGCGCATCGGCAGCATGAACATGATGCTGCACGGTATCGAACAGCCGATCATTGAAGCACGGGATTCGCTGTCGGAAGACCATGCAGGGGTCGAGGACAGCTTTACCATGATCCTCGCCAATCCGCCGTTTAAGGGCGCGGTGGAAGAGTCCACCATTGCCAAAGACCTCTCAAAGGTCATCAAAACCACCAAAACCGAGCTGCTGTTTATGCCGCTGTTCCTGCGGTTGCTGAAAACTGGCGGCAAGGCAGCGGTGATCGTTCCCGATGGGGTGCTTATCAAATGTCAAGTACATAGAGGTGACGCGACAGCTAGATTGGCGGATTGCAGGGTCTGAGAGAAGGTCAGCACCCCCGTTCATGAGCGCTGTAGCAGTGGTCGCCTTTCGAAGAACGACTGCACG
>NZ_JADEXE010000365.1 GCF_015207265.1 Nodosilinea sp. LEGE 07298 | reverse complement strand
GCTATGGCCAGCGCTATGGGTGGGGGGGCTGCGGTCTGCGATCGCCACCCTGACCGGCCATGTGCTCAACAACCTGGGCATTCGCGTGGTGGGGGCCACAGCAGCCTCTATGCTGGGCGCGGCTAATCCTGCCCTGACGGCGGTGCTGGCCTGGGGCGTGCTGCAAGAGCAGCTCTCCCTGGTGCAGGGACTGGGGGTGCTACTGGTCACCGTTAGCGTAGGTCTACTCAGTCTGACCAAGCCTTCGTAACCAGCGGGCTCTAATCTAAGGTCGCGATCGCCTCGGCACTATGCCCCTACCACCTACAGGGAATCTAGGTTTTCAGGAAATTTGTCGCTAAAAAGCTGCTCTAGGGAAAAAGGGCATTGCCCCGGCAAAGCTTTAGGATCGAGGGGCGTTTCTCGCCCAACCAGTAGCAGACCCAGTTGATAAGCCTTATATCAAGTCCGGCCAATTAGCCTAGGAATTATAAGCCGCTAACCCTTGTCTATTCTGAGTTCATAGTGAGGTCGATTAAGCGGACTTGGATATTAGCTACAGCTTCAACTAAATTCACCACATCTAGATACTCAGTCTTGCCCTGGCGCAGCAAGTTGGCCTGCGCCCGAGTCCAGGCCTAAAAATCGGTTTTGTAGATGTCAGGCATCATTCAACCTTCTTTGACGGAGGTGTTTCTAGAACCGTTCTGCCGCACTTGCTTTGGTAGATTCTTAAGCCTGAACCGCCTCTTCTACAGGGTCAACAACTGGCACCACCTTTGACGAAGGGCAGAGGTCTGCCAGGTCACACATACCGCATTTAGGGTTACGGGCATTGCATATGGCCCGCCCGTGGTATACCAGACGAATTGACCAGTTTTCCCAGTCGGGCTGGGGCAGCAGCTTCATTAGGTCGCGCTCGATTTTGACTGGGTCGGCATATTGGGTCAACCCCAGCAAGTTGGTAATGCGCTTAACGTGAGTGTCGACCGTGACCCCGCCGTTGATACCAAAGCCGTGGGCCAGCACCACATTGGCGGTTTTGCGCGCCACGCCGGGCAGCGTAACCAGGTCTTCCATGCGGGAGGGAACTGCGCCGTTGAACTCCGTAATGATTTTCTGGCAGGCGGCGCGAATGTTCTTGGCTTTGTTGCGGTAAAACCCGGTAGATTTGACCAGGCGCTCCAGGTCTTCCAGGTCGGCCTCGGCAAAAGCGTAGACATCGGGGTAGGCGGCAAACAGGGCCGGGGTCACCAGGTTCACCCGCTCATCGGTGCACTGGGCCGCCAGCATGGTGGCGATCATGAGCTGCAAAGGGTTTTTAAAGTCGAGGGAGCAGGGGGCTTCGGGGTAGAGCCGCTTGAGACGAAGCAAGATCTCAAGCGCTCGCTGTTTTTTAGAAGCTCGCCGCTGGTTGGGCATGGGATGGTTGAGGGGATGGAGAAATGGGTGTTGGCGTACCCTTCGACTCCGCTCAGGGTACGCCCAGATTAGATAATTACCGGAGGTTTTGGAAGATTTCGAGCTGGGTGGTGTCGCGCACGATCAGAAAGACGCCGAGGCCTAGTAGCAGCACGAGGCCAGTCTGCATCACGTTTTCTTGAATGCGATCGGGTAGGGGCTTGCCGCCGCGCAGAGCTTCAATCAACAAAAAGGCTAGCTGACCACCATCTAGGGCAGGCAGGGGCAGAATATTGATAATCGCCAGGTTGATGCTGATGATGGCGGTAAAGGGAAACAGCATCGCTGCGCTCGATTTGGCTAGGCCTGCGCCCTGTTCAACAATTTTGACCGGCCCAGCTACCTGCCCCGCCATCTCGCCAAAGTTAGTAATCAGCATGACGAAGCCCTTTACCGTACGCACCAGGGTGTCTTGAAACTGCTGAGCGGCTAGGGTAAAAACTTCGATCGGGTTTTTGGGGCGGCGGTAGCCAAAGTCACCGTTAGGCTGTAGCTGTACGCCAATCACAGGCGAACCATCGCTGCCAATTTCGGGCGTTACTGAGACATCTAGCTCACGGCCACCGCGCTGCACGGTGAGGTCTACAGGCTGATTGGCGCTTTCTTTAATAAGCTGAATAAAGGTGGGAATACTCTCTTCGCCTACGCCCAAGGGCTCACCGTTGGCGGCTATCAGCACGTCGCCGGGGCGAATACCCGCCTGGCCTGCCGGAGAACTTTCAGAGATCACCTGGGGTACTAGAATGCCGGGCTGAGGATTAAAGGTTTCGGGAATGCCAACGGCGGTGAACTGGGTGACAAACACCAGGTAGGCGAACACCAGGTTGGCGATTACCCCGGCACTGATCACGATCGCGCGATCGAGAATGGGGCGATTCTTGAGCAGATCAGGATCGTTGGTGGGGATTTCACTTTCGGGATCGTCGTCGGGAAAGCCCACGAAACCGCCCAGGGGAATGGCCCGCAGGGAATATTCGGTCTCGGATCCCTGGTACTTCCACAGAATGGGGCCAAAGCCAATAGCAAAGCGATTGACGTGAATGCCCTGTAGTCGAGCAGCCGTAAAGTGCCCTGCCTCGTGGACAGCTACCAGTAGGGCAATGACCGCGATCGCAGCTAAAACCGACATAGACAAACCCGATAGGTTAAGAACAATTTACTCATTCTAGCGTTGCTTCTCGCCCTGCACGGGTGGGTATCCTCACCACCGCCCTATTCTCAGCCCTTTGACTAGCCGCCCAGCTGCACGCCACTCGACACAAACCGCGCCGTCCACACGCCTAAATCGGGGTCGGGCAGCGCCGCCCGCAGCCTGGCGGCCAAAGATTCGGCCTCGGCTTCCGATTCGGCCAGGGTAAACACCGAGGGGCCAGACCCCGACATCAGCGTGCCCAGCCCGCCCAGGCTGGCCATGGTTTCTTTCAACGCAGCGGTTTTGGGGTGAGCGGGCAGCACAATTTTCTCAAAGTCGTTGCAGAGGTGCTGGCTGAGGGCCTTGGCATTGCGCTGGGCCACCGCCCGCACCATCTCGCCCGATCGCACCTGAGACTGTCGCTGCTGCCAGCTCTGAGTATCGGTTAAATAGCTATTGCCGTACTCGGCCCGGTAGGTCTTGTAGGCCCAGGGAGTAGAGACAAACTCTGATTCGTACTTGGCCAGTACCAGGTGCAGGTTGTCGATGCCGGATAGGGCATCGAGCCTGTCGCCCCGGCCAGTGGCGATCGCGGTGCCCCCCGACACGCAAAACGGAATGTCTGACCCCAGCTCGGCCCCTAGCTCTTGCAGCTCGGTTTGGCTAAGCCCGAGGTTCCACAGCAGATCTAGCCCCACCAGCACGGCGGCAGCATTGGATGACCCCCCAGCCAGCCCCGCCCCCACTGGAATTTGCTTTTCAATGGTGATTTCGACGCCGCCCAGCTTGGCCATTACCCCAGGGCAGCGATCGTTCACCAGCGCTGTCGCTTTGTAGGCCAGGTTGGTGTCATCTGCGGGCACCAGCGGGTGGTTGCAGCGCACCCGAATCTCATCGACGCCAATGCTGCGCACGGTAATGCGATCGCACAAACTCACGCTCTGCATCACCATAATCAGCTCGTGGAAGCCGTCGGGACGGCTGCCCACAATTTCAAGATAGAGGTTGATTTTGGCGGCGGCCAGCAGGGAGTAGAGACGCATCGAGCGATCCTTGGTGAAGTGGCAAGTATCCGTAGGGCAGGCAACCCGCCTGCTTGGTTCCCGTAGGTTCTACAGTCGTAGGGTGGGCAATGCCCACCAGCCTTAAATCAGCGCTCTTTAACGTGATGATGACGACTGCTTCAGGATTGTATTACTCAGCGCTACCCACTGCTCAACGCTGAGGTCTTCAGCGCGAGCGGTAGGTTCAATGCCGAGGGATGTCATCATTGCCTCCAGCTCGTCGCGATCAATCACGCCCTTGAGGTTGTTGCGCAGCATCTTTCGCTTGCTGCCAAAGCCCAGCTTTACTAGGCGATCGAACCCAGCCAGGTCGTTGGAGGGGGTAGTGGGCGATCGCGGTGTAATCTTGACCACCGCTGAATCGACCTGGGGCGGCGGCTGAAAGGCCCGAGCCGGTACCGGGCAAACTAGCTCGCAATCGGCCAAATACTGCACCCGCACCGACAGCGCCCCAAAGGCTTTTCGACCAGGGCGAGCGTACAAACGCTCGGCCACTTCTTTCTGCACCAGCAGCACGATCGCATCGTAGGGCTCTGGGTTTGGCGCAGCCAGGGTGCCCAGCAGCTTCTCTAAAATTGGCCCGGTGATGTAGTAGGGAATATTGGCCACCACTTTATTGGGTAGGCCAAAGTCAAAGTGTTTGTCCCGCGAGGCGGCAGCAATGTCTAGCTCTAGAATATCGCTGGGCACCAGGCGAAAGTTGTCGTGCTTGGCGAACAGGTTGTTGAGCTTGCGGATCAGATCGCGATCGATCTCGACTGCAATCACCGCGTTGGCTAAAGGCAGCAGCCAACGGGTCAGCACCCCGGTACCGGGGCCAATCTCCAGCACCGTATCTTGTCGGGTGATGTCGGCGGCCTCCAGCATGCGGTGGAGCACCCTCTCATCGGTGAGCCAGTGCTGGCCAAAGCGCTTGCGAGTCGGTTGGGAGAACATTATCTGATTAGCAACCCGTGGTAGGCTCTCGCCCAAGATGTCATACCTAAAGTGTCATACAAGGAGAGAGAGAATGGCGTTCTTCTCGGCTTGGTTAACCGTCTTTGCTGTCAGTTTAGTAGCAGTTGTCACTCCCGGCCCTGATTTCGCTCTGACGTTACGAAATAGCTTGGCGTACTCTCGGCGGGCAGGACTTTATACAGCAGTTGGGGTTGGGGCTGGCAACCTCGTCCACGCCACCTATTCACTAGTTGGCATCGGCGCTGTGGTTTCGCAATCTATTCTGCTATTCAATGTCTTGAAATGGGTTGGCGCTGCCTATCTCATCTATATCGGCATTAAATCCTTGAAGGCTAGAAGACTAGCGATTCCCCTTCAGGGACACTGCATGAACGCACCAGAACATGCAGAACAGCAGCGTGATATCGGGCGCATGGCAGCGTTTCGCATTGGTTTCTTCGGGAATTTGCTTAATCCCAAAGCGACACTCTTCTTCCTGGCATTATTTACCCAAGTTGTGCAGCCCTCAACGCCGTTGTTATCGCAAGCTATTTATGGTGCGACCGTTGCCGTGGTGGCGCTGGTCTGGTTCGCGGTGGTAGCAGTCATGATTTCTCAGCGAATTTTCAAACGGTATATTTTGGCTATTTCTCACTGGCTGGAGCGTTTGACTGGGGTAGCACTGATCGCGCTGGGATTACGATTGGCCGTGGCAGAGGCCAGTGAGTAGCTCACATCAGTCTTGCGCGACAGCGAGGTTAGACGAAAGCCGTGAGCCGTGAGCTGAGCACTAAAGTCAACCTATATGGTGCTGTCAGGGAGACGGCTCACTTGGGGAACCCTACAAAGTGGTTATCCCGAGGCTAGTGAATGACACCTGTTCCCAACAGAGGGCAACTGAAAACTTGGAAGGATGACAGAGGCTTCGGCTTTATTAAACCGGAAGATGGTGGCAAGGACGTTTTCTTACACATCAGCGCGCTGCCGGGAGACTGTCGCCGTCCGCAGCTCGGAGATACGATCCTATACGAGAAAGTGACTCAACCTGACGGGAAGGTACGTGCTGCCAAAGCCTCTATTCAAGGCATTGTGCCCAGCCCACCTCAAGCCACTACAC